>JAJYWE010000023.1:18280-31258 GCA_021791675.1 Actinomycetes bacterium | reverse complement strand
GGCGACGAGGCCGTTGGCGGCCGGCGTGAACACGGCGCTTGCCACGCCGGCGCCCGCTTGGAGAGCGGCGAGGTCCCAGACGGTGGCGTGACCGGAGATCAGCATGCCGGCGGTCACCGCTTGAAGGCCACAGCGGGCGAGGTCCGCGCCGGCCATGAGGGTCCGGCGGGAATGGCGGTCACCGAGGACACCCCCGAAGAGACTGAACGCGATGACCGGCAGCCGGCTGGCGAGCAGCACCAGGCCCAGGCTGGCCGCCGAGGAGCTGACCGACAGAACCGCGAAGACCAGCGCGAGGGTCGACAGGGCATTTCCCGCGCTCGAAGCGGTCTGTCCCGCCCAGTAGGCGGCGAAACGGCGGTTGCCCAGCACCCCTCGCCGTGTTCGGATTGGGGTCACTGCGCCGAGCGGATCGGCATGGTCCACACCGACAAAGCACCGTCATCGGCGGAGCGCAACACGATCGGGCGGAGAGCGTCGCTGGCCTCAATGATTACGTCGGGTCCGACCAAGGAGGCGAGGGCCTCGGAGACGAACACGGGATTCACGGTGACGGACAGCGCCGGCCCGTCCCAGCAGCCCCCGACCAGCTCATCGCAGCCGTCGCCGCGCACACGCAGCCCGTCGTCACCGAGCACCAGCGTGACTGTTGCGCTCGGTGCCGAAGCCACCGCGCTGACCAGGCCGCGGCGGCCGAACACGCCACGGTGCCCTCCAGGCAGGCCGGCCAGGAGCGTCTCATAGTCGGGGAAAGACTTTTCGGCCGTTACGAGGCGAACCAGCCGGCCTGCGACCTCCACCTCGATCCCGCCCCCAGCGGTTTGGCGGATCCTCACCGTCCCGCTCGCCTCCGCCAACGTCGAGCGCAACTCGTCGGCCACCGCGACGGGCAGCGCCGCCCGGATCGCCGCTTCGGACGTCAACGCCGACGGAACCACGTCGCGCACCACTAGGCGGTAGCTGTCGGTGGCGACCACACGCACACTGTCATCGCTGGTCTCGACCCACACGACCGCCAGATCGGGACGGTCCTCGCCGCCGACCGCGAAGCGCACCTCGTCCAGCGCCCCCGCCAGACGTTCGGCCGGCACCACGCACCCCCACGGCGCCTCCTGCCGCTCGGCGCCGCTCAAGCGGGCGCGCACCTCGCTTATCGCCCGGCGCACCGAAAGGGCCCGCTCCTCCATGTACGCCACGTGCTCGTCGAGCAGCACGAGCCGCTGGACGGGGCCAGCGGCGACGAAGCGCGACACGACCGCCATCGGCATTTCCGCCTGCCGGAGACGCCGGACCAGCTCTGCGTGCGGCACCTGATCGGCCGAGTAGTAGCGGTAACCGGTGGAGTCGTCCACCGCCGCGGGCCGCAGCAAGCCGCACTGGTCGTAGAACCGCAGCGCGCTCGGCGATAGACCACAACGGTCGCCGAAGGCCCCGATCGTCAGCAGATGCTCCACGCCCCCCAGCCAACAGCCTCAACCAACACGAGAGTCAAGCCCGCCGACCAATTTCCCCGACCGTCTCGACGGTTACCGCAACCACCGACGGAACCCGGGTTGGCCCGCCCGGGCAACCGGCTGCGGGACAGCCTCCGAGGATTCGGGCTCGAACGTGTGTGCGTCCCGCGGCGGGATGCGGAGATCGGGATCCTGAGCGAGGCAGACGGGAGGTTCGCCGGCAGCCAAGAACGCGGTGCTATCCATGAGGCCATGGTCACCGAGCCGAACCAGCCTACCGGCACGTCCATCCGCGGACTGCTGTTCGGGTCGGTCGCGGAGCGCTACGAGCGCTACCGGCTGGACTACCCCGACGAGTTGGTCGACACCGTGCTGCGTTACGCCGGGCGGCCCGTGTGCTCGGCGCTCGAGGTCGGCGCCGGCACCGGAAAAGCAACCCGGCCGTTCGCAGCGCGCGGCATCGAGGTCACCGCGATCGAACCCGACGCCGACATGGCGAAGGTGTTGGCGAGGGTGACCCACGAACTCCCCGTGAGGCCGGTAGTAACCACCTTCGAGCACTTCCGCAGCGAGTCCCGCTTCGACTTGGTGTACGCGGCGGCGGCATGGCACTGGACCAGCCCTGCGACGAGGTGGGCCCACGCCGTCGAGCTACTTGTCGATGGCGGCGTGCTGGCGCTGTTCGGCGCACCCGCCGAGCTCAAGGATCCCGAGCTGTCCGCGGCGGTCGACGAGATCGAAAAGCGGGTGCTCCCAGAAGACGACCCCGTCGACGTGCATCCGTGGTCGATCGAGGAGATGGCCGCCATCGACGGTGTTGGCGACGTCGAACACCGTGAGCTCGGCTACGTCGCGACGACAACGGCCGCGGCATTCGTGGGACGACTGGCCACCGTCTCGGCCTACCTCCAGCTTGCCCCCGAGCAGCGAGCCGATGCGCTGCGTCAGGTTCGCGCCGTGCTGCCAGACCAGGTTGACATCGACGCCACGGTGCAATTGTCTTTGGCTCGACGGGTTGATCGCTCGGTGAGCTAGACCCCCACCCGCTCGGCATGAGACCCGCCCGGTGATCTGCTCGGTGACGGGGGCCCATCTGCTACAGCCCTCGCGTCGGGACGCCGAGGTGGGATCGGCTCGCACACTCCGAATGTTCCTTCTGGCACCGGCCGCCGCCGGGCTCCCGAAGGGGACCGGTGACGCCAGATCGACGGGTATGGGACCGCGACGTAGCGCAGGGGGCGGCCACGGAGCGCGGCTCAAAACAGGGCCCTACGGGTCCACTGCCGATGTCACCAGTCTCGTTGACCGCTCAGAGTTCCGGCCCTTGCACGCTGGGCTCGCCTCGGAGCCAGGGGTCGCTGCGGGCGGGTTCGTGGAGCTCCTTGAAGGCGGCTGGTCGACGGGCTTTGCCGCTGCTCCCCGGCCCTGAACGGACCCGTGGCTCTTGAGGGCGGCCACCCGGACCGCTGGTTTGGGAGCTGGCCTCGGTTCTGGCGTGCCGGATAGTCCTGGCGAGCGCAGCGAGATGCTCGACGGCCTCGGGATGGGCTCGGAGCCAGGCTTGGCGGCCTTCTTGGGCTGTCTCGGCCTCGTGGAGGGCCCGGAGAGCCTTCTCGGCGCAGTCGTGATCGCGGCGAGCGGCGGCGAGGGCCTGGTCAGCCCGCCTCACGGCTTGGTCGGCGTCGTGGACCTGGTGGACGGCGGCGCTGACGGCGTCGGCGGCGCGCGAGAGCAGCTGGCGGTCGGGGCGGCGGAGGAATCGGGGCTGTTGGGCTTGCCGGCGGGCCGCCTCGGCTCGTTCGAGGGCTTCGCCGGCGGCGTGGCGTCTTGCGGTGAGGCGGGCGAGGCGGGTCTCGGCTTCGGCCAGCGCCCGGGCGGCGTCGGCGCGACCAGCGGCGCTGCGGCGGTGCCGCTCGATCTCGGCGCGGCGGTCGGGGCCGGCGGTGGCGTCGATGCGCCGGCGGGCTTCTTCGAACGTGGCTTGGAGGGCCCGGATGTCGACGATCGCCGGGTCCGGCCGGTCACGGTCGGTTTCGGTGGCGGAGCGCTCGTTGGTCGTCCGACGGAGGGCGCCGGCGAGCACGTCGTGGGCGCTGGGTACCCAGCGGCCGCCGTGGTCGGTGTCTACTGGTTCGCAGGCGACGTAGGCGTGGTTGGTGTGACGTCCTCGGGTCATGCCGACGTAGAGGTGCTCCGCTGCGGTGTTGGTGTCGACGACGAGGACCGCGTCGTCCACGGTGAGCCCTTGGCTCTTGTGGACGGTGACGGCGTAGGCGAGGGCCAAATGGTCGGTGGCGTAGTCGGCGGGGGCGGTGACCCGGCCTCCCCCGTCGAGGGAGTCGAGGACCACGGTGCCGTCGGGGCGGTGGGATTGGACCCGCCAGCAATCCCCGTTGCGGACCCACCCGCCAGCGGTGGTGACCAGGCGGCGGTCGTTGAGGGTGGTGACGACCTCGTCGCCAACCCCGACGATCTGCCCGCCCGAGCGGATACCAACGGCGGCGACCTCGCCCGCCGCAACCCGGGCGGCCCTCGCTCGTAGGGCGAGCTGGTTGACGGTGTCGTGATCGGACGCCATGACCACCACCGTGCGCCCGTCGGCTCGGGCGGCCGCCCAGGCGGCGTGCGCGGCGTCCAGCATCGCCGTCCGGTCCCCGGAGCTGATCCGGCCACGGGTGTCGTACTCGCAGAGCACGCTGGTGTCGCCGGCGCGGAGGCGACGGGTGGCGTCGCCCTCCCACGGGTCCGAGAACCGCCGGATGGCGGTGAGCTCGGCGGTGTGGGCGTCGGTGGCGAGGAGGCGGAACAGGCCGCCGGCGTCGACCGATCCGAGCTGGCGGTGATCGCCGACGAGGACCGCCTTCCCCCCGGCGGCGTGGGTGAGGGTGACGAGGCGGGCCAGGTCACGGGTGGAGACCATCGACGCTTCGTCGCAGACGACGACCTCGCCGGGGAGCAGCCGGGTCCGGCCGGCCTCGGCGTCGAGGAGGAACTTGGCCAGCGTGTCCGCGCTGATGCTGGCCTGCTCGGCGAGCACCCCGGCTGCGACCGCTGAGGGGGCGACCCCGCGAACTGCTACACCGGCGGCCTGCCAGGCGGCTCGGGCGGCGGCTAGGCTGCGGGACTTGCCTGCCCCGGCCGGGCCGACCATGACCGCCACCCGCTCCCCGCCCCGGCACAACCGGGCCACTGCGGCGCCTTGGTCGACGCCCAGGCCGGCGTCCGCGGCCGCCCGGGTGACGATGTCGGCCGCCGCGACGGCGACGCCGGCGGTCCGGCCCTGCTCGGTCAGTTCGAGGATGGCCTGCTCGGCGGCCAAGACCCGCCCGGTGGTGTAGCGGGCCGCGCCGTGACGCTCGGCGGGGGCCATCCCGTCCCGGCGGCACAGCACGGCCGGTGCCGTGGCCGGGTCTGCGCCGAGACGGACGACGTCGGGGTCGGCCAGGATCGCGTCGGTGACCGCGTCGACCACGGCGGCGACCTTGGCCGCGTCGCCGAGCGCTCCCGGGAGTATGCGCACGGCCAGGGCCTCGACGACATCGGATCGCCCCCACGTCGAGCGCGACTCCTCCAAGCCGGCGAGGACCTCCCGGGCCAAGCCGGCCGTCCTGGCCCGCCGACGACCAGGGCGGGGGGCGCTCGGAGCCGGGCGCGCCTGGGCCGTCAGGACGGCGCCGAGCCACCCGTTCGGGGCGCCCGCGAATCCGGCCGCCTGCTCCCGCCATCGGGCCCGCAGCTCGGCGGTGCTGAAGGTCCGGCCGTCTTTGGGGGCGCGGGACTGGTAGGCGGCCAGCTGGAGGACCTCGGCGCGCTCCGCCCCGCTCAGCGACCGCCCCAGCGCCGTCTCCCTCGCTGCCGCCAACACGTCGCCGCGGGCCAGAACCTGGGCACGGCGGGTCGAGAACCCGGCGATCACCGTTTCGGGCACACCGACGATCTCACCGCCGCCATCGGCGTCGACCGCCGCCCAAGCCACGCCGAGCCGGGCGGTCAGTTCGGATCTCAGACTGGCCTTGTAGACCAGCCCGGCCGCCTTTTGCACCTCGAAGAGCTCACGGCCGTCCAAGCTCAGCCAGCGGCCGTCGCTGCACGCCCTCACCTTGTTGGCGATCAGGACATGGGTGTGCAGTTGCGGGTCGCCCGCCCTGGACGTGCGATGCGTGAACGCCGCGGCCACGTACCCGTCGGTGTCGGCCTGGACCGCCCCGCCCTTGCCGCGCCGGGTGAACCCGGCGTGGTCCTGCAGGAATCCCAGTGCCGCCTCGACGGCCGCGTCGTGGCCCTCCCGTACCGCTGCGGCGATCGTCTCGTCGGCCAGCGCCCAGAGCACCGATGCCGACTTGGGCGGCGAGAACGAGATCGCGTATCCCGCCACCGGGACCGGCCCTCCCTTCGGGAGCCGGTGGCCGAGGTACCCGCCGGTGCCGGGATGGCGGCCCTCGCCGAATAGCCGTGCTAGCGCCTCCGGGGCGACCTGACCGCCAAGTCCCAGCGCGGCCGCTCCCCGCCCCACCCAGCGGCCCGCCTCGTCGCCGTGCCCGGCGAAATAGTCCTCCCCGCCCGCCGCGATCTCGGCCGCGTAGTACGCCCAGCCGTCCGGGGCCATCTTCGCCAACCCCATCACCGGGCGCTCACCTCCGCCGGCAAGGAGCGCGGCGCACCCCCGGGTGCAGAGGTGTCTACGACTTGGAAGGTGGGAGATCGAAGACCATGGGAAGTGGCCGACGGCGTGTAGATCGTCGGAGACGCTGAGGCTGAGAAGACGGTCGAAGTAGACGGCGTGGTGGAGGTCGGCGCCGTAGCTGAGATCGACGGGGTAGCCGAAGCAGCGGAGGCGAAGGAGGCGGCCGTGGCGGGGATGGCTGCGCGGGCTGCCGGCACGCAGGCGATCGAGGGCCCGGTCGCCGGTGCCTGCGACCAGAGATCAGCTCGGTCGGCGCTGATGCCGCGTCGACCAGCCGGACGAGCGCGGCGCGAGGCACGCGCAGGAGCCGGCCGAGACGCACGACCGGCAGTCCGGTCTTGCCCTTGGTCAGCCTCCACTCCTGGGCGAGCTGGTACGCGGAGGTTCGGCTGATGCGAAGCACCGCCGCCGCCTCTTCAACCGTCAGGAACTCCGGGTACTCGTCCAAAGCCACGCGCGTAGCCACCTTCGCTGGGAGTAGATCCACAGACGTAAGGCGACCCTCTTGGCGGGGGACGCGACCCGACCGACAAACTACACCCTTGTCATCCCTTCGTGTTGGGAGGTACTGTGGGGCCGGGCGGTCGATCCCGGCTTGGCTCGAGGCTCTGCCTCGCCGGGGGACGCCAAGGAGCCTCCTCCCCGACCTGTCTCCACCGCGGCCGGCTACGCCCCAGGGGAGGAAATCAGCCCATGGCTTCGCGCCGACGCCACTTCGGCTCCGTCCGCAAGCTGCCCTCCGGGCGCTGGCAGGCGTCGTACTGGCACGAGGTCACCCGGCACACCGCCAGCTGGACGTTCAAGGCCAAGGCCGACGCCTTGGCGTGGCTCGCCACCACCGAGGCGGACATCCGGCGCGGCGTCTGGGTCGACCCCGCCGGCGGCCGGGTCCTCTTCGGGCCCTACGCCAACGCCTGGCTGGACCAGCGCCACGAGCTGCGCCCGCGCACCGTCGAGCTGTACCGCAGCCTCCTGAAGCGCCATCTGCTGCCGACCTTCGCCCAGATGCCACTCGCCGAGATCACGACCGCTGCGGTCCGCGCCTGGCATGCGGGGATCGCCCAAGATCGGCCGACCACCGCAGCCAAGGCGTACCGGCTCCTGCGCTCGATCCTCGCCACCGCGCTCGCCGACGGGCTCACGGTCTCGAACCCCTGCGTGATCAAAGGGGCCGGCCAGGAGCGCGCCCCCGAGCGGCGCGTGCCCTCCGTCGAGGTGGTGCGAGCCATCGCAGACACCGCCGGCGGCCGGTACCGGGCGCTCGTGCTCACCGCCGCCTTCTCCGGGCTGCGCTCCGGTGAGCTCGCCGCCCTGGAGCGCCGTCACGTCGACCTGATCCACCGCACGATCAGCGTCGAACGCCAAGCCCAGACCGTCGTCGGACGAGGCCGGGTGCTCGGGCCGCCGAAGTCAGCCGCCGGCGCTCGCACCATCGCCATCCCCGCCGAGCTCGTCGGGGTCCTCGACGGCCACCTCGCCACCTGGGTCGGCCCCGACCCAGCCTCCCTCGTGTTCACCTCGGACAAGGGTGGCCCCATCCGCACCCAGCACTGGTCCCGCCGGTTCCGCACGGCCGCCGAGGCCGTCGGCGAGACCGACCTGCACTTCCACGACCTGCGCCACCTCGCCGGGACCCTCGCCGCCGCCACCGGCGCGTCGACCCGAGAGCTGATGGCCCGGCTCGGTCACTCGACGCCGCGCGCCGCGCTGATCTACCAGCACGCCACCGAGGAGCGCGACCACCAGATCGCCGCAGGCATCGACGACATCCTCGAAGCCGCCAAGCGGGTCCCCACCGGCTCCGTGGTGAGGATCGACCGGAACGCTTCGCGCACGTAGCGCGCACGCCGCAACCCAGGCACGAAGCGGCGCCCTCCGAAAAGGGCGCCTGACCAGCACTTATATGAGAGCGGGCGACGGGAATCGAACCCGCGTTCTCAGCTTGGGAAGCTGATGTTCTGCCGCTGAACTACGCCCGCCAACGACGACCCACATCGTAGCGCCACCCGTACCGGCCCGGCAGTGGAACCCCTCCTACCAGCCCGGCCGTGGGACCCCTCCTACCAGCCCGGCCGTGGGCCGTCCTTCGCGGGACGGTCTCGTCCCGGCTTCGCCCGAGTGCAACCCCCCCACCCACTTCCCCTCCCGACAACCCCGCCACGCCGTTCCTGCCCGCTGCAGCCCTGCCGGCTGCAGCCCTGCCCACACCGTCCCTCCCCGCCACGCCACCCGCCCCTAACGTGGGCTCGTGCCCGCAACGCCGAGTCCCGCCGTCGAGGACATCGTCGAGGCGCTCCGTGCACGCGGGGCCCGGGTCACCACTCCCCGCCGGCTGCTGGTGGAGTGCCTGGTCCGGGCGGGTGGGCATCGCACGGCCGAGGAGCTTGCCGCAGAGGTGCGCTCGGCCGCGCCGGACGTGCACCTGTCGACGATCTACCGGAACCTGGAGGAGCTCGAACACCTCGGTGTCGTGAGCCACGCGCATCTCGGCCACGGCCCGGCGATGTACCACCTCGCGACGGCAACGCACGCCCACCTGGTCTGTCGCGGTTGTGGCGCGGAGCTCGAGGCCGGACCGGAGCTCTTCGCAGACCTGGCACGCGAAGCCATGGCGCGCTTCGGTTTCCAGGTCGAGCCGTACCACTTCGCGGTCGTCGGCTCGTGCGAGCGCTGCCGGCGAGCGCTTGGGTCGGACCCAGTACCGTGAGCGGAATGCGCTTCCTCGCAGCGTCTCGACCCGCCGTCGCTCACCGGCGAAGCGCCGCGTTGGTGGCCGGGCTCGTCGTTGCGGGGCTGCTGCTCGCGGCCTGCTCGTCTGCGGCGGCCACGCCCGGGGCGAAGGCGGGCGACGTCCCCGCCGTCGCGCACGCGTCGGACCTCTCCGTTGCGCCCGTCGTGGCCAAGGACGCGGCCGCCCCGCCCACCAAGCTGGTCGTTCGCGACCTGGTCGTGGGGCACGGCACGCTTGCCACCAGGTCGAGCACGGTGCAGGTGAACTACGTCGGTGTCGACTACCGGACCGGGGTGGTGTTCAACTCGACCTGGTCCACGAACCAGCCGGCAACCTTCCCGCTCTCGGAGACGATCCCCGGCTTCGGCGAGGGCATCGCCGGCATGCGGGTGGGAGGTCGGCGGGAGATCGTGATCCCACCCGTGCTCGCCTACGGGGCTGCGGGACGGCCCCCGGTCATCGGGAAGAACGAGACCCTGGTCTTCGTCGTCGACCTGCTGGACGTCCAGGGATAGCGCCTGGCCCCGACGGGCCTCAGACGGCCCGGCCCGGCCGAACCCGCCTCTCGGCGACGGCGACCGCGCGGTCTCAGTCCCAGGAAACGGGTTCGCTCGGCGCACCACCCTGGCGGACCAGCCAGGCGTCGATCAAGCGGCGTGCGATGCTCGCGGGCGGCGGGAGCGAGGGCAGGTCCGACGGTTCGAACCACCGGGTGTCCACGATCTCCACACCGTCGCCCGCCGGGACGCCGCCGGCGTAGTGGGCCGTGAAGGCCACCATGAGCGAGTGCGGGAAGGGCCACGGTTGGCTGCCCTCGTAGCGGACCCGGTCGAGCTCGACCCCGACCTCCTCGGCGACCTCACGGCGCACGCAGTCCTCGAGGGTCTCCCCCGGCTCCACGAAACCGGCGATGCACGAGTACCGCCCCTCCGGGAACCGGGCGTTGCGCGCGAGGAGCGCCCGGCCGGCGTCGTCCTCGACGAGCACGATCACGGCGGGGTCGACCCGCGGGAAGACCGAGAGCCCACAGTGTGGGCAGCGCCGTCCCGATCCCTCCCCCGACTCGAGCGCCGTTGCGCACCGGCCGCAGTAGCGGTGGTCCCGTGCGAAGCGCACCAGCTGTACACCCCGGGCGACCAGCGACCAGGTGCGCTCGTCCACGTGGTCGGCCAGCTCGCGGAGCCCGACCGAGCCGTCGCCACCCTCCTCCGCCCAGTCCTCCTCGTCCACCGCCCAGAGGTCCCACCCAGCAGCCTCGTCGAGGTGGACACACGCGGGCGTCGGGGGGCCGTCCACCAGCCGCACGAGCGCGCCCTCCCGCCCCTCGACCGGCCGGATGACGGCGACCCGAGGCGGGCCCGGCGCCATCAGCTGACCCCCGCCGACCGCAGGAGGGAACGGGCGATGACGAGCTGCTGGATCTGGCTCGTGCCCTCGTAGATGCGAAACAGGCGGGCGTCACGGTAGAACCGCTCCGCGGCGCTCCCGCGGACGTAGCCGGCCCCCCCGTGGACCTGGACGGCACGGTCCGCCACCCGACCGAGCGCCTCGGACGCGAAGTACTTCGCCATCGCCGGGCCGCCCCGGGTGTCGGTCCCGGCGTCGTAGGCTCTCGCCGCTTCGAGCACGAGCGCCCGGGCGGCGGCGTGGTCGGTCGCAGAGTCGGCGAGCATGGCTTGGACGAGCTGGAAGGTCGCGATGGCCCGGCCGGACTGGCGACGCGTGCTCGCCCAGGCGACGGACTCGTCGACCAGACGCTCGGCGAGGCCCACGCAGACGGCGGCGATGTGCAACCGGCCGTGCGCGAGGCAGCGGAGGGAGGTGGCATACCCCGTCCCCTCCGCACCCACCATGGACCCTGCCGGCACCCACGCCCCCTCGAGCACCACGTCTGCTGTCCAGGCGCCGCGCTGGCCCATCTTCTCGTCCCGCGGGCCGACGGAGAGGCCCGGTGTCGCGCGGGGGACCAGGAACACCGAGATGCCGCGACCTCCTCGTGGAGCCGGGGCCGGAGCGCCCGCTGCCGCAGGTGAGCCGACCAGGGTGGGCGGGGGCCAGCCCGCTGCCGAGGCGGGCGGGGTGGGAGGAGTCTCCGGAGACGACGCGCCGGACGGGGACGAGGTCCGGGCGAAGACCATGAACACATCGGCAACCGGCGCATTCGTGATGTAACGCTTCGTCCCGTCGAGGCGCCACCCGTCGCCGTCGCGCACCGCGGTCGTCGTGAGCCCGGTCGGGTCGGACCCGGCCCCCGGCTCCGTGAGCGCGAACGCGGCGGTCACCTCCCCGGAGGCGAGGCGCGCCAGCCACGCCACCCGCTGGTCCTCCGACCCGGCCAGCAGCAGCACATGCCCGGCAATGCCGTTGTTCGTACCGAACATCGAGCGGAACGCCGGCGAGGTGTAGCCGAGCTCGAAGACGAGGCGTACCTCCTCCTCCATCGAGAGGCCGAGCCCCCCGTAGCGCTCGGGCAGCGCGAAGCCGTAGAGACCCATGGCGGCTGCCTGCCGGCGGATCTCGGCAGGGATCTCGTCGCGAGACTCGATCTCCTCCTCTGCGGGAACGACGACCTCGCGCACGAACCGGCGAGTCGCCGCCAACACCTCGGCGAAAACCTCTGGATCCGTCGTCACCCGAGCCTCCTCGGGCGGACCGGCGCCCGGCGGCGTCCGCCCGTCACGAGGACGCCCCCACTCGCTCGAAGACGGCGGCAAGTCCCTGCCCGCCCCCGATGCACATGGTCTCCAACGCATAGCGCCCCTCCCGGCGCGCCAGCTCGTAGGCGAGGGTCGCGAGGATCCGAGCACCGGTCGCCCCGACCGGGTGCCCGAGCGAGATCCCCGACCCCGACACGTTGAGTCGCTCGAAGTCGGACTCGGCGAGCCCCCACTCGGTCGTCACGGCGAGAACCTGCGCCGCGAACGCCTCGTTCAGCTCGATGAGGTCCATGTCCACGAGCGACAGGCTGGCCCGGTCCAGGGCCTTGGCTGTGGCTGGGACGGGTCCGAGGCCCATCTCCTCGGGTGCGACGCCAGCCGTCGCCCAGGAGACGAGCCGGAGAAGGGGCACGAGGCCCAGCTCGGCCGCCCGAGCGGGGTGGGTCACGATGCAGGCGGCCGCGCCGTCGTTCTGGCCGCTGGCGTTCCCCGCCGTGACCGTCGCCTCGGGGTCGATCCGCTGCCGGACCGGCCGGAGGGCGCCGAGCGCCTCCAGGCTCACGTCCGGGCGTGGGTGCTCGTCCCTCGTCACGGCCGTCTCGCCGTCCCGAACACAGACGCCAACCAGCTCCTCGTCGAAGCGCCCGGCCTCGTGGGCAGCCACGGCCCGCAGGTGGGAGCGGAACGCGAGCCGGTCCTGGGCCTCACGGGAGATCCCGTAGCGGCGGCGGAGGTTCTCGGCGGTCTCGAGCATTCCGCCCGGCACCGGGTGGTACCGGCCGCCCGCCGTGACCCGCGCCCGGGCAAGACGGTCCACGAGCGCGATCTCCTCGCGCCGGACCCCGAAGCGCAGGCCCGAGGCGGCGAACTCGACCTGGCTCATGCTCTCCGCCCCGCCGGCGAGGACGACGTCTGCGACCCCCGTCTGGACCTCCATCGCGGCGAGGAGGACGGCCTGGAGCCCGGAACCGCAGCGGCGATCGAGCTGGAACCCGGGCACCTCGACGGGGAGGCCGGCATCCAACGCGGCGATGCGGCCGATGGCCGGCGCCTCACCGCTCGGGTAGCACTGCCCGAGGATGACGTCGTCGACGAGCGAGCCGTCGAGCCCGCTGCGCTCGAGCAGCGCGACGACCACCGTTGCAGCCAGCTCGGCCGCCGAAACGCCTGCAAGCGCGCCACCGAAACGCCCGACGGGCGTTCGCAGCGGCGAACAGATCACGGCCTCTCGCATCCAACCTCCTCCTCGGTCGTCCACTCGCTCGGCTGGGCACTCACTCGCTCGGTTTCCTGCTCTGCGGTTGCCCGCTCTTCGGTTGCGCACTCCCTCGCGCGGTTGCCCTCTCGACCGCGTACTCGCTCGCTCGGTTGGCCGCCCGACCGGTTGCCCGCTCCTCCGTTGCGTACTCGCTCGACCGGTTGCCCGCTCGTCTCGTCCGTCGGGGTCGGCCG
>JAJYWE010000023.1:2004-18180 GCA_021791675.1 Actinomycetes bacterium | reverse complement strand
GGGATCCCCTGCCCCGGATGGTGGACCGTCGGTGATCGACAGCGGTCGTCGCGACCGTTGCACCGTTGCGCGCTCCACCGCCGAGCCCAGTAGCCTCGCAACCATGGACGTCCCCGGAGCAAGCCGTGCGTCCCTGCTCTCGAGCCCCCTCGGTTGGGCGTCCCCGGGTCTCGGGCAAACCTCGCCGGGCCTTGCCGGGACATCCTCCGGCCCCGGGCCGGCATCCGCGGGTCCCAGGTGGGCGTCCCCGGGTGTCGCCGAGACATCCTCCAGTGGGAGGGGATCGTTCGGGCGCGACTGGACGGCGGGCCTGCTGGCCCTACGTCCGGAGAGGGGCTGAGCAAGGGTGCCGAGCCCGCCAGGTACCGGAGGGCCCCTTGGGGGGGAGCCCGAGCCTGGCACCGCCCCATTCGGAGCCTCACGCCCGGAGCGCGTCTCGCCCGACCGGCGACTGGTTGGCTGGGAAGGCGAAGGTTGGGCAGAGATCGACCGGCGGGTCGGCGAGCTGTTCGCCCTGGTGACCGAGTCGCTTGCCGGTGCGACCGAGACGCTCCTCGGGCAGGACCGCGTCGGAGCACAAGCACTCGTCGACCACGACGACGTGATCGACGCGCTCGTGCGGGAGGTCGAAGAGCTCGTGGAGCGCCGCCTCGCAGATGTCAGCCTGCCCCGTTCGGAGCTCCCGCGCCTCGTTGCCCTCCTGCAGATCCTTCCCGAGCTGGAGCGCAGCGCCGACCTCGCCGAGCACATCGCCCAGCGGGGCGCGCAGGGTCTCGGAGCGGAGATGACGCCACGGAGCCGGGGACTCGTGCAGCGGATGGCGGAGGTCGGTTGCGAGATGTGGCGCGCCACCGCAGACGCGTACGCCGAGCACTCGAGTGCGGCAGCAGAGCTCGACGAGGCCGACGAGGAGCTCGACGTCCTCCACGACGAGCTCACGCTCGAGGTGGCGCGTGGGGTCATGCCGACGGCCGCCGCCCTCCAACTCGTCCTCGTCGCAAGGTTCTACGAGCGCCTGGGAGACCACGCCGTCAACCTGGCCCGGCGTGTCGCCCGGCTCGCCGGGAGCCCGGCGTGAGGGCAGTCGCCGGGGCTCGTCGGGCCGCTCGGCCCTGGAACGCGCCTCGCCAGCCGGCACAGCGCACGGCCCGCCTGGCGGCTCCTCCCGCCCCCGGTCGGAGGGGCGCGAGATCGTGAGGAGCACCACCACGGATCCGTTCGACGACGTGCCACTCGCGCCGGTGCGGGACGCCGCCCTCGAGGCCGCGCGACATCTCGGCTGCGAGCACGCGGACGTCCGGGTCGAGGCGATCCGCACGCAGCACGTGACCGTGCGTGACGCAAAGCTCGAAACCGATGCCGACGAGGCGATCCGCGGGCTCGGCATCCGGGTCGTCCGTGACGGGTGGATGGGCTTCGCCGGCACGATCGAGCTCACCGCCGATGGCGCGGCCGGCGCGGTCGCACTCGCCGTCGAGCTCGCCCGGGCGAGCGCTACCGCAGGTGCGCAGCGCGTCTCGCTCGCATCCGAGCCCTCCCACGGCGTCTCGAGCTGGACCGCCCCCTACGAGATCGATCCGACAGGCGTCCCCAACCACGAGAAGGCTGCCCTGCTCGAGTCCTGGAGCGGCTCCCTACTCGCGCACCCGAGCGTGGAGCACGTCGTCGCCAGCGTGGAGGCGGTGCGGGAGACCAAGCACTACGCCGACCTCGCGGGAACGGTCACGACCCAGCGTCGGGTGCGGATCCATCCCGTCGTCGAGGTGTTCGGCCGGGACCGCTCGGGGGAGGGTGACTCCGTCCGTTCGCTCGCGCCCCCGGTGGGGCGGGGCTGGGAGTACCTACTCGGTGAGGGTTTCGACCACACCGGAGACCAGGCCGAGCTCGGGGATCTCCTCGCCGAGAAGCTGTCGGCGCCGGCGGTCGAGCCGGGACGCTACGACCTCGTCGTCGACCCCTCCAACCTCTGGCTCACCATCCACGAGTCCGTGGGGCACGCGCTCGAGCTGGACCGGGCACTCGGATTCGAGGCCGCGTACGCAGGGACCTCGTTCGCGACCCCTGACGGGCTCGGGCGGCTGCGCTACGGCTCCCCGGCGATGACCGTCACCGGCGATCGGACGGTTCCCCATGGGCTCGCGACGGTCGCCTACGACGACGAGGGCGTCACGGCGCAGTCCTTCCCGCTCGTGACCGAGGGCGTCCTCACGGGCTTCCAGGTAGACCGTGCGACGGCGGCGCTCGCCGGCTTGGACCGGTCAAACGGCTGCGCGTACGCGTGCTCCCCGCTCAACATCCCGATCCAGCGCATGGCCAACGTCTCGCTCGCCCCGGCCGCAGGCGAGGGCCCGACGACGAGCGACCTCCTCGACGCACTCGGCGACGGCCTCTTCGTCGTCGGCGACCGGAGTTGGTCGATCGATATGGAGCGGCACAACTTCCAGTTCAGCGCGCAACGATTCGTGCGCATCCGTCACGGGCGCCCTGCCGGGCAGGTCCGTTTCGCTGCGTACCAGGGCTCGACGACGGACTTCTGGGCCAGCCTCGAGGCAGTTGGCGGACACTCGACCTTCGTGCTCGGCGGCGCGCTCAACTGCGGCAAGGGACAGCCCGGGCAGTCCGCGCCCGTGAGCCATGGCTGTCCCGCGGCGCTGTTCCGCCGGGTGAACGTGCTCTCGTCGCGGTCGGAGGCGGGACGTTGACGCCGGCCCCGCCAGCCGGCCTGTTACCGGCGCAAGCGGTGATCGAGCGAGCGCTCGCTGCGTGCGCGGGCGAGCCTGCCATCGTGCTCGTCGAGGAACGGGACGAGGTCGAAGTGCGCTTCGCCCGGAACACGGTGACCACCAACGGGCACCGCCGCGACCGCCGGACGACCGTGCTCCGGTTCGTCGAGCGCGCCGGCACCGCCGGGCGGGCCGGCGGGATCGCCGCCGGTCAGGCGAGCGGCGTGGGGAGCGACCCGGCAGACGTCGACGCGCTCGTGGAGGCCGCTCGGGCGGCGGCCGCTGGTGCACCCGTAGCCGAGGACACGTCCACCCTGGTCGGGCCGGAGGCGTGGGGCGGGACTGTCCCTGGTGGCTTCGAGGATCCGCCGGCAACAGCGACCCCTACCCTGCTCGAGCCCGTGCTGCGGGGGCTCCCCGAACAGTTCCGGCGGGTGGCGGCTGAGGGGCGTGAACTTGCTGGTTTCGCCGAGCATCGGGCGCAGACGACCTACCTCGGCACCTCCACGGGCCTCAGGCTCCGCCACGAGCAGCCGAACGCGAACCTCCAGCTCGTCGAGCGCGGAGCGAACGGCTCTTCGTGGGTGGGGCGTGCGATCACCGACTGGAAGGTGGTGGACCTGGCGGCGATCGGGGCGGAGCTCGAGCGTCGGATGGCCTGGGGAGCGCGGCGGGTGGAGCTGGCGCCGGGGCGCTACGAGACCATTCTCCCCCCGGACGCGGTCGCGGACCTGGCAGTGATGCTCGCCTGGGCACTCTCGGGCCGGGGGGCCGAAGAGGGACGCACGGCCTTCTCGGCACCGGGCGGTGGGACCCGGCTCGGCGAGCGGGTCGTCGGCCAGCCCTTCTCTTTCGCGAGCGACCCCGCTCACCCCACCATGGCCTGCGCACCCTTCGTCGCTGCCGCCGCGTCGGGAGAGGACGAGTCGGTGTTCGACAATGGTCTCCCACTCGGCCCGACCGAGTGGCTCGCCGGCGGGACGCTCCACCAGCTGCGCTACCACCGCGCCGGCGCGGCGGCAGCGGGGGTTGCCCCGGCGCCATGGATCGACAACGTGACACTCCGCCATCCGGGCGGGACCGGCTCCACCGAGTCGCTCGTCGCGGGTGCGGAGCACGCACTCCTGGTGACCTGCTTCTGGTACCTCCGGGAGCTCGACCCGGCAACGCTCCTGGTCACCGGGCTGACGCGCGACGGCGTCTACCTGGTCGAGGGAGGGGAGGTCGTCGCTGCGGTCAACAACTTCCGGTTCAACGAGAGCCCGATCGGCATCCTCGACCGGGCGACCGCCGCCGGTGCCAGCCAGCCAGCGCTCTCCCGGGAGTGGGGCGAGTGGTTCAACCGCACCGAGATGCCGGCGTTGTCGGTCGCAGGGTTCAACATGAGCACGCCGAGCGACGCTCGCTGAGCAGCGGGGAGGCCGCCGCACCCGGACACGGGCCGGCGATCGCCGACGAGGCAGGCCGCTCAGGGAGACGGCGGCGCCGCCACGCCAGGATCGACACCCGGATTGGTGTCGACACCCGGATAGATGCGATAGCCGGGCATCACCTTGTGGGCGAAGCGCTCGTAGAAGCCGGTCGAATCCGGGGAGGCGAGGACGTCGACGCGGACATCACCGGCGCGCTGCGTTGCCCCTTCGACCAGGGATCGCCCGATGCCACTCCCACGACAAGTTGGTGCCACGAGGGCCAACGCGAGGTACGCCTGCAGCTCCCCGTCGGAGAGGAGCTGAGCGAAGCCGGCGACGGCGCCGTGCTGGAGCGCCACCACGGTGGTGACGCCGGGTGCCGAGAGTGCCCGACCGGCGCGCTCGGGGTCCGAAGGGAGGCTCGGCCAGCCCTGCGCTGCGCAGAGCCGAAGGATCCCCTCGAGGTGAGCGGCCTCGTAGGCGACGATCCGGACCCCATCAGCCAGCGTTTCGGGCCCGCCACACACCTCGGCCCCGGGGCCCGCCATCTCGGCGTCTGGGTCAGCCATATCGGCGGGGGGGACGGGTGGAGTGCAAGAGCGAGCCGTCGGCAGGCATCGGCCGGGGAGCCGAGCCGACGGAGGGGACCGTCGACTCGGGTTCTCCGGGGAGACGCTGGCTGCCGTCGGTGCTCGACTCGATGAGCGCGAAGGCCCGGAGCGCCTCGAGCGTTGCGTGCACGACGAATCCGTTGCCGTCGCTGCTCGGGATCGCACCGTCGGGGCGTTGACGTTCGGAGAGCGCGGAGGCAGCGCTCTCCACGAGGCGATGGTCTGGGCGGACGCCTGCGACGAGGAGCGTGGTGAGCAACCATGCAAGGCCCGCGCCGTCCTGATGGTCGACGGCAGGCTCGAGCGCCTCGAGCAGAGAACCCACCCGACTGGGTCGACCCGCCAGGAGGAGCGCACCCGCCGCGAGCCACTGGGAAACCGCCGCTGGCGGCGTGCCGCCCGCATCCAGGGCGGTCTCGACCCACGTAGCGGCCGCGAGCCCACCCGCTCGTCGCCGCCCGAGGAACAGGCGGCACCCAGCGTTCGCCGTCAGGTACAAGCGGGCAGCCGCGTCTCCGGGCCGGGCCCATGGGGGGGTGGAGTCTGCTCGCACCGGGTCCTCCTCCCACCAGCCACCGGCGTCCTCAGGCGTCGGCGGCGCCTGCCGTTCGACGAGGAAGTCGAGCGCAGCGGACACCCCCGCCACACGTTCGTGCCCCGGAGCCCACTCGGCCTGGGCGAGCCGGAAGCAGGTCGCGTCGATGCTCGAGCTGGCGCCACTCCAGCGCGAGGGGAAGCCACCGTCGAGGTTCTGGCCGGTGCCGATCCAGGAGGTGGAGCTCCCGTCCGAGCCAGCGCCAAAACCTTCTGCCAGGGCTGCCAAGAAGTGGAGCCGCGCGACATCGGCAGGGGATCCGTTCGCCCGCACGAAGATCACCGCCCGCTCGCGGTCCATCGAGAACCCCCCTACCCAGATCTACCGACCGCACGCCCACCGGGCTCCCCACCCTCGAGCCGACGGCGCCCGATGGCGCGAACCCTGTCGGACTCGAGTCTATGGAGCGGTCCAGACAGCGCCCAGCTCGGCCGTGGTACTTCGCCAGAGGCGACAGCCGACCGGCCGACGAGCTACGAGCACGCCGAGTGACCGAGCCCTTCGAAGTCCCGGAAAGGCGGGCCAGGCGCAGGGCCGCGCGAGGTGAGCGGTGGACGTGGCCCCTCGGTCGCGGCATGGACGCGCGCAAACCACGGCGAGGCAGCGCCAGGGGGAGTGGTCAGGTGGAGGTCCACCCCTGAGCCGACCACAGGATCCACGCTGAACAGGACTTTCGCGGTGGGCGAGGGGGGACTTGAACCCCCACGTCCTTTCGGACACAGGAACCTGAATCCTGCGCGTCTGCCTATTTCGCCACTCGCCCGCAGCGCCCGGCTACACTAGCGCATCCTGGCTCACCTGCGGTCTGGGTAGGCTCTGGCAAGCCATGGCACTGGAACGCTTCGAGCGCCGGCTGGAACGTCTCGTCGAAGGCGCCTTCGCCAAGACCAATCGGCGGGGTCTGCAGCCGGTCGAGATCGGACGTCGGCTCGTTCGCGAGATGGATCTCCAGCGAGCGGTCGGGGTCCACGGTTTCATCGCGCCCAACGTCTTCTCGGTGGTCCTCTCCCCTCCCGACGCCGAGCGCTTCGCGCCGCTGGTCGAGACGCTCAGCCGGGAGCTCGTCCAGGTCGCGTACGAGCACGTCGAGGACGAGGACTACACCCTCCCCGGCCCGGTCGAGGTGGAGTTCCTCCAGGACACCACCCTCGCAGCCGGGGTCTTCCTCGTCGAGACGAAGATCGTGGAGGGCGAACTCCCGCCTCCGCCCGCGCACCTCCTGCTCCCTGACGGTAGGCAGTTGGCCGTCGAGGACGACCCGATCGTGATCGGGCGGCTCCCCACCTGCACCCTCGTGCTCGCCGACCCGAACGTGAGCCGGCGCCACGCCGAGGTACACCGATCCGACGGCCAGGTCATCGTGACCGACCTCGGGTCGACGAACGGTACCCTGGTGAACGGGTTGCGCGTGAGTAGCCAGCAGTTACGAGACGGGGACGTGATCACCCTGGGTCGGACGACGATCGCGTTCGGGGACGGGTGAGATGATCTCGGACCAGCTGCTGAACATCCTCAAGTACTTCTTGATTGCGCTGGTCTGGTTGTTCTTCCTCCGCGTGGTGCGGGCCGTCTGGGTCGAGGTTCGCCGCACGCAGGAGCCGGCTCGTGACCCGATCCCCGAGCGTCCCTACCCCGCACGGCGACTCGAGGCCGACGCAGTCAGCAGAGGCGCCGCCGCGGCGGGCGTGCCTGCCGGGGGCGCAGCCGTTTCTGGGGCGGCTGCAGTGCCTGTGGGCAGCACGAATGGCTCCGGAGGCGTGCCGAGCACAGCCCCCCGGCCCGGGGGCGTCGGAGCCACTGTTCCTGCAGGTGGGGGCGCGGCGACCGGCGGAGTTGCGGGCGCCATGGTGGGACTTCCGGGAGACGGGCCCCCCGCCGCCGGTCCCCGAGCGCCGTCCCCGCCCTGGGGCGGGTCAGCGGCGCGGGCCGAACGCGTCGCCGAGCTCGAGATCGTGGAACCTGCCGGTAGTCGTCGTCGCTTCGGCGTCACCGGGGAGCTGACGCTCGGGCGGGCGCCGGGCTGTGGAATCTGCATTGCCGAGGACAGCTTCACCTCGAGCATCCACGCGCGCCTGACCCTCCGGGAGGGCGCGCTCGTCGTCGAGGACCTGCACTCGACCAACGGCACCTTCGTGAACGGGCACCGCATCGAGGCGCCAATGGTGCTCGCAGTCGGGGACCGGCTCGGAGTGGGCAAGACCGTTCTGGAACGAACTCGGTGACCCCGAACCTGCGCTGGGGCCTCGCGAGCGACGTCGGGCGGATCCGGAAGGAGAACCAGGATCGCAGCGTGGCGACCGGCCAGCTGTTCGCAGTCGCTGACGGCATGGGCGGTCACGCCGGCGGTGCCACAGCCGCACAGGTCGCGGTCGAGACGCTCCGAACCACCTTCGAGGCGTCGCCCTCCGCGGGCGGGCTGCACGACGCCATTCGCGCGGCCAACGCAGCGATCCTGGAGCGCGCGGCGGAGGACCGCTCCCTGCATGGCATGGGGACCACGCTCACCGCCCTCGCGCTGGTCGACAACGGCGACGGGAGCGAACTGCTCCACCTCGCCAACGTCGGCGACTCGCGGGCATACCTGCTGAGAGGGGGAGACCTCTTCCAGCTCACCGAGGACCACTCGATGGTCGAGGAGATGGTTCGTGCCGGGGAGCTCTCTGCCGATGAAGCTGCGAGTCACCCAGCTCGTCATGTCCTGACCCGCGTGCTCGGCGTCGACCCGGACGTGACGCCGGATGCGTGGGAGATCGAGCTTCGCGACGGGGATCGCATCCTGCTCTGCAGCGACGGGCTCGTCAACGAGGTCGACGACAACTCGATCGCCGCCATCCTCCAGGCAGAGACGGATCCGGACGGGGCCGCTCGGACGCTCGTGGAGACAGCTCGGGCGAACGGCGGGAGCGACAACATCACGGTCATTGTCGTCGACATCGGTCCGGGCTCGAGCGACCTCCACGCCACCCTGGCCGGTGGAGCGAGAGAAGCCGACGAGTCGAGAGCGAGAGAGGAGGGGGCCGGGTCACCGAGCCTCGACCCCGGGGGCCCGCCGCCCCCGTCAACCAACCATGGCCCCGGCGAAGTTGGGCTGGCCGGTGCCGCCCTCGGCGACGCGGCGGAGCTGGTCACGGACAAACCGGGCCCGGGCGAGGAGGGCCCGGGTGAGTGGCACACGAGCGTCCCGGGTCCGAGCGGCGGGAGCTCTTGGATGCCAGGTCCGGATGACGGAGATCTGGCTTCTGCGAGTCCCGGCACCGCAGGAGCGACCGGACCAGACGCCGACCCCGTTCTCCCCGGGGTGGCGCCGGGACCAGCCGAGAGGCTCGAGCCCGGTCCGAGCCCGCGATGGGACACAGGCGCTGCGATGGCACTCGTCGGTGCCGGGGGTGGAGGCGGCAACCTGTTCGTCCCGGCGCCCGACCCCGTCCCCGGCCAGGCTCGACGCAGCGGTCGACACCGGGCCCACCGGGAGTCCGCGCGACTACCGCGCCGGATCCTGACCGTGCGCACACTGGCGTTCGTCCTCCTGCTGTTGCTCGTCGTGGCCGGAGCAGTTGCGAGCGTCGAGATCTACGCCGCTCGCTCCTGGTTCGTCACCGTGCGCGGCACCAACCTCGTCGTCGAGCAGGGGCAACCGGGAGGGGTCCTCTGGATTCGGCCCAAGACCGTCGAGGTGAGCGGGATCACCACCGCCCACGTCGAGCCCTACCATCTGGCCAAGCTTCGCGCCGGGATCCCGGTCGCGAACCTTGCCGCTGCCAACCAGCTCTTGACGGACCTCCGGGCCGAGTACCAGTCGCTCCATCCCGCCCCGACTGGGAGTGCCCCGGCAGGGACGGGGTCTGCGTCGACCACCCCGGCCTCCGGCAGTGCTGCGGGCGGCTCGACAACCACGACCACGACGAGCGGGACCGCCTCTGGCTCCTCATCGTCCTCGAACAGCGGGGCGAGTGCCGGCTCTACGCCTTCCGCCACGGACGCGGCCGGGCCCGGCTCGACGAGCACGGCCACTCCAGGGGGTGGGTGATGGACCGCCAGATCCGCTGGATCGGTCTCGTGCTGCTGGTCTGCTTCGGCCTCCTGTTCCTGCAGCTCAACAACCTGCAGGTGCTCCAAGCGAAGAAGTTGGCGAACGCGCCCGGGAACCCCCGAGTGGTGGCCGTCGCCCTGGACCAGCCGAGGGGGATCATCCAGACCGCGGACGGGGTCGTCGTCGCGGAGTCGAAGCCGACGCACGACATCTACGGACAGCTCCGCGTCTACCCGGACGGGCCGCTCTACGCCGACGTCACGGGCTACGACTCCATCCTCTACGGCCTGACCGGCGTCGAGGCAACCTACAACACCTACCTCCGCTCCCACAGTGCTCCGGTGCGCTCCTTCGCGTCGCTCTTCCAGAACCGGACGATCACCGACACGGTGACACTCACCATCTCGAGCACGCTCCAGGAGCTCGCGGCGAAGGAGCTCGGGAGCATGCACGGGGCGGCCGTGGTCCTCGACCCGGCGACCGGCGCCACGCTCGCGATGTACAGCTCACCGACCTACAACCCCAACCTCCTGGCGAGTCACGACATCGCACTCGAGCGCAAGACCTGGACCAGCCTGCTCGCAGACCCGAGCCAGCCGCTCCTGCCCCGCGCCTATGCCGAGCGCTACCCGCCCGGGTCGACCTTCAAGATCATCACGGCGTCGGCGGTCTACGACTACGACCCGAGCCTCGCGACGAAGGTCTACCCGAAGCTCACCGCGCTGAAGCTGCCCCAGACCACGACCCTCCTGCACAACTACGGAGGGGAACGCTGCGGCGGGCAGCTCCCGGTGCTCTTCCAGGTCTCCTGCGACACCGGCTTCGGCCAGATCGGCCTCGACCTCGGGCCGGGAAACCTCGCGGCCGAGGCGAATGCCTTCGGGTTCAACTCCGTACCACCGATCGACCTGACCGGAGCCGCCCCGTCGTACTTCCCGCCACCGGCAAGCTTCCTGAAGGACCTGCCAGGGCTCGCATACTCGGCGATCGGCCAGCAGAACGTGGCGGCGAGCACCCTGCAGATGGCCCTCGCCGGGGCGGCTATCGCCGATCACGGGGTGATCATGACCCCTCACGTCATGGCGAGCATTCGGACCTCGCTCGGGCAGCCGGTGGAGACCTACAAGCCCCACCCGTGGCGTCGGGCGGTACCTGCTACCACAGCCTCGTCGGTCACGTCCCTGATGCTCGGCGTGACCCAGCCCGGTGGGACGGCGCCCAACGTCGCGATCCCCGGCGTCGAAGTGGCGGCCAAGACCGGAACCGCACAACACGGCACCGCGAACACGAACGACGACTGGCTCGTGGCGTTCGCCCCTGCGCAGGACCCGGTCGCCGTCGTCGCCGTGTCGGTCAACAACCAGCCGGCCAGCACCACGGGCTCCTCGACGGCCGGACCGATCGCCCGGGCACTGCTCGAAGCTGCACTCGCCAGCACCGCGGGCCACCAACCGACGGGTTCGACGAGCACGTCGACGACGACCGGCTCGGGGTCGAACACCACGTCGACGACGACCGGCTCGGGGCCGACCGGACCGAGCACCGGCGGCGCTGGGACGACCACCACCCCGAGCACAGGCGGGGGCGGATCGACCACCACCACCACAACCACGGGTGCGACCACGGGTGGGACGACCTCGACCACCACGGGAACGGCCGCCACCCCCTCGGCGGCGACCGCGTCGGCAACACCGGCAGCGGCAAGCGCAGCAACAGCAACAGCAACCGCGTCGGCAACGGCCGACACCACGGCGGCGCTCCTTCCGGGAGGAAGCCCCGCGCTCTCGAACGCCGGGACCGCGACACGCTCCCCCTCGGGTCAACCCGTGACCGGTGGCCAGGCGTCATGGCGCCCACCGGGGCCGACCTGGTCCGGCTCGGAGCGGGCACCGCCCCAGGGGGCCGACACCGTCCCGGCTTCCGGCCGCACGACCGGCTTCGACCCGCCTCGCTGGGGCCCGCCCTAGGATCTCTGCCCACATGGCTTCCGTGACCCCCACGGCGTACAACGGCCGCTACGAGCTGCTGACGCACATCGCACGCGGTGGCATGGCCGAGGTCTACCTCGCCCGGGACCTCCTGCTCGATCGGAGCGTCGCCCTCAAGGTGCTCTTCCCAGAGCTCTCGGTCGATCGCTCGTTCGTCGAACGCTTCCGCCGAGAGGCACAGGCCGCTGCGCGCCTCAGCCACCCCAACATCGTCTCGGTCTACGACTGGGGGCAGGCGGACACCACCTACTTCATCGTGATGGAGCTCGTCGACGGGGAGGCGCTCTCGACGTTGCTCCGCGCCCAGGGTGCGCTGCCCCCCGAGCGCGCCGTCTCGATCGCGATGGCCGTGGCCTCGGCGCTCGACTACGCGCACCGCCACGGCGTCGTACACCGGGACATCAAGCCCGGCAACGTGCTGCTCGCCGAGGATGGCCAGGTCAAGGTCACCGACTTCGGCATCGCCCGAGCGGCGAACGCCGACGACAGCCTCACCCAGACCGGCGCGGTCATGGGCACGGCGAGCTACTTCTCTCCCGAGCAGGCACAGGGCGAGAGCCTCGACGGGCGCACCGACATCTACTCGCTCGGCGTCGTGCTCTACGAGATGGTGACGGGTCAGGTCCCCTTCCGCGCCGAGACCCCGCTCGCCATCGCCTACAAGCACGTCCGCGAGGAACCGGTACCTCCCCGGGCCCTCAACCCGGCCGTCGCGCCGGACCTCGACGCGGTGATCGTGAAGTGCCTCGCGAAGGACCCGAACCGCCGCTACCAGAGCGCCGAGTCGCTGCGCCAGGACCTCCAACGTTTCGCGAGCGGCCGGGGCGTCGCCGCAGTACAGGAGCCCCGCTCTACGGTCCTCGCACCCGTCGCCGCCTTCGCCGACACCGGCGAGGTCCCGGTCGTCACCGACATGGGAGGTGGCTCCGGCGAGGAGCGCCCCCGCCGCGGGCTGCTCGCGGCGCTCGGTACCCTCCTCGGTGTCGTGCTCCTCGCGATCGTCGGGCTGGTGCTCTACAAGACCGGCATGATCGGCCAGTCCTCCGGGATCGTGGTTCCGGGCGTCACCGGCAAGACCCTCGGGGAGGCCGAGGCGGCGCTGCGCGAGGCGGGGCTCTCCTGGAGGGTCCAGGGGGTCAACCAGGTGAACGACGCTCGCGTCGTCGCGCAGTCCCCGGCGCCGCCCGCGAAGGTGCCGGCCGGAGGTTCGGTGCTCCTCGACACGACGCTGATCACGGTGCCCATCCCCGCCGTCGACGGGCTGAAGGCAGCCGCCGCGACCCAGAAGCTCACCCAGGAGGGCTTCGTGGTCACCACGACCACCCAGACCAGCGACACCGCGAAGAAGGGGATCGTGCTCGGCCAGGTCCCCGGGCCGGGGAGCCCCGGGGCGAAGGGCTCGACCGTCACCCTGACGGTCGGGGGCGGCCCCCAGCTGATCGCGGTCCCGAACCTGGTCGGCCTCACCGTCGCGGAGGCGGCGACGACCCTCGGGAACAACGGCCTGGCGCTCGGCACCACCACCCCGCAAGCCTCGTCCTCGATCCCCGTCGGCACCATCATCTCCCAGACTCCACGCCCCGGCGTGGAGGTCGGCCCCGGCTCGCTGGTCGGCGTGGACGTCTCCTCCGGTCCACCACCCACGACCACCACGACGACCACGACGACGACGACCACGACCTCGCCGACCACGTCCACGACCTCGCCGACCACGTCCACGACCTCGCCGACCACGTCCACGACCTCGCCGAACAAGAAGAAGTAGGGCGGCTGGCGTGACCGCGGTCCGGGTCCTCGTCGTCGACAACTACGACTCGTTCGTGTTCAACCTGGTGCAGGGGCTGGGCGAGCTCGGCGCCGAGCTCGAGGTCCGGCGGAACGACGAGATCGACGCCGACGGCGCCGAGGCACTCGCCCCCGACGGGGTGGTGATCTCGCCCGGCCCCGGCCGTCCCGAGGCGGCAGGGGCCAGCATGGCGATCGTCGAGCGCCTCGCCGGCCAGGCCGCCGTGCTCGGGGTCTGCCTCGGCCACCAGTGCATCGGGGCGCTCTACGGCGGGCAGGTGGTCCCGGCGCCGGAGCTCGTCCACGGCAAGACCTCGCTCGTCCACCACGGCGGCGCAGGCGTGCTCGACGGCCTCCCGAACCCGTTCCCCGCCACGCGCTACCACTCCCTCGTCGTCGAACGCGCAACCTTGCCGGCGACGCTCGAGCTGACCGCGGAGACCGCCGACGGCGTCGTGATGGGCCTTCGTCACCGGGAGCTCGCCGTCGAGGGGGTGCAGTTCCATCCGGAGTCCATCCTCACCGAGGGTGGCCAGCACCTGCTCGCGAACTTCCTGGCCACCGCAGGGCGGCGGTAGAGTCCGAGACGTGACCTCTCTGACGGCTGGAGCCGCCAGTCCCCCTGGGGAGCCTTGATGGCCGGCAAGACGCGCACGAGCCGCGCGAAGGGGAAGGGCGCCGGCCGCCCTGCGACCGGGCGCTACACCCCGCCGATCCCCTCCTCGGTCCGGTCGAGCCCGCGTTGGATGGGCCCGGCACTGCTCGCGGTGCTCATCCTGGGCGCGCTCCTGATCATCGTCAACTACCTCGGCGTGCTGCCAGGGGGCGCGTCCGACTGGTACCTGGTCGGGGGGATCGTGCTCATCGCCGCGGGTTTCGCTGCGGCAACCCAGTACCACTGAAGACTCGACTACCCGGAGCCCCGCTTCGAATCACATCGCCGTGATTCTCCACAGGCTTCTCCCCAGCCTGTGGAACCCGCCCTACCCGGGGTTCAGCCGATCCGCTCGATCACGGTGGCGTTCGCAAGCCCGCCCCCCTCGCACATGGTCTGCAGACCGTAGCGGCCGCCGGTGCGCTCGAGCTCGTGCACGAGGGTCGTCATGAGCTTCGCCCCCGACGCGCCGAGCGGGTGGCCGAGCGCGATCGCCCCACCGTTCACGTTGACTCGCTCCATGTCGGGGTGGTGCTCGGCCGCCCACGCCAGCACGACCGACGCGAACGCCTCGTTGATCTCGACCCGGTCCACGTCCTCGAGGCGGAGCTTCGCCCGCTCGAGCACCTTGGTCGTCGCGGGGATCGGCCCGGTGAGCATCGTCACGGGGTCCACCCCTGCGAGGGCAAACGAGACGAAACGAGCCCGCGGACGCAGCCCGAGCGCGGACGCGCGCTCCTCGCTCATGACCAGCACGGCCGCTGCACCGTCCGTGATCTGGGAGGAGTTCCCGGCGGTGATCTTGCCGTCGGGGCGCTTGAACGCAGGCTCGAGGCCCGCCAGGACCTCGACGGTCGTGCCGGGCCGGATCCCCTCGTCCGTGTCGACCTGGGCGCCGGTCGGAGCGCCCTCGTCGTCCCGGATCTCCACCGGGAGGATCTCGGCAGCGAAATGGCCCTCGGCGGTGGCCGCAGCCGCGCGGCGCTGGCTCTCCGCGCTGTACGCGTCGAGCGCCTCCCGGGACAGTCCCCACTGCTCGGCGACGAGCTCCGCCGAGATGCCCTGGTGGACGAGGCCCCCACGCGGGGCGTAGCGAGCGGTCATCGCCGGCCCGAAGGGCTTACCAGGCCCGGAGGCGACCGAGGAGCCCATGGGAACCCGGCTCATGCACTCGACCCCGGCCGCGATCGCCACCTCGTACGCACCGGCCATGACCCCCTGGGCCGCAAAGTGGAGGGCCTGTTGCGAGGATCCGCACTGGCGGTCGACGGTCGTCGCACACACCGACTCGGGGAAGCCCGCTGCGAGCACGGCGTTGCGGCCGATGTTCACGCCCTGCTCGCCGACCTGCATGACGCAGCCGGTGATCACGTCCTCCACGAGCGACGGGTCCAGGTCGTTCCGGTCGACGAGCGCCCGGAGGGTCGTCCCGAGCAGGTCGGCGGGGTGCCACCCGCGGAGCTTCCCGTTGCGCTTCCCACCTGGCGTGCGGATGGCGTCGACGATCACGGCGTGCAGCATGATCCCTCCTCTGGCCGTGCGGCCTCTTGACCTGACTACTCGAATCGAGGCCACTCGCAGCCTCGGCTGCTCGCTGCCACGACGATCCGCGCGACTCTCCCCCAGCCTACGCCGCGCACCGAGAGACGGGCGAACGCTCGAGACGCTGGACCCGCACCGGGTCGAGGGCACGGCGGGCCCGGCGGGCCCGGCTCAGGCCAGTGCTCGAAGCCCAGGCCGTTCCTCGAGGATCGGTCCGGTCTTGCGGACGAAACCCGGCGCTGCGGGGTCAGCTCACGCCGGTTGTGCGGGCTCACGCCGGACGCGCTAGGAAGGGTCGTGCGACCCGACACGCCGCCTGCCGGTCGCGACATGAGCCGTTGGCTGGGCGACGGCGGTATGCCACTCCTCGCGGCACTCGGGGCGTCGTTCACGGACTACGGCACCGAGGGCCGCCTCGGGTGGGTCGCCGGGGAGTGGCGCCCGGCGGCATCCTGCGCCAACCCGCACGGGATCGTCCAGGGTGGGCTGCACGCCGTCGTGCACGACGCGGCGATGAACTTCGCGCTGAACGCCGGACTCCCAGCCGGTAGCCACACCCGAGCCACGCTCTCGCTCCATCTCGAGCTGCTCCGGCCCGCTCGGCCTGGCGAGGTCCTCGAGCTCGTCGGCGAGGCGGTCCGCGTCGCGCGCCAGGTCGCCTGGGCCGAGGCTCGAGTGATGGGTGCGGTGGCGGGGGCGCTCGTGAGCCGGTCGACGGCGACGTTCCTGCTCGAGGTCGCGACGAATACCACCTGACCGCCGACCGGGGGCTTGCTGCACCGGGACCGGCCGCACGGCCAGGAGCGTTGGCGGGTCGGACTGGGGGTGGTTGGCG
>JAJYWE010000023.1:0-1904 GCA_021791675.1 Actinomycetes bacterium | reverse complement strand
CGGTCGACGGCGACGTTCCTGCTCGAGGTCGCGACGAATACCACCTGACCGCCGACCGGGGGCTTGCTGCACCGGGACCGGCCGCACGGCCAGGAGCGTTGGCGGGTCGGACTGGGGGTGGTTGGCGACCGAGCGTGGGCCACAGCGCTCCTCGGTCGTGGCGGCTGGGCCTTCCGTCATCCTCCCACCAGGGCTACGCAGGGTCGATGGGCAGTCCGACCGGCGAGTCCCGTCATCCGGGTGAGGGCCCCCGGTCCGCGCTGCGGGCTCCGCAGGCGACGCTCCCCCGCCTCGTCGCGCCACCTCCACCCGGACGGGGAACCTGCCGGTGCTGCCGAGGATTCTCCTCTCCTGGCTGGAACCTCTGCCACAGCTGCACCGCCGTGCTCTCCCAAGTCCCCTTCCCCTGTACGAGCGTGCTCCCAATCAGCCTCTACCAGATCCCTGGCCCGCTGCACGCCGTGCTCCGCGGCTACAAGGAGGGCGGGTCGGAGGCCCTCCACCACGCGACCTGGCTCGGACTGTTGCTCACCGCCTTCCTCCGGCTGCACGGACCCTGCTTGACGGGTCCGCTGGCCTGGGATGAGCTCGTGGTCGTCCCTTCCACTCGGCGGGGACGCACTCCGCACCCACTCGAGGCGGCCCTCCGGCAGGCGCTCTGGTGGGAGCGTGTGCAGAGGGGTCCACAGGGCGGTACTCGACCGATCCGGTCGGCACTGATCTCGCGGCCGAAGCGAGACATCCCGCCGGTACCCGGGCCGGAAGGCCCGTACCCGCCTCGCCCCCTACTGTCCGGCTCTCCCAGCCCACCGGCCATGTGGCCCTCTCCTCGCCTGGTGCGCTCGGGAGCAGCAGTCCACCACGCCCGTGCGGATCACCACGCATTTGCGGTCGCACGGTCGGTCGCGGGACGGCGCGTTCTGCTCGTCGACGACACATGGACAACGGGTGCGCGAGCGGAGAGCGCGGCGTCCGCCCTCTCCGGAGCGGGTGCAGTCGTCGTTGGCATCGTCGTCGTGGGGCGCGTCGTCGAACCGCGCACCGGTCTGGGAAGGAGGAGAGCCTGGCAAGAGGCGTGCGAGCGGCCCTTCGATCCCTGGCACTGTGCAGCGGAGGACGCCGGCAGAGCCGCAGAGGACCTGCGGCTGCACGCCCTGAAGGCCGAGGATTCGACCGGGACCGATGCTGCCCCGCCGAACGGCGGCACCGTCGAGGCGCCGGCTCGGAGATCGTCCTGAGTGCCGGCTCGCCAGACGACGCCGGTCGGCGTGCTCGATGCACGTCTGTACGGACGGTGATCAGACCCGGATCACTGCGAGCCCGGGAGTGGCCGCGTCATTGTTGTCCCGGCTGACGACCGGAATCTGCTCGACGATGGCAGTAGCCGCTACGAGCGCGTCCAGGACCGGCACCCGGCGGCCACCAGCGCGTAGGGCCGCAACGATTCGTGCCAGCTCCGCGCTCCCTGCGTCGACCTGCAGCGGGGCCCACGTCGACTCGACCGCCGAGAGCGTGGGCCGCTCGCGCCGGTCGGTCAGCGTCGCTGGCCGTGAGCACACCCATCGTCAGCTCGGTGTCCATGATCACGACCGAGACCTCGGTGTCGGTCAGCCCTCCCGTCTCGCCACGGGGTCGTCCCGACTCCGTCGCGACGAAGAGGGGGCCGTCGAACACGGCCCTCATACGTTGTCAGTCGTATCGGAAAACAGAGCTCGAACTTCCCCGAGGAGACCCCGATCGGCTGCATGACGAGACGCAACGGCGGTCGCATCGGCCGCCGACACCTCCCGGCGACGGCGCAACGGCACGATCTCGGTAACCGGGCGCCGATCGACGGTAACCGTCAATCCCTCTCCGGCTCTCCGGCTTCGACCCGGCGAAGCACTTCGCTGGCCGTGCTCCGA
>JAJYWE010000087.1 GCA_021791675.1 Actinomycetes bacterium | reverse complement strand
GCCTCTCCGAGCAGCGTGGGGCCCTCGGACTCGTGCGTGTCACAGGGGTTCGCTACAACAGAGCCGTGAGCGCAGCACCGACTTCGGGGAGCGGGCCGCCGGCGGGGCCGGACCCGAACCTTCGTGTCTTCAGCTACGCGGTGGCCGAGAAGGCGACGACCTACCTCGCCGTCGTGGATGCGCTGGTGGAGGCCAAGGAGCGCTTCCAGCTCCAGTTGCGCCCCGCGGAGCTGGTACGCCACCTGCACGGCGACGGGCTCGGGTTGGACGAGGTCACCGATGCGCTCGAGTCCCTCTCGGGCTGGGGCAACGTGAGCCGGTTCTACGATCCCGCCGCCCCGGAGACGCTGGACCAGTTCTACGCGAAGCGCTTCCTCTACCAGTTGACCGAGGCCGGCATGGCTGCTCACGAAGGCGTCCGTGCCGTTCGACGCATAGGTCTCGACTCGGGCCGACTCTCCGGGGTGCTCCTTCCGGCGATCGCCGAGGGGCTACGAGCCCTGCGGGCCGAGGCGGACGCGACGGGGCCCGACCCGGCGCGCCTGTACGCCGTGTTCGTCAACCTGTTCAGCTCGTTCAAGGAGCTCGCGGACAACGCGGCCCGCTACATGGACGCCCTCTCCGTGGAGCTGGCCACGATCACCACGGACGACGAGTCGTTCCTCGCGTACAAGCGTGCGGTCTTCGCGTACCTCAACGAGTTCGTGGCCCGGCTCTCGGAGCGAGTGCCCGAGATCGTCTCGGTCCTCGCCGAGCTGGACGAGCGCATCCACGACCTCGTGGAGCTGGCCGCCCGCGCGGACGAGGCCCCCGTTCTCGAGGGCGAGGACGACGGGGTCCGCCGCTCGTTCCTCGGGCGCTGGTCCGGCGTGCGGGCGTGGTTCGTCGCGACCACCCCCGAGGAGCCCTCGATCGCCGACTCCCTCCGCTCGGCGATGCTCGACGCCCTGAACCGGATTCTCGCCGCGCTCGAGCGTCTCCACGAGCGCCACCTCCGTCGGGTGAGCCGGGAGGCGGACTTCACCCAGCTCGCACGCTGGTTTGCAGTCGCCGAGGGAGACGGCGCGGCGAACCTGTGGGATGCCGCCTTCGGGCTCTGGGCGCCTCGTCACTTCGCCGACTTCGCCGGTGACGAGGAGGTCGAGCGTGGCCGGAGCTTCTGGGACGCCGCCCCGGCGGAAGTGGCGCCGCGGCTTCGCGCCTCGGGGAGTCGCGCTTCGCCCGGCCGCCCGGCGAGGGCGGCCAGCTACCGCGAGGCCAAGCTCGCGCGGCTGGCCGTCGTCCGAGAGGCGCACCGCCAGGCCGAGCTCGCGCTCGCCCGGCTTGCTGACCGTACACCGCTTCGCCTCTCGGACCTCGGGCGGCTCGACACCGAGGAGTTCGCGGCGCTGCTGTCGGTGGTGGACGCCGCGCTGGCGTCCCTGCCGGACCGGGACGGGGTCCGGCGAGCCTCGACTGCCCTCGTCGCCGTGGGGCTCCGGTCGCTCGGCCCGGGGAGCGCGGCGGAGATCGTCACCCCCGTGGGCCGGTGGCGCTGTGAGGACTGCGTCCTCGAGATCGAGGTCGGCGCGCGGGGGCGGTCCTGCGCCAGGCTCGACGCGGAGCGTGCCGGATGAGCGGCGGGGAGCGGACCGTATGAGTGGCGAGGCGGAGGAGCTTCGCACGGCCGCCCGTGCGCTGGTGGCCCAGCCATTGCTCGACCGTTCTGCGCCGGCGTTCCCGCTGGTTCGCAAGCACCGCAAGGAGCTGGCGCGCTGGTTCGCCGACGAGCTCGGTTACCGCCTCGACGCCACCCGGCCGTCGCTCGCGCGCCTGGCGAAACTGCCCGGCCCCGGCCACAGGCCTCGCGGGCTCTCCACGCGGGGAGGCCGCCCCTTCGACGGCAGGCGCTACGCCCTCACCTGCCTGCTCATGGCGTCCGCCGAGGGGGGCGGGGACTACACCACGCTCCAGCGGCTCTTCGAGGACGTGACCTTGCGAGCGGCTGCGCTGGACGGCCTCGCATGGGACGGCTCGGTGGCCGCGGACCGCCGCGTCTTCATCCAGGCGATCCAGGCCCTCCAGGATCTCGGCGTGCTCGAGAAGGCCGATGGCGACGAGGAGCGTTTCGCTCGTGGGGATCCCGGCGGCGATGCGCTCTACCGGATCGACCGCGATCGCCTCTCGCTCCTCCCGACGACGGCGCAGCCCCCCTCGCTCGCTGCGGGGCCGGCAGAGGTCTCCGTCGAGCCCTACCCCGACACCGAGCAGGGGGCGGTCCTCCGTCGCCGCCACCGGGTCACGCGGGCGCTCGTGGAGGAGCCCGTTGTCTACCGCTCTGACCTCGCCGACGAGGAGGTCGACTACCTCCAGTCGCAGCGGGCCCGGATCGAGCGCGTCTTCGGCGACCGCCTCGGCCTGGCGCTCGAGGTGCGTGCGGAGGGGTGGGTGGCCGTGGACGAGACCGGCGACCTGTCCGACCTGCGTTGGCCGGACTACGGGGCTGCCGAGACCACGGCACTTCGTCTCTGCGACGAGCTGCGCCGACGGCGGAACCGGGGTGCGCCCGACGTCTGGCCGGAGGAGGAGCTCGTAGGCTTCGTCCGCGACCTGGCGGCGGAGTACGCAGGCTCCTGGAAGAAGGGCGCCGAGGAGGACGCGGGCTCGCGCCGGCTCGCAGCGGAGGCGGTCGAGATCCTCGTCGCCGCACGCCTCGGCGTTCGTGAACAGGGTGGCGGGCTGCGAGCCGAGCCCGGCGCCGCCCGTTATGCCCTCGCCTCGGCGCCACCGCCGGCGCCGGTCCTCCGCAGTCCCGCGGACGACGGGCCGAGTGTGGGGGACCCATGACGACTGCGGTGATCGAGCACCTGCCTGCGTCCCCGCGGCTGCCCCGAGGCGCGCCTGGCCGGTTTCGCCCACTCCGAGCGGGGATCCGGAACGTCTGGGAGTACGACGACCAGGAGTTCTGGTTCTCCGACGGCCGGCTCATCCTCCGCGGGCACAACACCGCCGGGAAGTCGAAGGCCCTCGAGCTCCTCTTCCCCTTCGTGCTCGACGGGGACACCCGCCCGCAGCGTCTCGACCCCTTCGGGTCGGTGTCGAAGACGATGCAGTGGAACCTCGTCGGTTTCGACCAGCGCGAGTCCGCCATCGGCTACTGCTGGGCCGAGTTCGGCCGGGTCGACGAGGAGGGCGTCGAGCGCTACGTCACCTGCATCGTGGGGATGCGGGCCGTCCGCTCCGCCGGCACTCGGGTCGACACGTGGTTCGCCGTCACGCCGGACCGGATCGGTGGGACGCTCGAGCTGGCGCCCGGGGACGTCCCGCTCACCGCCGAGCGCTTCCGGGAGGCACTCGGCGACCAGGCCGTCTTCTCCACCTCGGCACGCGAGCACCGAGCCGCGGTCGACCACGCACTCTTCGGCCTCGGCCCGGAGCGCTACGACGCCCTCATTCACCTCCTCCTGCAGCTGCGCCGGCCGAAGCTGTCGGAGAAGCTCGACATGTCGCGCCTCGGGGAGTACCTGAGCGACGCGCTGCCACCGCTCGAGCACCGCCGGATGGAGACCCTCGGGGCCGCGTTCGCCCGCCTCGACGAGGAGACGGCCGCGCTCGAGCGCCTCGAGGCAAGCGCGCGAGAGCTGCGCAGCTTCCTCGACCACTACCGCATGCACGCGAGGATCCAGACCCGCCTCCGGGCGGACGAGGTGCGCTCGGCGAACACCCAGTTCGACCGGGTCACCGAGCGAGCCCGGGCCGAGCGGGACCGCCACGGCCGGGCAACCAGCCTCCTCGCAGACGTCGAGCGACGCCTCGCCGAGCTGGGAGAACAGCTCGTACTGGTGGAGGGCCAGCTGGCAGGGCTCGACCTCTCGAAGGTCCATGCGCTCCAGGAGGTCGAGCGCCGGGCCCGCGAGGCGGCCGAGGTTGCCGCCGCAGCGGAGCAGCGAGCGACCGAGGACCGGGCAGTCGCGGGGCGCGATCGCGCCCGAGCCGACGCGACCGGCTCGGCGTGGCGCGAGGCGGTCACGCGCCGCGACGACCTCCTCGCGGGCGCGGCGATCGCGGCCGGCGACGCGGGCTTGGGCCGTGAGCACGAGCTGCACGCTGCCCAGCTGGCGGAGGAGCCGGAGCGAGCGAGGCTCGCGCTCCGGGCGGCGGCCGACCGCCGGCAGGAGCTCGTGCGGTCGCTGCGGCGCGCGGCAGACGCCGCGGCGGCGGCGCGCCAGCGGGTTCTCGCGGACCAGGCGAGCTACGAGGAGGCCGAGGGGAGAGCGGACGAGGCGCGTGCTGCCGCGGCCGCTGCGGAGGCCGAGCGAGCGGCCGCGGTCGACGCGCTCGTCCAGGACGTGGCGGCTTGGTCCGCGGCCTGGCGGATCGGGGTGCCCGAGGAACTGGTCGACGACCTCGTCGGTGGCGAGCGACCGAGCCCCCGCCCCCTGCTCGCAGAGGCCCGCCACGAGCTCGCGGCCGCTCGCGGCTCCCTCGAGGGGGAGCGAGGTGTCGTGGCGGAGCGCCGCCGTTCTGCCGTCGCAGAGCGGGAGCGCGTGGCCGCGGAGCGGGAGCTGCCCCCGCCGGCTGGCCCCGGGAGGCCAGCGGGACGACCGGCCGGCTTCGTGCCGCTCTGGGCCTGTGTCGACTTCGCACCGACGCTGTCGGGGGCCGAGCGGGCGGGCCTCGAGGCGGGGCTGGAGGCGTCCGGGGTGCTGGATGCGCTGGTCGGGCCGGACGGGACCCTGCTCGACGCCGCGACGCTCGACACGATGATCGTGCCCGGACGCTCGGATGGGGCGGGTGAAGGGGGCGACTCGGATGGGGTCACAGGGCCCGGCGGGGTGGCCGTGTCGGGCCCGTCGGCTGCGGGACCGGCTGGCGGCGTGGGTGGGCTCGTTCCGAGCGGAGCCGATCCTGCCTCGGCGGCCCGCGCCCTGGCGGCGCTGGGGGCGGTCGGCTCGTGGTCGCTCGACGGGCGGTGGACGTTCGGGGCGCTCGCCGGTCGCTGGACGAAGGACGCGCCCGCCTACATCGGTGCCGCTGCCCGAGCGGAAGCCCGGCGCCGGCGGGTCGAGGAGCTGACCGCCGCTGTCGAGGCGGCGGATGCGGAGCTCGCTTCGATCGTGGCCAGGCTCGCTCGGGTGGAGGCCGAAGCGACCCGTCTGGACGAGGCCGAGGCGGCGTGGCCCTCGACGGAGCGGGTGCTCCTCGCCCGCCAGGAAGTGCAGCGTTGCACTGCCGTGGCCGCGGACGCGAGTGCCCACGCGGCGCGCGCACTGGCGGGACTGGAGCGCTCTCGGGCCGAGGGACGCGTCGCGCTGGATGCGCTGGCCGCCGCCGAGGCCGCAGCGGACTGCCCCGCTACGGACGCCGAGGGGATGCTGGCTGCGCTCGCGACCTATCGCGAAGCGCTCGGCGAGGCGGCAGCGGCGGCGCTGGCGGCGGCTGCGGCGGGCCAGGTCGCGAACGACGCAGCGACCCGAGCGTCGGAGTCCGGCGCGAGAGCGGCCGACTCGGAGCAGGCCGCGATGGTGGCCCGGGGGACGGCGCTCTCGGCGAGTGCGGAGGCCGAGGAGCTGCGGCGGACTTCGGGGGCCGATGCCGACGCGGTGCTCGCGCGTCAGCGCGAGCTCACCGACGGCCGGCGCCAGGCCCTCGCCGAGCAGGAGGCCCTCAGGGCGAAGCGGGATGGCGCCCGGGACGAGGTGGCCGCGGCCACCGCCTTGCTCGAGGCCGCCGAGCGGGATCGGGCCGATCGCGAGCAGGCCCGTGCGGCTGCGCTCGCACGCCTCGCCGCTCTCGCGTCGACCGAGCTCGCCCAGCTGGCGGTTGGACCGGTCGCCGGGGATCGCGACCTGACGCAGGTCACGGCGGGACTGACGTTCGCGCGCGCCGCCTACGAGCGCCTGCGGGAACTGGAAGTCGACCAGCGTGCCGTCGACGCGTCGGCGACCCGCTTCCACAACGCATACACGAGGCTCCAGTCCCAGCTCGGCGTGGACTTCAATCCCTTCCTCGATCGAAGTGACGGGCTCGAGGTCTGCTTCGGGACCCTGAACGGGAAGACGGTCACGCTGTCGGAGCTCTCGTCCTCCATCGACCAGCAGCTCCACCGCAGACGCGAGACCCTGACGGCCGAGGAACGAGAGCTGATCCACCGACACCTGCTGACAGAGGTGGGCAGCCACCTGGGCGACCGGGTGCACGCGGCGTGGGCCCTCACGCGGAAGATGAACGACCAGCTGGCTGCGCACCCCACGCGCGGCGGGGTCAGGCTCGAGCTCAGCTGGGAAGTGGCCCCGAACGAGGGGTCCGCTGCCGAGCAGGCGACCCGCCTGTTGCGCCAGGACGTGCACCTGCTCGACGAGTCCCAGCGGGCGTCCCTCGCCAACTTCCTCCACGAGCGGGTCCGGTCGGCCCGGGAGGACGCGGAGGGCGCGGACATGGCGGAGCGGCTCGCGGGCGCGCTCGACTACCGCCGTTGGCACCGCTTCTCCGTCTACCGGGTCTCGGATGGGCGCCGGGAGCGGCTCACGTCGCGCACCCAGGGCGCGGGGTCCGGGGGCGAGCAGGCAAAGCTCGCGCACCTCCCGCTCTTCGCCGCGACGGCCGCGTACTACGAGTCGGCGCGGAGCACTGCGCCCCGACTGCTGATGCTCGACGAGGCGTTCGCCGGGATCGACGACAGCCAGCGAGGTGACTGCATGGGGATGCTCGTCGACCTGGACCTCGACATGGTCCTCACGAACTACGCCGAGTGGGGCTGCTACCGGGAGATCCCGTCCGTCGCGACCTACCACCTGGAGCGCCGGCCCGGTCAGCTCGGTGTCACGGCGCTCCGTTTCGTCTGGGACGGGAACACCCGTCGCGAGGACGACCCCTGGCTCGAGGACCGTGAGGTGGCCGCGTCGAGGAGTGGCGATGGTGGCCTCTTCGCTTGAGCCCCTCGCCGAGCCCCGCCTCCGACCCCTCTGGTCGGCCGTCCATCGCCGGCTCGAGGAGACCGGCGGCGAGCTCGCCGGCGTGCGGGTCCATCTCCGCGGGCTCGGCGACGAAGAGCGCATGGCGGTCGACCGCTTGCTCGGTGTGCGCTCTCGGGGCGCGACCCTCCAGGTCGGCCTCGAGCGGCTGGACTCGCTCCTCCGCGACCGGGTTGGAGTCAGACTCCTCGAGGTCGTGACGTCGCTGGTCGGGCCGGTCCGGGATCGACCCGGCGAGCGCGCCGCGGCGGCGGGGGAGACGGAGGCGCTGTGGCGCTCGCTCGTCACGCACCCGGCCCTCGGCCGCCATCCGGGTCTCGAGGCCTGGTTGGAGAGCCTCCGGCGGCGCGGATCGTGGCGGCGCGTCGAAGCGCCGCAGGAGACGCTCCGCGCCGTACTCGACGTGCTCGCACAGCTGCCCGTCGCGTCGCGACGTGGGCGGGCCGACCTGGCGGCTGCGGTGCTCGGGGACGCCCACGCGCTCGACGACCAGAGCCCGGTCGGGCGGCTCGTGGTCGGAGCGCTCGCGGCGCTCGCGGGGGCGGGGCCAGCGTTGCGGGCGTCCGAGCGGCGCCGGCTGTGGGCCGAGCAGGGGGTGGTCACCGACCTGACCTCCTCGACCGTCCTCACGTCGGGACTGCGGCCCATCGCCGTCGGGCCGCTCACCGAGGCGGCCGGCCAGTGGGCGTCCGCGGGGATCCCGCTCCCGATCCCGCTCGGTGCCGTCCAGGCGGAGCGCTGGCGGGTGCCGGCCGGGACGCTCGTCTCGGTGTGCGAGAACCCCTCGGTGCTGGCGGCGGCGGCCGGTGCTTCGTTACCGGTGGTCTGTGTGGAGGGCCAGCCGTCCGTCGCCGCCACCCTCCTCCTCGAGTCGCTCGTCGAGGGTGGCGCGACGCTGCGCTACCACGGCGACTTCGGAGCGGGGGGCCTGGCGATCGCGAACGCCGTCATCGGCGGCATCGGGGCGGAGCCGTGGCGCTTCTCTGCGAGCGACCACGGTCTCGCGCTCGAGCGGGCACGGGCGGCCGGCATCCCCCTCCGGGCGCTCCGGGGCCCGGTTCCCGAGGCGGTCTGGGACGCCGCACTCGCGCCGTCGGTGCGTGCCGCAGGGGTCGAGGTCGAGGAGGAGCTGGTCATCGACGAGCTGCTCGAGGATCTGGGGTTGGGAGCGGTGAGCCGGGCGGGGGGTGGTCAGGCGTAGGGGGCGCTGCATGCGGGACCGGAGCGAGCGGTGGGCGGCGAGCGGTGGGCGGCGAGCGGCGGCGAGCGGTGGGCGGCGAGCGGCGAGTGGTGGGGAGGCGAGTGGTGGGGGGGCTGGGCTGCTGGGCGGGGGCCTGGCGTTGCGCCCGGTCGTTGTGGGCGTCACGCTTCGTAGTGGTACCGGGCCTGGAGGACGACCAGATCCTCGCCGTCGACGAGGTAGACGAAGCGGTGCTCTTCGTCGATCCGACGCGACCAGCACCCGGCGAGTACGTGGCGCAGGGGCTCGGGCTTGCCGATGCCCGCGACGGGGTCGCGTAGCGCATCGTCGACGAGGCGGTTGATCCGCTTCAGCGTGGCCCGGTCATTCGCCTGCCACCAGAAGTAGTCCTCCCAACCCTGGGGGGTGAAGACCCGACGCACCAGCGTTCAGCCTCGGTCGAGGTGGCGCTCTTCACGAATCCCCGCGCGCGCCTCCGCGAGGCTGGACAGCAGCCACTGTGCGTTGGCAGGCACCCGCAGCAGCATTGCCGTCTCGTTGAGTGCCTCCCAGTCGGCCCGCGACACGAGCACTGCGTCGCCCCGGCGAGAGGTGATCTCGATCGGCTGCCGGTCCTCGTTGACCCGCTCGAGGAGCGGGAACAGGTTCTTGCGGGCTTCGCTTGCGGTGACGATCACGGCTTCCTC
>JAJYWE010000086.1:6969-8846 GCA_021791675.1 Actinomycetes bacterium | reverse complement strand
CGTCGTAGGGCCATGGCCGAGACCGTACCGGGCATGGTCGGGCTGCACCAGGGAATATCGGTCGCCAGCGTGGTCCGTCGCCAGGGTCGTCTGTCGCTGGCGTGGTCCGTCGCCAGCGCTCGACGAGGTCGCTCGGTTACTCCCCGACCGGTCCCCCGGCCAGCTCAGCGACGACGTCGAGGTGCCCGAGGTGGCGGGCGTACTCCTGGAGGAGGTGGAAGAGGACTCGTTCGAGCGTCGCCGGTTCGGCGCCGTCCCAGCGCGGCCCCGGCTGGCCGACGGCCTCGAGGTCGTTCGCCTCCACCACCGCCCGCGTCCGGGCACGCTGGAGCTCGAGCGCCGCGACGAGACCCTCCGTGGTCTCCTCGGGACCGACGAACCATCGCTCGCCTCGATGGTCACCCCACGGGTCGCCGACGTCTTGCCCTTCGAAGCCCCACTCGAGCCAGCGGCGCTCGACGTAGGTCAGGTGCTTCACCAGCTCGAGGGGCGTCCAACCCGACGGGAGCCGGCTGCGGCGACGATCCTCCTCGGCAAGCGCGAGGGTCTTCGCGACGATCTGTCCCCGGAGGTAGTCGAGATAGCCGAGGAAGACCTCGCGCCGGGATCCGATCGGACTCGTCGGGCTCGGGAAGCTGGCTCGGGGGGAGGGTGCGTCCACCGACACAGTGTCGTCGTCCGCCAGACTCGTCGCCACCGACGGGCAGGCAACTCCGCCAGCCACGGGACACCTGCCCGACTCATCGCTCGGCGCCGAGGCTCGTCCGCGCGCTCCGGGTCGCGACGACGCACACGCTGGCGTAGCGCATCGTGAAGGCGCCACCGACGGCATCGATCGCCCGGCGGAGACCCGCGAGGAGCTCGTCGAGCACACCGGGAGGCAGGAGCTGGTGACCCCCGAAGGTCGGAACCTGCTCGAGCCACTGCGCGCCGGTGTAGGGCTGGTCCCAGTCGAAGCGCCATCGCTCGACCTCACCGAAGGATCCGGTGGCCGCGACGCCTGCTGTCGCCGCGGCGAGCCGGCGCTCGTACGCGCCGAGCCCCGCGAGCACCCCTGCGGCGAACCTCGCGTCGGGCAGCACACGTCGGTAGACCTCGGCAACGGTTTCTCGCAGCTCGTCGGGCAGCGCGCTGGCGTTCCAGAACACCGCCAGCGGCGCGCCGTCGCGGAGCGCGGCTGCCGCCCTCGCCGCGCCCGCGACCGGCTCCACCCAGTGCCAGGCCTGCGCCGCGACGACGCCGTCGAAGCGGCAGGGGGGTCCCTCCCAGTCCTCGAAACGCACCACGTCGACTGCGAAGCCACGCCGGCGCGCGAGCTCCGCCATGCGCGCATCGGGATCGACGCCCCGCACACGACATCCCGCTGCGGCGAACTGGCTTGCGGCAATCCCCGTCCCGATGCCCACGTCGAGCAGCTCCGTTCCCGGCATTGCGGCGACGATGCGATCGACGAGCGCACTCGGGTAACGCGGGCGAGCGCGGTCGTAGCGACCCGGGTCCTGGCCGAACGACTCCGCGAGCTGGCGAGCCTCGTGCGCGAGACGGGGTCCGGGGGGTTCGGGGGCTCCTGGCGGGGCAGGCGGTAGAGTGACCACGTGCCCACTTTAGGTGGGCACGTGGTCACTCGTCAGACAGCCGCCACGTGGCTCGCAGGAGGAGCCCGCACGATGCCCACGGGAACCGCGATCGCCGAGCCACGGGAGAGCCTGTTTCGCGCTGCCGAGACCGTGCTCGCCCGGGAGGGCCCGGGCGCGCTCACAACTCGGACGGTGACCGCCGAAGCCGGGGTGGCGAAGGGGGTCCTCCATCGTCACTTCGCGGACTTCGACGCGTTCCTCGCCGAGCTCGCCCTGGACCGAGCCGCTCGAATCGAAGGC
>JAJYWE010000086.1:0-6869 GCA_021791675.1 Actinomycetes bacterium | reverse complement strand
ACCGGCGATGTCGTGGACCACGTCACCGACGCGCTGGCGGCCGCGCTCGGACCGCTTGCCGTGTCGATCGTCGGCCTCGTCGTCTGCCGAGACGGCCTGCGGCGTCGGCTGCGAGCAGCCGGGGCGGCTCGCCTGCCCCTGGTCACGGAGGCGGCGGCCATGGTCAGTGCCTACCTGCACGCCGAGCAAGACCGAGGGCGGATCGCGAGAGGAGCGGACGTCGACGCGCTCGGCACCGCCGTCGTCGGTGCGGCCCATCTCCTCCTGGCCGAGCGGGGCGGCATCCCGTCGGAGGACAGCGCCCCGGCGGCTCGGTCCGACGCTTCGGAGGCTCGGCTGGCCCTCCGGGCGGTGGTCGCGAGCGCACTCGAGGGCGCGCTCGGCGGAGCCGGGCGCTGAGCCCGGCTGGACCGGAACGAACGCCCGTACAGCGAGCCGAGCCCCCCGGACCGCGCCGCACCCCCCGGACCGGGCGGATCACGCCAGCGCGGAGGCGCGCTCCGCCGACGGCGAGCCAACCGGGAAGCCCCCGGGACTCCCGGCGGGTGGCGGAGGGAGTGGGATTCGAACCCACGGTGGGCAGGACCCACAACGGTTTTCGAGACCGTCCGATTCGGCCGCTCTCGCATCCCTCCTTGCAGGTCAGAGCATATGACCTGCGCCCCGGCCTGTCGAGCGGATTCGTCTGTCGACGAGCTCGCGGCCGGCGGCCGGCACTGGCGCGAGGCTAGCGGCGTGACGTGGCACCAGGACCGAGGACCAGCCGGGCTCGTGATGGCTACGGATCCACGTCGGCGACGCCCCGGCCGCCGACCCGCCCGCCCGCCCAACGGTCGCGCACCCTGCGCAAGTGGGCAGCGGTTGCCGAGCGGGCGCTGAGCCGGTTCATTGCCGAGCTGGGCGGGACGAGGTGTCCCGCGACCCGGCGGTGCGCCACAGCTAACGGGTGCTCGCCGTGGCGCCCGAGCAGACTCGGCGGTGGGAAAAGGTGCGGCGCCGCGTCACCGACCGCGCCGCGTCACCGACGGCGCCGCGTCACCGACGGCGCCGCGTCACCGACCTCGCCGCCCCACCCACCGCGGTGGCGCGCGAGGTCGGTGACCCCGACCTCGCGGTCTGGCAGGCGGCGCTCCTCGACCTGCGCGAGCGGGAGCCGGTCACGGCGATGGCGGTGCTGCGCGCCGGGGTCACCGGCGCCCGCCGGAGGCCGACCTGGGCGAAGGCCGCCGGAGGGACGGCCGGGTGTGGCCGTGGGTTCCACCACGACACGCGGCCCTTGGCCTTCCCCTCCACTCTGGGCGGGTCGGAGCGAGGGTCCCCAGTTCGCGTTGAAGGTGCCCGCCGCAGGTGAATGGGTGGAAGTCGGCCCCGTCGCGTACGTGGCCTGGTCGCTGGGCGGGGTTACGGAGAGCCCTTGGTAGAGGCCATCTCCCAGCTGCGACGGGTCAGGTAGTGGATCTCCGCTGGGTTGCGGGCCAGCTCGATGGCACGGGTGTAGGCGTCTCGGGCGTCGTCGGTCCGGCCGAGGCGCCGCAGCAGCTCGGCCCTGGTTGCGTGGTACGCGTGGTAGTCAGGCAGGTGCAGCGCCTCGACGTCGGCGAGGGCGACCTGGGCCCCGTGGATCTCTGCAGTGACGACGGCCCGGTTGAGAGCGACGACCGGAGTCGGTTCCAGTGCATAGAGCTGGTCGTACAGGCTGGCGAGGGCGTGCCAGTCGGTGTCGGAGAAGCGGGGGGCAGAGGTGTGCACGGCGTTGATGGCCGCCTGTAGCTGGTAGGGGCCGGGCCGGTTCGCTCGGACGCAGGCCCGCACGAGGGCGTGTCCCTCCCCGAGGAGTGCCCGATCCCACGCCGTGCGTGCCTGGCGGTCGAGGGTCACGAGCGCTCCAGTCTCGTCGACGCGGGCCGCGCGGCGCGCGTCGGTCAGCAGCAGCAGAGCCAGCAGGCCGGTGACCTCGAGCTCGTCGGGGAGCTGGGCGTGCAGGAGGCGGGCGAGCCGCACCGCAGCTTCGGAGAGGTCCGTTCGCAGCGCGGGCCCGCTGCCCGCCAGGTAGCCCTCGTTGAAGGTGAGGTACACGACCGCCAGCACGTCCGGGAGCCGCTCGTCGAGGCGCTCGGGGACCGTGAAGGGGATGTGGGCCGCCTTGATCTTCGCCTTGGCCCGCGTGATGCGCTGCCCGACGGCAGCCTCGCTCGAGAACAGGGCGCGGGCGATCTCCTCGACCGTGAGGCCGGCGACGAGGCGGAGGGTGAGCGCAAGGCGTGCCTCGGGTGCGAGCGCCGGATGGCAGCACGTGAAGATGAGCCGCAGCTGGTCATCCTCGATCACGTGGGCTGGCTCGGGCTCCGCCTGTCGCAGGAGGGACTCGGCCTGCTTGGCCTCCCGCTGCGACTCGCGCCGCAGCCAATCGATCGCCTTGCGGGTCGCCGTCGTCATCAGCCAGCCGCCCGGATTGGGCGGCAACTGGTCGCGCCACCCGGTGACCGCCGAGAGGAACGCCTCGCCGGCCGCCTCCTCGGCGAGGTCCAGGTCCCCGAAGCGGCGGGCCAACGAGGCCACGACACGCGGCCACTCCTCCCGGAAGACGTCCTCGATCATGTGTCGCTGCTCAGCCCGCGAACGGGCGCACCTCCACGGCACCCCCGCATGCCTTCGACGCCTCGGCGGCCAGCTCGAGGGCGACGTCGAGGTCGGGCGCCTCGATGATCCAGAAGCCCCCGATCCACTCCTTGGACTCGAGGTAGGGCCCGTCGGTGAACGCCGTCTTGTCGCCCGTGGCGTCGACCACCGTCGCCGTGGATGCAGACCGCAGTCCCCCGGCGAAGACGAAGTGGCCCTCGTCGACCAGCTTCTGGTTGAAGAGCCCGGTCGCGGCCATTGCTGCCTCGGCCTCCTGCGCCGATGCGTACCCGCCGAACTTGCCGTTCGCCGGGTCGAAGTCGGAGTCGGCACCGTGCACAGACATCAGGGAGCGCGCCATCTCAGGCCTTCCCGGCGGCGCGATCGGCGTCGGGCGTCGGGACTCGGCCGGGGTTCCGGAAGATCCGCACCTCCTGGGGCCAGTCGCAGGCGACGGCGACCCGTCCCGCCCAGTAACGGGCTGCGGCCTCATCAGGCACGTCCACGGCGGCGAACCCGCCGAAGGTCTCCTTTGTCTCGGCGTACGGTCCGTCCATGAGCACCGGCTTCCCGTCCCGGGGCTCGACGTGGAAGACCGGTGCGTCGTTGTCGAGCCCGCCGGCGAAGATGAACACCCCAGCGGCCTTCATCTCCGCGATGACAGCGCCAACGTCCTGCGACCGCTTCCTCCACCCCTCGTCAGTGGTCTCGGTCACCCACTCGTCGTTGAAGAAGATCAAGTACTCGGACACCTCGAGCTCAGCCTCCCGACCCCTGGACGGTCCCTGCGACCATCCTGCACCCTCTCTACGAACACAGGTCGCCGGATCCGACACCCGTCCAGCCGCACTCGGCCGAGGCGCGGCCCGAACCAGGGCGGTTGCGTCGGCTGCCCCACTCCTCGCGGTCCGCTGCTGCCGGGAACCGAAGGTGCGCACCCCCACCGAAGGGCATCGCGCTGGCCGATGACAGAGGACGCGGCCATCCAGAGCACCGATCGAGCCCGGGACCTTCGGTGCGGGTCGCCCGCCGTCCGAGCTGGTGGTGGAAGCCCGCGGTGCCGCCAGCACGCGTCCGTAGGCGCCGATCCCTTGCCCCCGGCCGCAGAGCGCCGATCATCCAGTTCTGCGTTCCTCCGCTGCCGGCGAGGACGGCGCCGGAACATCAGCTGTCGCTGCGCTTTCGGCGACCCCCACGGGGGTCGTGCACTGGCACGGCCAGGGCGTCACCTCTCCCAGCGCACTTCGCCGTCGACGGTTGTCGTGGTAGCGGAGAGCCCGACGACCCGGGCGACGGCCATGGACGCCTCGTGGCGGGGGTGGATGTGGGCGATGATGCGGTCTGCGCCGCAGTCGAGCAACCAGGCGACCATGGCCTGGGCGGCCTCGCAGGCGTAGCCGTTGCGTTGGTGAGCTGAGCCGATGACCCACGCCACTTCCGCGACCAGACGGTCGGCCTCGTCGTGGATGGTCGCTTGCACCGTGCCCACAGCTCGGCCGTCGTGGGGGCGCCGGACGATCCAGTTGCACCAGCGTTGGCGTCCGTCGGCGGATCGGCCGGCGACTTGGCTCCGGTAACGGTCCCGGAGCTGTTCGGTCGTCGCCGGGCGACCGCCGGTGAAGCGGTGCAGGTCGGGGTTGTCGAGCAGGGGGGCCAGCTCCTCGGCGTGGTGGACCGCCAGGGGCTCGAGTCGCACTCGTGGTCCGGCCAACGCGACCGCAGCGGGCCAGTCCTCGAGGCGGCGTCGGCCTGAGCGCAAGAAGAGCACCTCGGCGGCGACCGGCCGGTAGCCGGCGGCGAGGAAGCAGCGCAGCGACGCGACGTTGCCCGGGGACACCTGAGCGAAGACGGCCTCGCCCGGAGCTACGAGACCGAGAGCGGCTCGGGCCAAGGCGAGCCCCTGGCCGCGACCACGGGCCTCCTCGTCCACCTCGATCGACACCTCCACTCGCCCGGCGAGACCGCGACCGATCGTCACCAGACCACCGCGGCCGTCCTGGAAGCAGCGGACGTCGCGTCGGTAGCGGCGAGCCCGGGCGAGGCGTGGATGGACCGGCTGGTCGGTGTCGCCGCCGGTCAGCAGGTCGGACCGCTCTGCGTGACCGAACCCGGCGAGGACCACGTCGAGCATCCCGACCGACGCTCCCAGTCGCTCCCCCAGTCGGGCCAGGAACTCGGCTCGCATCGCTGCGCCGACGTCGTCGTCTGTCAACGCAGCCCGGACCCAGTCGCCATCGACGTCGGCGGCGATCAGGTGGTGGGCGGTGAAGGCAACCACCGCGTCGACCGGCCCCGGCGGCGGGGGCAGGACCTCGACGAGCCCATCGGCGGGCGGGAACCGCCCGGCAGCCGCGTCGCGCAGCACTGCCCCCAGCCGCCCCTCGCTACCGCCGGGCTGCGCCGAAGCGGAGCCCCGATCAGGACTCATCGAACAACGCCGGGTCGTAGGGCTGGGTACCTCCCTCGACCGTCCAGCGAGCCTCGAGCGGCATCAGATCGCCGATGAGCACGCTCCTCACGCCCTCCTCTGCCGCCAAGGTCACCCGCACCCCGGGTGATGATGGTCGAAAAGCACCTGCCGGTCCCGACCACACGGCCCTACCGGACCGCGCCCGGGGTTGCCGACCGCCACGATCGCGGTGATCCCCCGCGCGCCCCCGGCGCGGGCAGTACCCAGCGCCACGAGCTCGGCACACGGGCCCCCGGTGGAGTGAGCAGTGCGATGCCCTCCACGATGCCACGGCACCGTTCCTCGGAAGGGCGTGGGGTCGTCCCTGCTCAGCGGCCCAGCCCGCCGCCCTGTCCCGGTCCCCGGAAGGGCCGCGTGCGGCACGCAAATCGGTACGTCCGGTACTCCGCCAGGACTTGGTGAGCGGGACACCGCCACCAAGTACTCTGGAGCGGTGAGGGAGATCCAGGAGTACCTCGTGTCGTCGTCGGGCCAGATGTCCCTCCCGGCCGCTGCCCGGCGCCGCTGGCACCTCGAGCGCGGAGGCCCTGTCGACGTGCTCGATCTCGGTTTCGGTGTGCTCGCGGTGCCGAGGGGGGAGGGGCGGCGGCTGCTCGACGACCTGCTGAGCCGGGACGAGCACGCCGAGCGGGTGCGGGCACTCGCCGACGACCCCGATCTCGCCACCACGTGACCAAGGCGCTGCTCGACGACCACCTCCTCAGGGACTTCCTCGCCGGCGACATCGGGACCGCCCTCGATCTGGTCCTTCGCGACCATGAGCTGGCGACGACGAACCTCTACCTGTACCGGCTCTCCAGGAGTGTCGTCTCGGCCCGGGGAGGGGCCCTGACGGGCTCTTGGTCACCGGAGCGGCGACGAGCGCTCGGCCGCGTCCTCCTCGCGCTGCCCGCTGAGGTGGAGGTCGTCCCGATGCGGCTGCTCACCTACCGGATGGCCGAGATCAGCAGCGCTCACCAGGTCTCGACGCTCGGCGCCGAGGCGGTGGCTGCCGCCGAGCGCCTCGGCGCCACGCTGTGTGTCTGGGACGGCGACGACGGGCCGGCAATCCGCGCGGCGGCAGCCGGAGTCGGCGCTCGATACGTGGCAGTCGCTCGTTGACCGCCACAGTCCCGACGGGCACGCGGCGGCGGGGGGAGGGCGACGGCATGTGACACCGGGACCGAGTCCCAGCGGGGCTCGTGGCGGGGTGGGTCTCCGTAGGCGACACCCTGGCCACCGATCCACGCGTCGCCACCCGCTGCCGGACGCGGTCGGCGAGCCGGTGAGGGCGGTCGAGGAGAGGCAGGGGCGCCGAACGATCCGCCTCGCGTGTTGTCGGGGCGCGGTGGGCGCCGGACCATCTCGGCAACCGGAGGTGTGGTCACGGACGGTCCAGTAGGCCCCAGCCCGGTCCGAGGCGACGTGTCTCGAAGCGTCCCTCGAGATGCACAGCGAGAGCTGCTGGGTCGCTCGGTTCCGAGGTGGGGGTCCCCACCGGACCTCCCCGGATGGCGGCTCGCTCGGCTGCGACCGCGACGCATGCGTCACCGTGGAGGCTCCGGCCACGGAAGAGCGCAGCTCGACGGCTCGATCGGCGCCCGGCCGGTCCAGGACGAGGGGGCGACAGACCACTCGGCGGTGACCCATCAGGCGCGGCGTCTGCCCACGCCGGCCGCGAACAGCTCGACGCAGCCGGGGGCCACGGTTCCCAGGTGTCGACCGCAGCGTGATCCAGCAGGACACCGCCTCCTCCCAGGCGGCATCCGAGCCGAACAGGACATCCGGTGCTCGGAGAGGG
>JAJYWE010000085.1 GCA_021791675.1 Actinomycetes bacterium | reverse complement strand
CCCGCTCGACCCACTTCCCACCGCCGGCGCGTCGCCGGCTGCCCCCGCATCGAGCGGGCGAAACGCCTCGTCCTCGTAGCGACCACCGGCCAGCAGCGACGTGGCCGCCCGGCGCAGGCGGATCGGGTCGAGTGGCTTGACCACCCAGCCCTCCGCGCCCGAGCGGCGTGCGAGGAAGACGTCCGCTCGTCGGTCGAGGAGCATCAACACCGGCACGTAGGGTGCGCGCCCGCCGGACTCCTCGAGCCGGAGGTCCATGCAGATCGCCATCCCGCCCATGCTGCCCACCTGCAGGTCGGTCACGACCAGGTTCGGCTCGTGCGCGAGCACGGTGGGGCGAACCAGGTGGCCGTCGTCGACCTCCATGACCTCGAAACGCTCGCTGTCGAAGACCGAGCGGACCTCCTCGCGCACCTGCGGCGAGTCGCTGACCACGAGCACCCTGTCCACACCGCGAGGATAGGCGGACGGGGTGCGTGGGTACGATGCCAGGGGTGCCGGAACCGCCTCCGTGAGAGCGCGAGGCGAGGAGCTTCCACCCCGCCGAGAAGACCGCGGCGCTGCGAGAGACGGAGGAGGGTTCGTGCTCGAGATCAAGGTGGACCAAGTCGACGGCTATACGATCTGCCGTCCGATCGGGGAGCTCGACGCCTTCACGGTGAGCCAGTTCCGCCAGACCCTCGCCGAGCTGGCACCCTCGCCGCGACTCCTCATCGACATGTCCGGGGTGCCCTTCGTCGACTCCGCAGGACTCGGGGCGCTGATCGGAGGGATCCGTCGCGCCCGCGAGCTCGGAGGAGACGTCGCCGTGGCGTGCAACCGGCCGCCGCTCACCAGACTGCTCCGGACCACGGGCTTCGACCGCATCGTCACCGTCGCGGAGACCGTCGAGGAGGCGGCGAGTGCACTGATGGCAGACCGCGAGCCGACCGCGTGACGCCGGGGGTCGAGCCGACCGCGTGACGCCGGGGGTCGAGCCGACCGCGTGACCTGGAGGGCGACCCGAGCCTCAGGACAGCTCGTTCGGTCGCCGACGCCCGGAGAGGTAGTCCGACAGCACCGCGAGCCCGTCGAGGTCGTGCACGTCCGCGGGAAGCAGCGGTACCTCGCACCTCGTCCCGGACACGGCCCGGAGCGCCTCGAGGGTCCCGGCCTCGTAGCTCGCGAGCGCCTCGAGCTCGAGCAGGTTCTCGATGAGCGGGCGCCAGTTGGCATCGAGGGACTCCGGCTCGGGGGCGGCGAGCGTCGGCGGGAGGAAGCGGGGCTGCGCTCGGTTGACCACGGTCGCGCCGATCCCGAACCCGGCACGGGCGAGCTCCGCCGCAAGCCATGCCGCTTCGGCCGCCGCCTCGGCCTGCGGCGTCGTCACGAGCACGAAGCGGGTGCTCGGCTCCCGTAGCAGCGCCTCCACCCGGGCGGCACGGCGCCGGAAACCGTCCTCCATGCCCTCGAAGGTCTCGAAGAACGCCACGACGTCGTCGACCACCTCCGTGCCGACGACGGAGGAGACGCTCCGGAGGAACGCGCGCAGCCCGATGCTGACCGCGCGGAGGTAGGTGGTCGTCGGCAGGACGAGGAGCCGGAAGATCCGGTTCTCGAGCAGGCGTTGGAGCCGCGCCGGTGCCTCGAGGAAGTCGACCGCGTGGCGTGCGGGCGGGGTGTCGACCACGACCAGGTCGAACGCGTGCTGCTCCGTGAGCTCGTAGAGCTTCTCCGAGGCCATGTACTCCTGGGTCCCGGAGAGCGAGCTGGACAGGTTCCGGTAGAGCCGGTTGCGCAGGATCGACTCCGCCTGCTCCTCGCTGGTCGCATAGCGCCGCACCAGCTCGTCGAAGGTCGCCTTCGCGTCCAACATCAGCGCCCAGAGCTCCCCGGGACCGGCCTCCTCCACCCGGGCGAGCTCGCCTGCGGCGGCACGCACCCCGAGCGCGTCGCCGAGCCGCCGGGCCGGGTCGATCGTGACCACGCAGACCTTCCGGCCGCGCCTCGCCCCCTCCAGGCCGAGCGCCGCCGCGGTGGTGGTCTTCCCCACCCCTCCCGCTCCACCACACACGAGGACCCGGGCGCGCTCCACGAGGTCCCCCACCGTCTCGCCGGCAGCCCGAGCCCGTTCCGCCGCGACCCCGCTCACGCCGGGGCCAGCTCCGCGATCCCGGCCGCCATCGCGTCCGCCAGCCTCCCGATCGGCCCGAGCCCCCGTGCAGGCCCGAAGAGCTGCGGCAGGAACAGTCGCGGCAGCGCCAGCGCTTCGGCGAGCCGCTCGAGCTGCGCCTCCTGGAGCTCGTGGCGACGCCGACGGTAGGTGGCGGCGTGGACCAGGGCGTCGCGCAGCTCCGGGGGGACGCCGGGCGCAGCCTCCCCCACCTCGGGGACCTCGGCGTCGAAGGTTGGGTACCAGCAGTTCACCACGACCGGGGCCAGTGCCACCCGGAGCTGGTCCTCCAGGGTGTAGCCCGTCGCGACCGTCTCGTTCACCGGGGTCTCCTCCGCCAGTGTGACGAGCATCACCTGGCAGCGCGCCGGGTCCGCGAGCAGGGCAACCACGTCCTCGGCCTGAGTGCGTATCGGGCCGATCCGGGCTGCGTCGAGTAGGCCCGCCGCGCTCGAGAGGAAGCTCAAGGAGTGACCGGCGGCCGGACCGTCGACGATGATGAGGTCCGCCGTGCCGGCCCGCTCGAGCTGCTTCACCTTCCCGAGCACCAGGATGTCCCGGATCCCGGGCACGGCGGTAGCCACGACGTCGAGCGCGCCGCTCTGCGCCAGGCGCCGCGAGATCGGGCCGAGCCCCCGGTCGCCCAGGTACTCGAGGAGCGCCTCATCCGCCCGGAGCCATCGAGCGCGAATGGCACCGCGGCCGGCAGCGCGCGCCTGCACCTGGCGCTCCTCGTACCCGAGCTGCTCCTCGTAGCCGAGGAGGCGCTCCGCGCCCACACGCCCCTCCACCTCCACGAGCAACACGTCCAGACCGCAGCGCGAGGCCACGAGGGCGAGCGTGGCGGCCGTCGTCGTCTTGCCGACGCCGCCCTTCCCCGCCACGATCACGACCCTGCTCGCCGAGCAGAACGAGGCCAGGTCCACCGCCCCGGAAGGCTACCCCGGCGCGGCAAGCGCCTCGCCAGGACCCCACCTTCGTGCCCCGGGAAGCCCCTCCCAGGAGCCCACACCCGCGCCCCCGCATCGGCTCCACATCGGCCCCGCACTGGCCCCCGCATCGGCTTCGCCGGCAGCCCGTACCCACGCCTCGCCGAGCGCCCGCCGCGCCCAGGGATTCGCGCCCCACGAGTGGGCGCTCAGGTCCAGCTGGGGCCACGCGGGGCCTCATTCGGGCCGGTCCTGTCCACCTCAGGACAGAACCCCTGCTCACAGGCCTTGTCACCTCGCCGGCCAGGGCTTATGGTGCAGGACGGGAAGGGAGGTTGCGGTGAGCGCACGGACCACGACCGAGGACTGGCAACTCCGAGCCGCTTGCCGCGGTCCGCACGCCTCGGCGTTCTTCCCGCCGGCGCACTTCGAGCGCAAGGACGAAAAGGCCCGTCGCGAGGCCCGAGCCAAGGCCATCTGCGCCACCTGCAGCGTCGTCCGCCAGTGCCTCGAGTACGCGCTGTTCATCAAGGAGCCGCACGGGATCTGGGGCGGCTGCAACGAGCTCGAACGCAAGGCCCTCCTCGGCGAGCGGTCCTCGTAGCTCGGTCCCGCCGTTCGGGCCGAGCGGGATCTGCACGGCGTCGCTTCGATCAGGAACCCGCCTCGGGACCCCGGGGGGCCGGGAGCCGGGGCAGTCGGGGGCCGGCGACGCGGACGTCCCCCCGCCGGCGGGTCACGCCGGTTGCGTCGAGATGCGCGAGCAGGGGGAGGAGGTACTTCCGCGACGTCCCGAGGGCGTCTCGGACGCCCGCCACGGTCACGCCCTCCGGAGCCTCCGCCAGCAGCGTCGCGATCCGCTCGCTCGCCGCCGCAACGGCCGTCGCGGCGAAGAGGACCCCGTCGCAGTCCACGACGAGGCCCGCCGTGACGAGCGCCCGGAGCTCCGCCCGAGCGACACCGTCCGGGGGCGGAGGGGCGAAGGGCTCGCGGCGGAGCCGCTCGAGGTAGGGGTGGCCGGCCAGGTCGGGCCCCGCCGCACCCGCTCGGCGCGCCCGGCCGCCCTGGATCTCGACACCCCCGAGCTCGGCGAGGAGCGCCCGCGTGCGCTCGTCACGCCCGGAGAGGTCCAGTCCGAGCGGCCCGGCCTGGCCCACCTCGGCGAGGAGCTCCGCCTCGAGTCGGGCCCGGAGGGCGTCGTCGACCACCCAGCGCCCGGCCAGCGTCGCCGGCCGGCGCTCGCCGGTCAGCCGTTCGAGGAGGTCGACCTCGATGAAGCCTCGCTCGGCCACGACCCGTTCGACGCGCCGGTCCGGGCGCGCCCGCGACGCCGGCAGGACCGGCGCCACGTCGAGCACCTCGCCACCGCCCACGGTCTCGTCCCGGCCAGCCTCGCGCAGCACGTACCGGTCGCCCGGCACGAGCGGGAGTGCCTGTGCGAGCCAGAGTCGAACGGCTCCGGTGGTGCCCGGTGCGACGCTCGGGCCGCCGAGGACGCGAAGCCGGGCGGGATGCTCGCCCGAGCCGAGGTGGACTGCGTACGCCCCACGATGCGAGACCTCGTGCCCCACCTGCGGCAGGACTCGGAGCGAGGCGTCGAGGACTCGGGTCCGCCACCACTGCTCCGGTCGCACGACCGCATGACCCCGGCGGATGTCGCCGTGCGGCACCCCGGCGACGTTCACCGCGACCCGGTTGCCCGGCCCGATCCGGCCAACCGGCTCGCCGTGGCGCTGGAGGGCTCGGACCCTCCCGCGTTGCACCCGGTCGCCGATCACCTCGACATCGTCCTCGAGCGCGAGGCCGCCACCTGCGAGCGTGCCGGTGCAGACGGTCCCCGAGCCCCTGGCGGCGAAGACCCGATCGACCCAGAGACGCGGCCGACCGCGGTCGCCGGGCTCGGGGAGCGCGCCGACGAGCTCGGCCAGCGCGCCTCGGAGCTCCTCGAGCCCTATCCCCGCCGGCACGTCCACGCTGACCACCGGCGCCGCTTCGAGGAAGCTGCCCCGCAGATGGTCCGCCAGGTCGAGGAGGGCGATCTCTCGCCACTCGTCGTCCACGAGGCCCACCTTCGTGAGCGCGACGACGCCGGTCCCGACGCCGAGCAGCTCGAGGATCCGGAGGTGCTCCTCCGACTGCGGCTTCCAACCCTCCGTCGCCGCCACGACGAACAGGCACGCCTGCACCGCCCCTACCCCGGCCAGCATGTTCTTGAGGAACCGGGTGTGCCCCGGCACGTCGACGAAGGAGACCTCTGCCCCGCCCGGGAGCGAGCAGAACGCGAAGCCGAGGTCGATGGTGAGGCCGCGGGCCTTCTCCTCCGCGAGGCGGTCGGGGTCGACACCGGTCAACGCCCTCACGAGGGTGGACTTCCCGTGGTCCACGTGGCCGGCGGTGGCGACGACCGTCACGGCGTGGTGACTGCCGCGAGTGCAGCGGCGAGGATCTCGTCGTCGGCGGGATCGACGCTGCGCAGGTCGAGGAGGGTCGCACCGCCGCGCGCCAGGCCGACCACCGGCGGGTCCCACCCCCGCAGCGCGGCGAGGCGGTCACCGGGCACGGCCACCCCGACCGAGTCGATCCCGAGACCCGGTAGGGAGCCCCCACCGGCGGCACTCCGGCACCGGACGACCTCGCCCACCCCGAGCGCGGCGGCGCGTGCCTCGAGGGCCGCCAGTGGCTCGGTCGCCATGCGCCAGAACGGGATCGCCCGGCCCTGGCGGCTCAGGTAGGCGAGGAGGGTCGTCTGCAGCGCTTCCACCACGAGCCCGCCCGGCCGCAGCGCCCGCACCAGCGGGAGCCGGGCACAGGCGGACACCGCCTCGGCGGATCCGGCGACCACACCCGCCTGCGGCCCGCCGAGGAGCTTGTCGCCCGAGAAGGTGACCAGCGCGGCGCCTGCAGCGAGCGTCTGGCGCGCGGCCGGCTCGCCGGCGAGCCACGAAGGAGGCGGCCCCGCGAGCCAGGGCGTGTTGGCGTCGAGCAGGCCCGAGCCGATGTCGGCCACGACGGGCGGTCCGAGCGTGGCGAGCGAGGCCACGTCGACCTGCTCGGTGAAGCCGACCTGGCGGAAGTTCGACTGGTGGACCTTCAGGATCGCCCCGACGTCGTGGCGCTCCACGGCCGCCCGGTAGTCGCCGAGGCGTGTCCGGTTGGTGGTCCCGACCTCGACGAGGCGTGCCCCGGACGCCTGCAGCACCTCGGGTATGCGAAACCCGCCCCCGATCTCCACGAGCTCCCCCCGGCTCACGACCACGTCCCGCCCGGCCGCGAGGGCCGCGAGGGCCACCAGGAGGGCCGCCGCGCCGTTGTTCACGACCAGGGCGTCCTCGGCGCCGGTGAGCCGGGTGAGCAGCGGTGCGAGACGGCTCTGGCGCGACCCCCGCCGTCCGGTCTCGAGGTCGAGCTCGAGGTTGGCAGCCCGCCAGCCGGCGGATGCGGGCGGGCGCGCCGGCACGAGGGGAGCACGCCCCAGGTTCGTGTGGAGCAGGACCCCGGTCGCGTTGACCACCGGGACGAGCAGGCGCCGACGTGCCGCCTCTGCGAGCGGCCGAGCGGCAGTGGGATCTCCGCTCGCGATGGCCTCGCGAGCGGCGTCGACCGCGAGCGGGTGCGGCAGGTCGAGATCGGCGAGGCTCCTCGCCAGGGCGTCGACCGAGGGTGGATGCACCGCGGCGAGCGTATGGGCTGGCGGCGCGCTCGGGCCGCTCGGGTGGGCAGCGCAGGCGGCCCAGGCGGGCCACTCGGGTGGGCAGCGGAGACAGCGGGGTCGGGCAAGCGGCTCGTCCCCCGACAGCGGGCCGGCCTGCGGCTACGGTGAGGCCGTGGAGCCACGCCTTGCCGCGACCGTGATCGTTGCCCGGGACGCCGCAGGCGGCCCGGAGGTCACGGGTGAGGTCGGCGGGGAAAGCGGCGGAGAGGGCGGGGGGCTCGAGGTGCTCATGCTCCGGCGGAACCTCCGATCGGACTTCGTCGGCGGCGCCTACGTCTTCCCCGGCGGGGCGGTCGACCCCGACGACACCCGCACGGCCGCTGCCTACGCCGGTGGCCGCAGCCCCGAGGCGGCGGACGCGCTGCTCGGCGTGGACGGTGGTGGGCTCGCGATCTGGGTGGCTGCGGTTCGGGAGTGCTTCGAGGAGGTCGGGCTGCTCCTCGCCGACCCGCCGGCCGGCGCGAGCGCGTGGGACGAGGCAGGGCTCGCAGCGCTCCGAGCGCGCCTCCACCGCGACGAGCTGCCCTTCTCGGAGCTCTGCGCGGCCCACGGGATCGTCCCCGCACTCGACCGGATCGAGCGGTGGAGCCACTGGATCACGCCCGAGGGCTCGCCCCGGCGGTACGACACCCACTTCTTCGTCGCAGCGGCGCCGGACGGGCAGCGAGCCGTGCGGGACGGGGAGGAGGCGATCGGTCTCCGCTGGATCACGCCGGCCGGCGCACTCGCCGCAGCAGACCGGGGGGAGATGGAGGTGATCTTCCCGACCAGGAAGAACCTGGAGCGGCTCCTCCCCTTCCCCGACACGGCGTCCCTCCTCGCGCACGCAGCGGCGCTCCCGACCGTTCCGGCGATCCAACCTCGCCTCGTGACGGTCGACGGCGAGGTCCGCCCCGTGCTCCCCGACGACGCACCGGCGTGAGCGGGATCGACGAGACCCGCGATCCCGGCCACGGGCCGGCGGGACCGGAGGTGACGGGCGGTCCTGCGACCGTCGGGCCCCCGGGGCGGGTCGACACCCTGAGCCCGCTCGTCCGGCGCATCCTCTGCCCGAACCCCTCGCTGATGACGGGGCCGGGCACGAACACCTACCTCGTCGGCACCGGTGAGGTCGCCGTCGTCGACCCGGGCCCCGACGACCCCGTCCACCTGGAGCGCGTGCTGGTGGCAGCGGGCGAGGCGTTGCGCTGGATCGTCGTCACGCACGCCCACCCGGACCACGCACCGGGCGCCCGTCGCCTCGCCGAGCGAACCGGCGTGGCCGTCCTCGGTTTCGACGAACGTGCGGGCTTCCGCCCGGACCGGCGCGTCGGAGACGGTGACGAGGTGGCCGGCGGGACGGCGTGGCAGCTCACGGCGCTCTACACGCCGGGGCACTCCTCCGATCACCTCTGCTTCGTCCTCGACGGAGAGGACGGCCGCCTGCTCCTCTCCGGCGATCACGTCATGGACGGGAGCACCGTCGTGATCGCGCCGCCCGACGGCGACATGGCTGCCTACCTCGAGGGGCTCCGGCGCGTCCTGTCGCTCCGCCCGGAACCGGCGAGCCTGCTCCCCGGTCACGGCGGCGTCGTCAGGCAGCCACGAGAGCGGGTCGAGCACTACCTCGAGCATCGCCTCGCACGCGAGCGGGCGCTCGCCGCCGTCCTCGGCGCCGCCGGCAGCGCGTCGGTCGACGAGCTGGTCGCCACGGTCTACGAGGGGCTGGACCCGGCGCTTGCGCCGATTGCCCGCTACTCGGTCTGGGCCCACCTCCGCAAGCTCGCCGGGGAGGGCCTCGTGATCGAGGAGGCGCCGGGGGGCCTCGAGGGTCGGTGGCGGAGCGTATCGAGCTCGGTGCCCACCGACACCCGACCCGCCGACACCTGACCCGCCGACGACGGGACCGCCTCGCGTCGAGGAGCGTGCGACGCGTCCCCGGCTCGGCCTCGTCCGGTCAGGTGGCTGGCTCGGCCTCGCCCGGTCAGAGGCGAGCCCAGGCCCGGGTCAGGACGTCGCGGAGGATCTCGCCGATCGTCGCGAACTCCTCCGAGTCGGCGACGAGTGGGGGCGAGAGCTGGATGACCGGATCGCCCCGGTCGTCCGCCC
>JAJYWE010000084.1 GCA_021791675.1 Actinomycetes bacterium | reverse complement strand
GCGGGGCGCCGCGGCCCTCGCGTCCGGTGGGCGAGGCCGAGGGAGCCTTCGAGCGCACCCAGCTCGGCGTCGAGCCCGGCGGCGATGCCATCCAGGTCGTCCACCAGCTCTCGGCAGGCGGTGAGCCCGAAGAAGAGCCGCCCGCAGTAGCTCATGACGGTCACGTTCAAGCCGACGCCCTCGCCGATCGGCCCCATCGGGTACAGCGCAACCAGCTCCGCGCCCGCAGAGTAGAGCGGCACCGGTGGCCCCGGGACGTTGGAGACGATCACGTTGACGAGCGGGCGCAGCCGGTCGAACACCCGCATCGACGTGACCAGGCGAGCGGCTCGCGCAGCGACGGCCGGCGCCGCGAAGTCGGCCCACCGGGTGAGCGACTCGGCTCCGATCGCCCGCTCCTGGTCCTTCGCGGCCCGCGTCGCGGTGGCGATCGCCTCGAGGCGCTCGACCGGGTCCATGCACCCCGTGGCGAGGGCGACGAGCATCGGCGAGACCCGGTTCCCGAGCGCGCTGCGCTCGGACTCGCCCCGCACGGACACCGGGACGAGCGCGACGAGCGGCTCCTTCGGGAGTTCGTCGCGCGCAGCGAGATACCCACGCAGCGAGCCTGCGACCAGCGCGAGGACCACGTCGTTGACGGTGGTCCCAGCCAGGCGCTTCACCGCCCGCACCCGCTCGAGGTCGACCTCGGTGAACCGCACCGCACGGTGGGCGGTGATCGGCGCGTTGAACGAGGTGCGCGGCGCGCTGAACGGCGCCGGTGGCACGTCCACGCCTGGCGTACGGTTCCGGTCACGGACGTCCAGGGCGGCTGCGACGCTCTCCGCCACGAGCCGAGGGATGGACAGGGTCTGGCAGGCAGCCGACCGTACGCCGTAGGCCAGCATCTCGAGCTCGCTCGGGATGCGCTCGGCGCGCCAGGGCTCCGCCGGGTGCGGCCGCGGCGGCGGGTCGCGCTCGAGGTCGAGGAGGTTCGCAGTCAGCTCGGCGCCCGAGACCCCGTCGATCGCGGCGTGGTGCGTCTTCGACACGAGCGCGACGCGCCCCCCTTCCAGCCCCTCGACCACCCACATCTCCCAGAGCGGCTTGCTCCGATCGAGGGGGCGACCGATCACGTCGGCTGCGAACGCAGCGAGCTCCTCGAGACCCCCGGGCCGGGGGAGGCTCGCCCGCCGGAGGTGGTAGGAGAGGTCGAAGTCGGGGTCCTCCACCCACAGGGGGTGGTGGAGGCCGAGGGGGACGGGCACGAGCCGGCGACGGAAGGGTGGGAGGAGATCGAGCCGCCCCTCCACGAGGGCGGCCACGCGCTCGAAGCTGAGCCCGTCGGGGGTCCCACTCGGGTCGAAGACTGCCGCCGACGCGACGTGCATGTGCATCGTCGGCGTCTCGAGCGAGAGGAACGATGCGTCGAGTCCACTCAACCGTTGCACGGGCTACCCCCTGGTCTCCTGCGCCACGCCCAGCTCAATGGTCCGGCGATGCACGGGCTGGGGTTGGACAGCCCGGGGCGGGAAACCGCCCCCTTGCCGGGGCCGGGGCCCCCGAGGTGCGCCACGGCGGACGCCACCTATCGGCCCGTGTGCCCGAACCCGCCGCCACGCGCGCTCGGCGGTAGCGAGGAACAGGGCACGAAGCGGACCGACTCCACGCGCTGGATGACGAGCTGGGCAATGCGGTCTCCCCGCCGCACCTGGTAGGGCGTCGTCGGGTCCGTGTTCACCAGCACCACCAGCAGCTCACCACGGTAGCCCGCGTCGATGAGCCCGGGAGCGTTGAGACAGGTGACCCCGTGGTGGAACGCGAGGCCCGAACGTGGCAGCAGCAACCCCGCCCACCCGTCCGGGATGGCAACCGACACGCCAGTCGCGACCCGCGCCCTGCCCCCTCCCGGCGCAAGGATGACATCCTCCGCCGCGGTGAGGTCCGCGCCGGCATCTCCTGGCCGTGCGTACCGGGGTAGGTCCACACCGCTGGCGCCGAGGAGCGTCGGGACCTCGAGGGTCGGCTCCAGGTCCACCCCGCTCGCGCGTGCCGACTGCTCGACTCTTCCCACAGGGGCCGACCCTAGCAAGGCACCTCGCTACGCTCCCGGCGTGCTCGGCTGGATCGACCTCGAGATGACAGGTCTCGATCCCACCCGGCACTGCATCGTCGAGATCGCGACCCTGCTCACCGACGACGACCTCGAGGTGGTCGCAACCGGACCCGACCTCGTGGTGCGTGCGACGCCGTCGGAGCTCGCGCTCATGGACTCCGTGGTTCGCGAGATGCACACTCGCTCCGGTCTGCTCGCGGCGATCGAGGCCTCGACCGTTGACCTCGCAACCGCAGCCGCCGAGACGCTCGCCTTCCTGGAGCGCCACGCCGGTGCAGCCGGCAAGGTCCCGCTCTGCGGGAACTCGATCGGGACCGATCGCAGGTTCCTCGCGGCCCAGATGCCCGCCGTCGACGCGTTCTTCCACTACCGCAGCATCGACGTCTCATCCGTCAAGGAGCTCGCCCGCCGGTGGCTCCCGCGCACCTACGGCAAGGCACCCCGCAAGGCGAAGGGGCACCGAGCGCTCGACGACATCACCGAGAGCGTCGCCGAGCTCGCCTACTACCGGGAGAACCTCTTCGTGCCAGAGGCTCGCCGGGTCCGAGGCGGAACCCCGACCCCCCCAGTCGAGCCGTCGCCTCCCGCCGAGCGCACACCCTCGCCGACCCCCCCGTCGGCCCCGACGCCTCCGGGCTGACCGACCCCCCCGGCCTGACCGACCCCGCCGCCCTCCGTCCGGTGAGACCGGTCGAGCACCCTGCGGAGCCGGATGCGGTTGTAGCGCTGTGCCACGATGCAGGGCCCGTTCGTGGCGAGCGCGTAGCCCGCCTGGATTGGGAGCACCCACCAGGGGTTCCAGAGCGCGAAGACGGGTGTCGACAGCATCGCCAGCCAGTGGCCGAGCTCCGCGCGCCGCGTCTCGGCGACGAAGCGTTCGAGGTACGCGGGGTCCGAGGCGGCGAGCTGCGCCTTCGGGAAGCCACCCGCGAACCACCCACCGGCGTCCGGGAGGAGATGCTTCCAGCGCCGGATCTGCAGCTCGTCGGCGTAGAGGCGGCCCCCTCGCTCGATCACGCGCTCGCGGAAGAGCCAGCCGTCCCGCTCGTATCGCTCGAGCGGCACCCGATGCGCCACGTAACCGGTCAGCGCGTGGAGCGCGGCCCACGCGACGAAGTCCGAGGCGATGACCACGCCCCGCCGCGCGCTCACCGGTCACCCCCGATCACGGCCGGGCGATGGACGGGCTGGCGCGAACCAGGGCCCGGGCGCCGAAGCGGTCGCGCGAGGGACACCTCCCGGCCCTTCCAGCGCGCCCGCCCACGCAGCGTCGCGAGCACGGATCGACCGAAGACGACCAGGAAGGTCCCGAGCGACAGCGGGTACAGCACGCCGTCCAGCACCCGCCAAGAGCCGATGCGGCGCAGGAGCACCGCGACTTGCGCCGCGAACCCGGCGTACGCCACCACCGCGACGGCAGCACGGCCCCCGTCCGAGCGAGCGTGCATGCCGGTCCAGGGCACGCGCACGACCCCGAGCGCCGCGCTGGTTGCCCCGGTCACCCACCAGCCGACCGCGAGGGTCGAGAGGGGTGCGATCGCCTGCGCGCCGGCGGCGAGGTTCTTCGTGAAGCCCTCGACGACCGCTCCGAGTCCCTCCGGATACATGCGAAAGGACACGGCCGCCCCGCCGGCCCGCACCGCGACCGGGAGCCCCGCTCGTCGGTAGGCGCCGGCCAAGGCTGCGTCGTCGAGCACCGCACCGGGGGCGACACCGTGGCCCCCGCTCGCGAGGTAGTCCGCACGTCGCGTGACCAGACACGGCCCGAAGGCCACGCGACTGGCGCCGCGGTCGCCAGCGGCCGAGAAGGCCCCGGCGCCCATCATCGCCGTCAGGTTGCAGAACGCTGCCAGGCGCTCACCGAAGCGGGGAACCTCGTGGTAGGGCTCGACCGAGAGCAGCCCACCGAGGCGGCGAGCCTCGGCGAGCACGACGGCGAGCCCGCCGGGGGCGAGCCGGCAGTCGGCGTCGAGGAACACGAGCCACTCCCCGCTCGTCGCCTCCACGCCGGTCACCAGCGCCCAGGGCTTCCCCGCCCAGTCGAGGGGTGGGGACGGCGCCGTGACGACGCGGGCGCCCCACGCGCGGGCGACCTCGGCGGTGGAGTCGGTCGACCCGTCGTCCACCACGATCACCTCGTCGGGGCGGGGTCGCTGGCTCGCGAGGGAAGCGAGCAGCGCAGGCAGGCGCCGCTCCTCGTCACGGGCGGGGATGACCACCGTGACCCGCGTGGCGCCTTCGCGGCCGACCTCGGCGAGATCCCCCCCGGCGACAGCCTCTCCACCACCCTCGTCACGCCGGCGGCCCAGCGCCGGAGCGGGCAGCACCCCCGGTGCGCCGGAGAACGGCAGCACCCGCCAGAGCAGCCACCACCCGCTCAGCCAGCTCCCGACGGCGAGGCCCCGGCCGAGCAACCCCCGGCCCGAGCGGCGCACCCGGCCCGAGCGGCGCACCTCGCCCGAGCGGCTCACCCGACCGAGCAACGTCGCGCGCACGTCGAAGAGCGGTGACCGCCCCCGCTCACGAGAGCCACTCGCGCACCTGGCGGAGCGAGCCGAGCGGGTCCGGCCCGATCGGCTGGACCGAGAGCACCGTCACCCCCGAGTCGCGGAAGGCCTCGATCCGCTCGCGCACGTAACCAGCCGGCCCGATCAGCGAGGTCCGCTCGAGCAGCTCGTCGGGTACCAGCGCCGCCGCACGCTCCTTCTCACCCGCCAGGTAGAGATCCTGGATCTCCTCCGCCTCCCGCTCGTAGCCGTAGCGCCGAGCGAGGTCGTTGTAGAAGTTCTTCCCCTTCGCCCCCATCCCCCCGATGTAGAGCGCCGCGCCGGCCCGACCACCCTCGCGGAGGTGCTCGAGGCCGTCGCCGATGGCGAGCGGGCCGCCAGCCGCCACCTCGAGCGGGGCGAGTGACGGATCCCGGCGCGCGGCCCCCGCCCGGAGCGAGGCGCCCCAGACCGCGTCGGCCCGCTCCGGGACGTAGAAGATCGGGAGCCACCCGTCTGCGACCGCCGCAACCGCCTCGACGTTCTTCGGGCCGAGCGCCGCCACGTAGATCGGGATGTCCGCCCGGAGCGGCCTCGTGATGATCTTGAGGGGCTTGCCGAGACCAGTGCCCTGCTCCGGCGGGAGTGGGATGGTGTACGCGCCCTCGTTGGTGAGCACCTCCCGACGCCACACCCGCCGGCAGATCTCGATCACCTCGGTGGTGCGCTGCACCGGGCGGTCGTAGGGAACGCCGTGCCAGCCCTCGATGACCTGCGGGCCAGAGGCGCCGATCCCGAGGACCGCGCGCCCGCCGGAGACCCAGTCCAGACCCGCCGCGGTCTGGGCGAGGAGCGCAGGCGTGCGCGAGTAGATCGGGAGGATCCCCGAGCCGATCTGGATCCGCTCGGTGCGCGCCGCGAGGTAGCCCATCAACGAGACCGCGTCGAACCCGTAGGCCTCGGGCACCCAGACGATGTCGACGCCCGCCCGGTCGAGCGCCACGACCTGCTCGAGCGCGGCCGCGATGTCCCCGGCGTAGCCCATCTGCGTGCAGAGCCGCATCACCGGCTCCCCTCAGTCCGACGCCCCATCACGGTCCTCCTCCTCGACCGAGCCATCTTCGAGCCGGCAGCACCGCCGGTCAAGCTCACGCCACCTCCGGCCTCGAGGCCGACGCTACGGTGAGAGCGTGCCCGACGCGCCCGACCTCGACCTCGCCGCGTCCCGGTCCGCACCGGCGGGCAGGACGGATCCGTCCGTCCACACCGGTCCCACCCACTCGCCGGACCGGGCCGACGGCGCGGCCCCCGGCGGCCGGGCCGGCACCACCCGGCCGCCGAAGCAGGAGCAGCTCCCCGCGGAGCGCGAGACGGTCGAGCTGGCGCCAGGGATCCTCCGCATCCAGCTCCCCATCGCCATGCCGGGCCTCGGGCACGTCAACGCGTACGTGCTCACCGGTGGAACGGGGCCTGTCGTCGTGGACGCCGGCCTCCCCGGTCCGGCCACGATGACGGCACTCACGGACGGGCTCGGCCAGGCGGGGATTGCGCTCCGCGACATCCAGGCGGTCGTCGTGACCCACTCCCACCCGGACCACTTCGGTGCAGCGGGCGAGCTGGCCGACGCAGCCGGCGCGCCCGTCGTCGTGCACGGCGCGTTCCGCAGCTGGTGGGCCCCCGAGCACCACCTCCCGGTGGAGGAGATCCCCGACGTGGACCCGGCCGACCTCGACACCGAGAACCCGATGCTCCTCCCGACACCCTGGGGGGGCGAGAGCCTGGCCGCCGGCTGGGCACGGAGCAACGAGGACCGCTGGACCGCCGGCTGGACGCCGCCGGTGCCCGGCGTGCGACTCCGTGACGGGGAGCGGATCCGCCTCGGCGCACGCGAGTGGGTGGCGCTCCACACGCCCGGGCACACGATCGACCACCTCTGCCTCTTCGAACCCGAGACCGGCGTCCTGCTCTCCGGCGACCACGTCCTCCCGACGATCACGCCCCACGTACCCGGCGTCGGGGGTGGGCGCGACGCCCTCGGTGCCTACGAGGCCTCCCTCTCCCGTGTCGCAGCCCTGCCCGGCGTCCAGCTGGTCGCCCCCGCCCACGGCCTCCCCTTCTCCGACCTCGCAGGGCGCGTGGCGGCGATCCGCGCCCACCACGAGGCCCGCCTCGCCGAGATCGTCGGGCTCGTCGCAGAGGCCGAACCGGTCGGCGTCGCGGAACTGTCGCAACGCCTGTTTCGCCGGGAGCGCTGGGGTCCGATGGCGGAGAGCGAGACCTACGCCCACTTGGAGCACCTCCGCCGCACCGGGCGCGTCCGGCTGGTCGACGGCCGGGACGGGCCCCGCTACGTCGTCTCGGGCGCCGCGGCCTGACCGCCTCGCGACCTCCGTCCGCCGACCGGCTCCTCCAACAGGATCGTCACCGGGCCGTCGTTTCCGAGCTCCACGAGCATCTCGGCGCCGAAGCGGCCCGTGCCGACCGGACAGCCGAGCCGTCCGAGCTCCGCGGCGACCTCGGCGACGAGCAGCTCGGCGGTCGCACGAGGTGCCGCATCGGACCACGAGGGTCGGCGACCCCGGGTCGTGTCGCCGTAGAGGGTGAACTGGGAGACCACGACCACGCCACCGCCCGTCGCCGCCACGGACGCCCCCATGCGGCCGTGCTCGTCGTCGAGCACCCGGAGGTGGAAGATCCGCCGCGCGAGCGCCGTGGCGGAGGCGGCCTCGTCGTCCCGAGCCACGCCGACCAGGCAGAGGAGCCCCGGGGCCGGGAGCGAGGAGGTATCCCCGACGCCCTGGTCGGAGCCGGGTGGCCGCCCGAGGAGCGCCGTCACGGTCCCGTCGACGAGCACCCGCGCCCATGCCACCCGCTGGACCACCGCTCGCACCCGCCCAGTGTGCCCCGCTCGCCCCTTCGATGCGAAACACGCTCTTCATCCCCGAGTCGTCCCACGGAAACACGCGTTGCGTACCGTCTCGGTGGCGCAGCGTCGCGCTCCTGCGAACCCGTCCGACGGCCGAGCCCGCACGAAGGAGCCCCATGGCGACCACCGAAGCACCGGCGCAGTTCAAGAAGAGCCTCACCCTCACCGGCGTCACCGTCAACGGCATGGCGCTCATCGCTCCGGGGGCGTTCCTCTGGACGACCTTCCAGGCGCAAGCGGCCCAGACCAACCACGGCGCCCCGACCGGCCCAGACATGTGGACCGGGCTGTTCTTCGCGTTCATCCTGGCCATGCTCACTGCCTGGAGCTACAGCCAACTCGCCAAGATCTACCCGAGCGCGGGGGCTGGCTCGAGCTACTACTTCGCCGAGGCAGCCTTTCTCGACAAGGAGAAGCCCGAGCACCAGCGCATGGCGCGGGCCGCGAAGCTTGCGTTCGGGTGGATCAGCCACCTCTACTACTGGATCTACCCCGGCATCATGATCGCCTTCATCGCGACGCTCGTCGGGTACATCTACCAGACGGTGGCCGGGAAGACCCTCGGCTGGGGAGCGCTCAGCGCCGTGTGCGTCGTGGCAGCGCTCGGCATCGGCTACATCGCCTACCGGGGCATCTCGGGCTCGACGCTCACTGCGATCGTGATCAACGTGATCCAGATCGTGACGCTCGTCGCCATGACTGCGATATTCTTCGTCGCCTTCCGCGTCCTGCACCCCCACGCCGGTTTCGCGCTCGCAAACGCCGGCGCGGTCGTCCTCCCGCACAGCTTCGTCAACCTCCTCTACCAGTCGACGATCGCGATCCTGCTCCTGGTCGGCTTCGAGTCGATCACCGCGCTGGGCGCCGAGGCGGTCAACCCCGGCCGCGACATCCAGCGTGGGGTGATGATCAGCCTCATCATCCAGGGGGGCTTCTGCTACCTGCTCGAGTACTTCGGCGCGAACTTCGCCCTCGGGACGCAGACCATCGCCGGCGACAAGGGGCCCAACCCCTACGTCGCCGCCGGGAACGACCCGGCGCCGATCGGCACGATGGTGCACAACGCGGCGAACATCCTCTTCGGCGGAGGCGGTACGGCGGTGTCCCTGCTCGTCGCGGCGACCGTCCTCCTGGCGCTCGTCGGGACCACCCTCGCCTGCATCAACACCGGCGTGCGGGTGAGCTATGCGATGGCTCGCGACAAGGAGCTGCCGTCGGTGCTGGGCACGCTCCACGGCCGCCTTGCCACCCCCCACGGCGGCATCTGGGTGCTGTCTGCGCTCTCCGCGCTGATCGGGATCTACGGCGTGCACACGGTGGACAACCTGACCCAGATCACCCTCGCCTCGAACACCGGGACCTTCCTCGTCTACGGGATGACGTGCCTGATCGC
>JAJYWE010000002.1:79276-126794 GCA_021791675.1 Actinomycetes bacterium | reverse complement strand
CACCTCGAGGAGCAGCCCGGCCGCCAGGAGCCCGGCACTACCGAGAGCTGCCAGAGGCGCCGAGACGTCGTTGGCGTGGTCGCGCCCCTCCTGCGACGGCTCCGTGGTCGGCCCGCGTGAGCCAGCCCGGCTGGCGCCGGACCGATCCACTCCCCCGTGTCCAGCAACCGATGGCTGTCCAGCAACCGATGGCTGTCCAGCAACCGATGGCTGGTCAGGGTCCGCGGACCGTCGGGGAAGCAATGGCTGGCGGGGACCTGCTCCCTGGCCAGCGAGGGGTACCTGCCCCGACGCATCGAGCCGCCCGGGCGTACCGAGCCGGTCCGGCACCGTTCGGGCGTGGTCTCGTCCAGGTTGTCGGCCCACTGCGGAGCTCGCGCTGGTGGTACCGGCACCCGACCGAGCGATGCCCGCCGGAGGGCTCTCCCGCTCGCTCGGCCCGGCCGCAGGGAGGAGCAGCACCCACCCGGGTTCGATGAAAGAGGGGTCGTCGAGGCGGAGCCCGTCTCCCATGTCGCGCCCCTCGTTCAGCGTCCAGATCTCTCGCCAGCGGAGTGGGTCGCCCAGCCGCTTGGCGGCGATCCCCCAGAGTGTGTCTCGCGGCTCGATCACGTAGTGCGTGGGAGGTATGCCGGCTCGCGGGGCCGCACTCCGCGCCCCGGCGGCCGGCTGCTCCTGCACCATCCCGGGCGTCACCGGGCTCGTCGACGCCGGCGGGGGCTGGAGGGGCGTCACCGGCGGTCGAGCGCCCCCGACCGGGCGCGCGAGGGGCGCCGAGGTGGCTGCAGGCCGGGAGATCGCCTGCGCGAGCGGGAGGTGGGTCGCCTGGCTGATTGCCGTAGCAGCCATGCACATGCCGACGAGCTGCGCCATCGGTGACCGTGGTCGCCGGGGGCGGTACGGGACGCGGCTCCGCCACGCGCTCGCAGCTGCGGCCACTTCGGCGGCGGAGACCCAGACCAGACGAGCCCAGACGAGCCAGCCGGCGAGCGCGAGCACCTTGAGCCAGGTCTGGGGTTGGACATTCCCCGATGCCAGGGCGAGGTGGAGGGACTCGGTGGTCGGGAGCGCCGTGGGGAGGGGATTGCCGACGAGCAGGATGAGGCCGGCCGGCACGCCCACGAGGACGGTGACGAGCCCGAAGCCGGCAAGGAGCGCCCGTCGGCCAACGGGACCGCGCCGTTGCACACCCGGCTCTCCCCGCGGCCTGCCGCGCACCGCCACGTCCTCACCCACCGCCGACCCCGTCGACGGGGGTCGCGGTCGCCGTCGCCTGGATCGTGAAGCCCGGGACGCCGAGCAGTCCGAGGAAACTGGTGCGCACTCGTTCCCGGACGGTGACCGCGACGGCGGTCCCGGAGACGCGAGTCGAGGCGCGATAGGCGGGGCCGGCGTCTGCGACCGTCACAGCGACCGCCGTGGCTGCCGGGCCCGGTGCGGGGTCGATCGTGCCGAGCCGGAGCGCCTGTCCGAGCTGCGCCGCACCGGCGCGGGCCGCTTGTTCTGCGAGGCTCTCCGCCGAGATCTTCGCGGAGATCGCCTCTCCGCCGTCGACCACCACGCCGAAGAGCGCGAGGAGCGCGACCGTGAAGACGACCAGGAACGGCGTCAGCTCGCCGCGTTCGTCGATCGGTGGTGGACCCACCGGGTGTCGCTCCCGCCCGCCGGCGCCCAGTCGTGCGTCATCCATTCCGTCTCTCCTCGTCGGCGATCGTCTCACGGCGTGACGGGGTTGCGGAAGGGGTCGAGGGGACCCGTTGCCGACGCACTGAGCACGACGCTGCCCGGCAGGCCCGGGAGGAAGATCCCCGCCAGGCTCGCCCGACACCGCACGGTCACGCCCACTCGACCTCCGGTTCCGGGCCCACCGAGTTCGTAGCGGACGTCGGTGGCGAGGTCCGTACAGGTCGCCGTCCTACCGGCCAGATCAGCGGAGGCGGCAGTCTGGGCGGCGGCGGTTCCGCTGGCCGTGCTGGGTGCCAGCACTGCAGCTTGGACGGCGCTCTGGGCCGCGGTCGCCAGTCGCTCCTTGGCGAGCTGCAACTCACCGAACGCGACCATGACCGTGATCAGGAGGACCAGGAGGGGGGTGAGGATCACCAGTTCTGCGGCGGCAGAGCCTGTTTCGCTGGGCTCGGGGCAGAACGGATCTCGCCGCGCCGGCGCGCACCTCCCCCACGAGCGGGTGCGGGCCGTGTCGCCCCCGCCAGGGAACGAGGGGTAGCCGCAGGACGCGCCCCGAGGCATCAGCTCCCGACACGCGCCGTTCGCGGCCGAGGGTGGCGAGTCGCCCGCCACGGCCCTTGCCGGCGAGGGACTCCGGCGGGCGTTCACGCACCCCGCTCGTAGGTCTCGACGGGGCCCGTGCTGGTGCCCGAGACCGACAGGGTGACCACCGGGAGGATGGTGAGGGCGTCCCCGGTCACCCGTACCGTCACGTCGCCCGCCGTCGCGGTCTCCGTCACTGCGACGTTGCGCACGAGGCCCCCGCCGAGGCCCCCGAGGAGCTGGCGTGCCTCGGTTGCCCCGGCTCCAGGCGAGCTCCCGTAGAGCCTCGCCGCTTCGCCACCCTGGGCCGCCGCGGCCTCGACAGCGTGCGCAGCCAAGCCCCACAGCGCGAACTGCACGGCGAGGAAGATGAGCGTGAGGAACACGGGCACCACGATGACGAACTCCGCGACGCCGTCCTCTCCGGGCGTGACGACCCGTGCTCGACGAGCGGCGCGCCGTGTGTCGCCGTGCCGTGCCGCCTCCTTCCCCGCGACGGGCGCGCTCGGCGCCGCTGCCGGCACAGCAAGGGCTCCCGATGCCGGCGCCTGCCCCGGCCGAGCACTCACCCGATCGGGTTCGAGCTCGGGTTCGAGGAGTTGATCTGGCCGATGGTCGTCTTCGCCTTCCCGCTCACGGCGATGTAGATGCCCATGCCCGCGGCGAGTGCCAGGGCGACGAAGATGCCGATGAGCACCATCCGCTCAGCGACGCCGCCTGCTTCGTCCTGGCCTGCCAGCTCCCACCGGGCACGAGCCCAACCCCAGTAGAAGGTGATCATCTCGATCGGCATTGCGGTGGTCCTTTCTGGTCTCGGGCCGGTTGGCCGGCCGTGTTCGGGGACGCGGTCAGTGTCCGCTGCGCCCTCAGAGCGACGCGAGGATCCGCTCGAAGGCCGGGAACGTGAGGAACAGGAGGAACGCGATCATGATGACGGTCGCGGGGAGGAACAGGCGCTCGCTGACGCGGTTCGCCTCCGCTTCGGTCGTCGCGAGCTGGCGCCCTCGGAGTGACGCGGCACCGGCGGCGAGCGAGGCCCGCACGCGGGCACCCTCCGAGCCCGCGAGCGTGAGCATCGCCGCGATCTGGCCGAGCTCGTCCACGCCGAGCTCGGCTCCGAGCTGGCGGAGCCCCTCCCAGGGGGCGAGACCGAGATGGCGAGCGTTGGCGAGCGCCCTGCCGAGGCGCCGGAGCGCCCAGTCGTCCGCGAGGGAGCACGCTGCATCCATGGCGCCCTCGAGACCCGTCCCGGCAGCCTGGCTCAGCGTGACGAGCTCGAGCCAGGTCGCGAGGACAGCGCGGAAGTGCTCCCGTCGCCCCCGCGCGGCGGCTCGGGCCGAGACGGTCGGCACCAGCCAGGAGAGCCCGGCGACGACGACGAGCGTCGCGAGCACGAGGAAGATCGGCACGACGAAGCCGACCACGACGGCGAAGAGTGCGAGGAGCACGACGACGGTGGCCCCGAGACCGGCTGCCGCCACCCCGACCTGGGCGGCCCAGTCCGCCCGGTCCTGCTCGAGGATCTGGAGGTCGGCGTCGAGTCCCGCCGGGACCAGCCCAGCTGCGCCGAGGGGCTCCGCGAGCGCACTCCCGAGGCTGCGCCGGAGCCGCGCGTAGCGATCGCGCGATGCTGGCGGTGCCGCTGGAGCGGGCGCGCTCCGGGCAAGGCGAGCGAGCTCGGCCTCCAACGATGGCCGTGCCGGGCTGAGCGCGAGGTAGGCCAGCACGAGCCCGGCTGCAACGCCCATGCCGCAGAGCGCGAGGGCGATCACTCTGCCCTCGCAAGGAAGCGCTCACCAGCGGGTGGGCGGACCAGGCGTGCCATGAGCCACAGCCCGAGGCCGAAGATGGCACCGACGACGAGCAGGGCGAGCTGACCGAGGGCGCTCCCGTAGGGCGCGAGGAACGACCGAGCGAAGAGCAGCAGGCCGCAGGCGAAGGCGAGTGAGAAGCCCGCGACGATGCGCATGGAGGAGAACGAGCTGGCGCGACGTGCTTCGACGCGGAGCCTCATGGCGACCTCTCGGCGCGTGGTCTCGGCGAGAGCCGAGAGCAGCTCGCCGAGCCGGCCTGCGCGCTGCTCCGTGGCCAGCACCAGCGCAGCGACGACGACATCCACGGCGGGGTCGGCGAGCTCGCTCGCGAGCGCCCTCAGTGCGCGACCGGTCGGGACACCAGCCTCGAGCCTGGTGGCGAGGGTCTCGAGCGGGGCCCGCAGGGCCGTCGGCGCCAGGGGCGCGGTCGCGATCAGTGCCTGGTTGAGCCCAGCGGCCCCCGCCATCGTGTCCCGCAGCATCTCGGTCCAGGTGGCCACCGCCTCGAGGCGTTCCGCGCTCGCATGCCCCTGCGGTCTGCCGAACAGCTGCGGGAGCCAGGCCACACCGACGACGCCGAACAGCGCCGCAACCGGCCATCCGGTCACGAGGCCGGCGAGGAGCCCGACGAGGGCTGCGATCCCCCAACGGCGCCAGGGACGCTGCCTGCTCGGCTGCCGGCTCAGGCCGTGGGGCTCGAACCCGCGCAGCGCCCCCACGGTCACGACCAGCCCGGCTCCGACGAGCAGGCCGAGCAGCGCCTCGAGCAGGGCGCCGCTCACCAGTTCCCCCGCATCCTGCTGAGGGGGGGTTCGTAGCCCACTTCGGCCAGATCTGCCAGCAACTCGGTGCGGATGGGCGCACCTGGGACCGCCCGTCCGTCCGGGCCGGGACGCCAGATCTCGTTGGAGAGCACCATGCTGCCCTCGGCATCGGTCACCTCGCGCACCGAGGTCACGAATCGTTCGATGCGGACCGCCTCCGGGCGACCTGGTGTCGACCTGGCCGTCGAGGCCAGCGGTGTCAGGCGCGTCCCCACGTGGACGACGAGGTGGATCGCTCCTGCGACGAGCTGGTTGGTCGCATCGACGGAGAGCCGCTCCGGGGCCTGCAGCGCGTACGAGCTGAGCCGGCGGAACACCGCCGCGGAGGAGTCGGCATGGATCGTCGCCATCGAGCCGGATCGCCCCTGGCTCATCGCGTTGAGCATCGGGAGCACCTCGTCGCCGAGGACCTCCCCGACGATCACCCGGCTGGCGTTCATCCGCAGGCTCCGACGAACGAGGCGGGCCATCGAGATCTCGCCGACCCCTTCCACGTTGGCCGGGCGAGCTTCCATGGCGACGCAGTCCGGGTGGCGATCGACCTGGCGATCGAGGCCGAGCTCGAACGCCTGCTCGATCGTGACGATGCGCTCGTGGGGCGGTATCGCGGCAGCAAGTGCCCGGAGCAGTGTCGTCTTGCCCGCGTTCATGGCACCGGAGACGAGGATGTTCTTCCGCGCCCGGACGCTCGAGGTGAGGAAGGCGGCGAGCTCGGAGTCCAGCATCTCCAGCTCGACCAGCTCCTCGAGGCTGCGATCGGCGTGGCGGTGCCGACGAATGTCCACGACCGGTCGCTCGGTGACGGCCATGACCGCGGAGAGCCGGCTGCCGTCCGGCAGGCGGAGGTCGAGCTCGGGCCACGCCCCGTCGAAGCGGCGCTCGTGCTGTCCGAGCCGTGCCGCCGCCGCCCGGACGACCTCGATCAGCTCCTCGTCGGAGCCGGCGACGGGGTCGGCCCGGGCTTTCGTGCCATCGGCGTAGCTCACCCAGACGGTGTCGCAGCCGTAGCAGTCGATGTTCTCGACTGCGGGGTCGTCGACGAGTGCTTGCAGGCCCCCGAGACCCCAGAGGTGCGCCGCGACGGCGGTGGCGACCTCCCGCTCCTCCTCCGGCGTGAGGGGGCTCCGGCCAGCAGCCAACGCGCGCTCCGCCTCCTCGGCCAGCGCCTGCCAGGTCAGCTCCTCCGCCAGCGCCCGGCGGTCACCGTCGTGAATGCCAGGGGGTGCCGCCTCGGCCAGTTGGTCGGCGACACGGGAGCGGATCTCCGCGACGAGCCCTCCGGTCATCGGCGTACCCCCAGGTCGACCCCTCGCGCACCCGAACGGCTCCGGTCTGCGCTGCTCTGGACGTCCGGCGACCGCTGCTGGGCGTTCCCGCCGGGGACCCGCGTGCTTGCGGGAGGAGCCGGGCTCTCGGCGCTCGTCGGTGCAGGGCTCGGGCCAGCCAGCCGAAGTCCGGGCCCTGCTTCGCCGACGGGGGGACCCGGTGGCCCCTGACCGGCCATCTCGTCCGACCCCGGGTCGGGGTGGAGGGGTTCGCTCCCGGCCGACCGGCACGGATCCCCGCCGCGGGCGACCGAGCTCGCAACCGCCTGCGAGAGCTGGCCGAGCGCCCGGCGGAACCGGCGGGTCCCCGGCCCCCACCCGTGCCCGGCGAGCAGGGCCCGGGCGACCTGGGGGTCGTCGGGCACGACACCGAGCACGGGGATGCCGGTCGTTTCCGCGACCTCGCGGGCGTCGTAGGGGTCCTCGCCGACGAGCACGAGCGCGGGCTCTGGCCGGCGGTCTGCGAGCGTGGTCGACAGGTCGACCGCACGGGCCACGCCAGCGACCTCGGGACGGAGGACCAGGAGAAAGAGGTCCGCACGCTCGGCGAGGCTCGCGAGGTGGGCGTCGTCAGGGGCGACTCGCCCGAGGTCGACGAGCACCGGGCGGTCGAGCCGGGCGATGCTCGCCGCGATCGTGGGCCAGAGCGGGTCGAGCGCTCGGCCCTGTACGGCGCTCCCGACTCCGGCCAGGAGGGCGAGCCCGTCGAGCGTTCCGTCAGCTGCTGGGACCTGCTGCAGGTACGGCTCGATCCCGACGCCGAGGGGATCGTGTCGGGCCTCCGCGGCGAGGTTCGTGAGGTCCGGGTGCCCCGGGAGGCCGAGCCGCCCTGCGAGGTCGCCGCCCGCCGGGTCCGCCTCGACGACCACCGGGGCCGGAGCGGCGGTTGGCCACGAGCGCGCGAGCAACATCGTGAGCGTCGTCACGCCCGGGGAGCCCTTCGCCGATCCGACGAGGACGACGCTCATCCCGTCGAGCTGCCCGCTGGTGCCCGTAGCACGACCAGGCTCACGTTCCCGGTGGCTGCGGCTGCGGCGACTGCTGCGGCGTCAGCGCTCGGCACGGCGATGGAAACGGCCGCTCCGGAGCCGCTCGAGCCGGACGTCCCCACGTCCGCCACGGTGACGAGAACGCCGGCTGCCAGGCTGGCTCCGGCCCGCGGCGCAGCCGTACCCTGCCCTCCGGTCGCGACGACCTCGACTTCCGCACCCGGCTCGAGCTGTGCGACCGGCGCCTGGTTGGCCCCGACGGTGACCCCTACCGTCGCATCACCCCGCGGGAGGTTCGGGCCCGTTGCGATGCTCGCCGGGGTGAGTAGCTGGCCAGCCAGGAGCGGGACGCTGGCGACGCGCCCGACGACTCGTGCCTCCTCGGTGGCGGCCACCCAGCCGACTCCCGGACCGGGCACCAGCTGCACGACCCCGAGATCGGAGGCGACGAGTGGGGATCCTTCAGGGACGGCGGATCGCACGACGAGCGCCGAGACCCGCTGCGTGCCAGCAAGGTAGAGCTCTGCCCCTGCGAGGCCGAAGCCGATGACGACGAGCGTCGCGACGACTGCCAGCAGTGGCCGCCGTCTCCGGGGGGGTCGCGTGTCGACGCGCACTGCGCTCCCCACCTCCGACCGAGGGGGGCGCATGCTCGGCGGTCTCGTCACGGACGAGGTCACTGGTCGCTTTCCTGCTGGTCGCTCGCTCGCCGTGGCATCTGAGTCGTCGCTGGTCGGACCCGGTCGACGCGCTGCGCGAGCGCCAACCGAGGTGTGGTGAGACTGAAGACTGCGTCATCGTAGCAGTAGGACTGGAGGCTCGGCAGTGCCAGTGCGGTGATCTTCGAGCGGAGCGGTCTGGGCGCTGGTAGTGGCGTGCCCCGGCGACGGCTCGCGGCCGTCCCGCCCGGTCTTCGGTGCCGCCGGGCTCGAGCGCGCCGGTGGCGGGCGCTCCTGCGGCGACCAGCCGTAGGGTGCCGGCGATAGGGTGCTGAGGTGCTCGGCCGCCGGGTCCAAGAGGTGTCAGACGCAGCCGGCTCGGCCCCGACGCCCCGCCTCGCCGAGGCCCCGTCGGCAGGGGATGGGGACGGGGGTTGCACTGACTGCAGCGACGGGCCCCGGTGCCGGCGACCCGACCGTCCCGAAGAGGCGCTGCTCGCGGCCACGATCGTGGATCGCCTGGGCGACGCTCCCTCGCTGCGGTACCTGTTCCCGCTCAGACCGCTCCGGCGGTGGGTGCTGCGCCGTGTCGTCCGGGAGTCGCTCGCGGCCGGGCGCGGCTGGACGGATCCCGCCGGGCGATCCGTCGTCATCGTCGACCCGGCGCTCGAGGAGCAGCAACCCTCCGGAGCGGGGGGGAGCTGGCGGGTCGCGCTCGAGCTCGCTGCGGGGATCCTCGCCGTCGTCGGGATAGCGGGTGTCGCCCTGGTGCTCGTGGTCGGCTGGCTCTCCGGCTGGCTCGCGGCGATCGCGGTGGCGCTGGTCGTCCCCGTCGCGATGGCGTGGAGGCCAGTGCGGGTCTGGCGGGCGGAGCGGGCCCTCGGCCGGGGGGTCCGGTCGGGCGAGCGCTACGTCCACGACGTCGCGAGGCCCCGGGACGCACCGCCCGGCAGCGCCCGGCCGCTCCTGGCCGCGGTCTGTGCCGTCGCCGACTCCGACGGGCGGGCCCTGGTGCTCGAGGCCGACCAACCGGCGCTCGTGGAGTACTACGCCTCCTTCGGCTTCGCCCCGGCTGCGGTGGCGGCGATGCCCTGGCGAGGGAGCCGGACGCTGTTGGTCCGGGAGCCGCGAGCGGACCCGAGGGAGGTGGTGGCCCGAGTGGAGCCGCCGGAGCCCGTCGCTGCACCGCCAGGGGTGCCAGGAGCGCCGGCCGATGCACATCGATCCCGCAGGCCCGAGCGCCCGACTCGGCCGCTCGGCTCCTCCCGGCCCCGGGCCTAGGCTCGCCGTTCGTGGACCCCGTTGCCGCCGCGGTCTGCGCTGCCGTCGGGGGAGCAACCGGGCTCGCGATCGCGCCGGTCACGGCGCGTGACATCGCCTCGAGGGTGGCAGACGGCAGGACCGGCTCGTGGGCCTTCGGCTGGGGCCGAGAGGCCGGCGCCAGGTTGGCCTGGCCGCTCGCCGCGCTCGGTGTCGTGGCCGGTGCCCTGGTCGGGGCGCGGCTCGGCCTCGACCTCGTCGTGCTCGTGGACGTGGTGGCGCTCGTCCTGGCTGGCGCGGCGGCGATCGTGGACGTCGCGATCGGACAGCTCCCTCGCCGGCTCGTCTACGCCGGCCTCCTCGTCGCAGGTCTCGGGCTCGGCATCTTCGGCCTGGTCCACGGTGACGGTCTCGCGGTTCGCGATGCGGCGCTGGGTGGGCTCGGATGCTGGGCCGGCTTCGGGCTCTTGCACATGGTGTCGCCTCGGAGCATGGGCATGGGTGACGTCCGCCTGGCCGCCCTCCTCGGCGTGCTCCTCGGGTGGAGTGGCCTGCGCGTGCTCGTGACCGGCCTCGCCCTTGCCTTCCTCCTCGGTGCGCTCCTCGGCCTCCCGGTGCTGCTTCGCCAGGGTCGTCGCGCCCGATTCCCTTTCGGCCCCGCACTGGTCCTCGGGGCGGTGGCCGGCCTCGCGCTCGTGCCGATGCTGGTCGCCTGACCTGACCGGCCCGGGGTCGGAATCGTGGTGGTTGCGTGACCTCTCGGCTAGCGGCCGGCTCGCGCGGGCTGGGGGGCCTCCGGGGATCGAGCCGGTCTCAGACGCGCTGTCCGCTGCGCTGTCCTGCATCGCCGGTGCCGGCTTTGCCCCCCGCCGGGCAGAGCCCGAGTTGGACGAGGTGCCGCCGCCGACGCTCGAAGAGCATTGCCCGCCCGGGCGGGAGCGGCTCTGCGCGGTAGTCGCCGACCACAGGACCTTCGTTCGGCGCTCCCGAGAGCAGGAGGACTGGTGCCTCGAGCTCGCGAAGTCGCTGGAGAACGGGATCGTAGGCAGCGCGGGCCCAGCCGGCCAGTGCGCGCCCGAGCACGAGGTGGAACCCGACGCTGTTCGCCGTGGCGAAGAACTCGACCAGTGGGCCGAGCAGGCTTGCGCCGTTCGCGCCGAGGAGCTCGTAGTCGTCGACCACGAGCACGATGCGGGCCGGAGGGGCCGTCCCACGAGCGTCGAGCCCGGGCCGCGCGCTGGCGTCATTCCGGTTGCTCAGCTCGCCGTTCCGGTTGCTCAGCTCGGTCGCGAGCGCGCGCACCAGGGCGGCGACAGCCCCAGGCTCGCTCGCTCGGTGGATGGCCCCTGGCAGCCAGGCACCGCCGGATCCGGAATTGCCGCCCGTGCCGGAAGCCCCGCCGGGGTCGTTGGAGTTGCCACGCACTCCCCGGACGTCGGTCGCAGGTGGTGGGCCGAGCGTCGGAGCTGGTTGCCCCGCCGACCGGTCCTCGCCGAGCGCGCCTGCCCGACCGGGTAGCAGCGCGGCGCAGGCTGCGCCGAGGGTGGAGGCGAGGTGTTCCCTGCTGTCCACGAGCGCGATCGCGGCACCCGGGTCCTCGGCGAGGATGCCCGCGGCGAGCAGGGCGAGCGCGTTGGTCTTTCCGCTCTCCGGTTCGCCGAGGACCAGCGCGTGCGGCGCTCGTCGCGGCAGTTCCAGGCGGCAAGCCCCCCCGCCGACCTCGTCGACGCCGAGCAACGGCGCCAAGAGCCTCTGGGGCCGGGTGTGGCTCGTCTCGGAGACGCCCGCGAGGTGGCGGAGCCTGTCGAGGGGGAGCTCCTCGGGCAGGATCGTGAGCCGTGGCGCGCCGCGCCGCACGCTCGCGCTGGCCCCCGCCGGCCGTGGCGTTCCTGGCCCGGACTCGTGCGGCGGGAGGTCGAGGTCCTCGGGTCGACCGAGCGCGATCTGGACGAGCTCGCCCGGCGGGACCACCCCCCGACCGGGGATGCCCGGCGCGACCTGGCGGGCGATGCCACGATCGATCTCGGAGTCCAGCGGGTTCTGGAGGTGCAGTTCGATGCGGCTACCGAGGTGGTCCCGGAGGGAGGGTCGGACGTCTGCCCATCGCGGAGCCGTGCAGAGCAGGTGGATCCCGTACCCGAGCCCATCGGCCGCGAGCCCGCCGAGTGGCGTCTCGAGCTCAGGGAACGCGGCGAGCAAGGTTGCGAGGTTGTCGATCGCGAGCAGCACCTCACCGTAGCGGTCGTCTTCGAGGCGGCCCGAGCGACGGGCGCCGTGCCATTCAGCGGGGCCAGCCAGCCCGAGACGGCGCAGCTCACGGGCCCGAGCCTCTCGAATGCGCTCGACCTCGTGGAAGAGCCGGAGGACCTCCTCGCGCTGGTGCGGGCCGAGAACGGCGCCGACGTGGGGGAGCACGTCGAGCGCGCGGAGCGTCCCGCCGCCGAAGTCGACGACGTAGACGTGGAGGTCCTCCGGGGAATGACGGCCCGCGAGCGCGACGATCGTGCTGGCCAGCGTCGTCGACTTGCCCGAGCGCGGGCCCCCTACGACGGCGAGGTGACCGCCTGCGCCCCCGAGGTCGAGCACCCAAGCGTCCTGGGCTTGGCTCCGCGGGCGGTCGACGAGACCCAGGGGAGCCTGGAGCCACCCCGGTCCACCCGGCTGGGCGAGGTCGAGCGGTGCCACCCCGCTTCGCTGCCGGAGGGTGTCTCCGGGTGCACCGACAGGATCCGAGCCCGTCCGGGGTGGCTCGAGCGCTGCGAGGCTGCACTGCTCGGGAAGCGGGGGCTGCCACACCCGGCGAGCTCGGCGCCCCGCCCCGAGCTCCATGCGCCGGCGGGCGACGACCTCGGCGAGCTGGTCCGGATGGCTCCCCACGCGAACCGCCTGGAAACGGGTGAGCCTCCCGTCGCCCGCCAGATAGCCGGCACCCGGCGCCGGGGGGAGGTCGAAGGCCACGCGGCTCCCGAGCGTCGCGATCGACTCGCCGGGGCTGAAGGTCCGTAGGCACACCCGGAAGCGGAGGTGGCTCTCCAGCCCGCGGAGCCGGCCCTCCTCGAGCCGCTGCGTCGCGAGCAGGAGGTGCACGCCGAGGCTCCGCCCGGTCCGGCCGATCGAGACGAAGACGTCGAGCAGGTCCGGCTCGGCAGCGAGCAGCTCGCCGAACTCGTCCACGAGGACGAGGAGGGAGGGGAGCGGTGGGAGCTCGAGGTCCAGCCGCTCGTTGCGCCGGCGCTGGTACGCACGGACGCTCTCGAGCGCGCCCGCGCCTGCGAGCACCCGCTGGCGATGGACGAGCTCGGCGAGGAGCGAGTCGCCGAAGCGTCGGATGGCGCCGGGCTCGGCCTCGAGGTTCGTGACGACGCCGGCGACGTGCGGCAGCTCCGCGAGGCCCGCGAGCGCCGCTCCGCCCTTGTAGTCCACGAGCACGACGGCGAGCGACTCCGGGTCTTCCCCGAGCACGAGGCCGGTCACGATGGTGCGGAGGAGCTCGCTCTTGCCGGAACCGGTAGCACCGACGACCAGTCCATGCGGTCCGAGGCCCCCCTCGGCCGCCTCCCGGAGATCGAGCGCCACGACGGAGCCGTTCCCGTTCGTGCCGAGCGGCGCCACGAGGCGAGGGAGCGGCCCCGGGCGATGGTCCGCATCGAGCAGCTCGAGGAGCGACGCGGGCGCCCGGGCGGGTGCCGGTGTGCCGTTCGGGAGGTCTGCGAGCGCCGCTGCGAGTGCGGTGCAGAGCTCTGGCGGTGCGGCGTCCCCCCTCGGGGCTCCGATCGGCTCCGGGACGGGTCCGTGCTCGGTCGCGTCGTTCTCCCTTGCGGGCTCGGGGGTCCCTGCTGCGGCGGCGCCGGCCATGGCAGGTGCCGCACAGGTGCCGCTCCCGGAGCTGACCGCTTCGTCGACGCCTCCACCGGCGGTGACGACGGGGTGCTCCGTCGCCCCCGGTCCGCACCGCTCGATGTCGAGCTGGCCCGACGGACGGACGACGATACGGCGGCGGGTGCTCGGCGGCGTCTGGAGCACGTCCCCGACCAGCACGAGGAGCGCGACCCCGGCTGGGGCGTCGACTCCCAGGCGGCGCGCCAGGGGCCCCCCGGACCACCCCGGGCCGTCGGGGTCGTACCCGTCGACCACCGCCACGTGGAGCGCGGTCGTGTTCCCTGGGGCCGGGGCCGGGGCAGGGGCGCCCATCGCGCCGGGTGGGGCCCCGAGCGCCTCTTCCCGGTCGAGCAGGTCCGCGAGGGAGGCCGGAGAGAGGAACGGGTCGGCGCTCTCCGGACGGTCGAACGAAGCCACCCCGGCGTGGGGGAGTCTCCCGACCCACTCCCACCCCGCCCCGCCGGTCTCCGCACTGGTCACGGTGATGCGGAGATGCTGCGGGGCGTGCAGCGCCGCGAGCTCGAGCACGATCGCTGCGGCCAAGGCCCGCGTCGCAGCCTGCTCCCCGACCAACGCCGTCGGCCCGGGCTCGGCCAGGGAGATCGTCACGGGGGCGCCCGCCAGCCCGCGGTGCCGGGCGACGAGCGCCAGGGCCTCTTCCCGCAGCACTGGGTCGTGATCCGCCACCGGGTCCGACCCGAGGTCGATCCGGACCGGAGCAGCGAGTGGGACGGTGCCGGTCCCGACCCGGACCTCGCCGAAGTCCGGGTCCTCGGGGTGGCGCTCCCAGAGCCGGCGACGGGTCGTCACGATGCCCCAGAGGCCTTCCGGGCCCGGATGGCAGTGCGTGAGCGCTGCACGCTGCAGTGTCGCGACCCGGATGAGGTGGCGCTCGGTGTGCTCGAGGTACGCCCGGTAGCGACCGGCCACGCGAGCCGCGCTCCGGCGCTCGGCACGCCGGCGGGACAGCTGCGCACCCCCGGTCACGGCGATGGCCAGTGCCGCCAGGCTCAGCGCGATCACGAGGAAGCGGGTTCCCCCGTCCAGGAGGGCGAAGAGCACGGTTCCCATGCCCCCGGCGAGCGCCCCGAGCAACGCTGCGAGCCCGCCGGCCTGACGCTCCGGGCGAACCGGAGGGGCGAGGACGACGACCGGGTCGACGGGCGGAGCCGGCGGGAGGCTGCGGGCGGGGCGATGGAGCGAGACGGCACCGCCCGCCCGGTCGCCAGGGCTGGTGACGACGCCCGGCGGGGTTGGGGTCGTGGGGATCGGTTGTGATGGGGACATCGGCGCTCCGGCGGGTGTCTCGAGCTCGTGACGAGGCTGCGATGGGAGCGGGCTCGGGCGCACTCGAGGTCCTCGATGCCTCTTCCGGCCCCTTCCCCGCGTGGGTACCGTACCGATCGACCCCAGCCGATGGCAGGGGCACCAGCCCATTCGGTCGGGCTTGCCGCACGACCGGTGCGAGAGGAGAACCATGACCGGCATTCGCGTCACCCCGGACCAGCTCCACCAGATCTCCGCTCAGCTCTTGGCGGGGACCTCGAGCATCGACGGGACCCTTGGCCAGCTCGCCGGGCAAGTGGCGCCGCTCGGCTCGGACTGGGCCGGCGTCGCACAGGCGCGCTTCGAGGCGCTCTGGGCGCAGTGGCAGCGCGACGCGCGGGGGCTCAACCAGGCGCTCCAGGGGATCGCCCAGCTCATGAACCAGGCAGGCTCGGCCTACGAGTCGACCGAGCAGAGCATCGCTCGGGCGTTCGCAGCCGGCTGACGGGCCGCCGGCCACAGCCGAGCCCCGGGGGCGTCAGCTGGGGACCGTGGCGGGGAGTGGGAAGGTGACCCCGGTCAGCTCCTCCGCCGCAGCCCAGAGGCGGCTCGCGGTCGCGGCGTCACGGGCCTGTGGCGGCGGGGAGACCACCTTCGGGAAGCCACGCTGGCCGAGCGGACCATCGGGGCCGAGGTAGCTCCCACCAACCACCGCCGGGTCGGTCGCCGCGAAGAGCAGCGGGAGCGCGCCCTGCCATGCCGGCTGCGCCGTCAGACGGGTGCCCGTCGCGATGACGCCGGCTTCGAGCCCGTGGAGCACCGCCAGCACGGTGCCGAGGGGCGAGTTGTTCCGCCCCGGTGCGGGCCCGGGCGTTGCCGTCTCCCCGGATGGTGGGTTCCCGGCCGCCGGACCCGCGGCCTCCGTGGTCGTACCAGCGTGGTTCCCGGCGGCCTTGGCCTGGAGGTTGGTGGCTGCGAAGCCCGGGTGCGCGGCAACGCTCACGACGGGGAGGCCATGGCGGCGCACCCTCCGGTCCAGCTCGAGCGCGAACAACAGGTCGGCGAGCTTGGACTGTGCGTAGGCTCGCCAGCGCCCGTACCGACGCTCGCCGTTCAGGTCGTCGAGATCGATCCGGCCCACGAGTGCGACGCCGCTCGAGACGGTCACCACCCGCGCTGCGGGGGCGGCGACGAGCGCCGGCCAAAGCCGCGCCGTCAGGGCGAAGTGGCCGAGAAAGTTCGTCCCGAACTGCGACTCGAACCCGTCGGCGGTCAGTGCTCGTGGGACCGCCATGATTCCGGCGTTGTTGACGAGGATGTCGATCGGCTGTCGGTCGGCCAGGACGGACTCGCTGAAGGTCTCGATGGAGGCGAGCGAAGCCAGGTCGAGCTGTCGGAGCTCGCACGCCGTGCCGCCTGCGGCCCGGATGCGCTCCGCCGCGGCCTCGCCTCGCTCGGGGCTGCGCGCAGCGAGGATCACGGACGCACCATGGCAGGCGAGTTCGAGCGCGGTCTCGTAGCCGAGCCCACTGTTTCCCCCCGTGACGACCGCCCACCGTCCCGAGAGGTCCGGCATGTCCCTCGCCGTCCACTTCGTCATCGCTGACCTCCTCGTCCTCGCCGACGAGCGTACCGAGTGCCCCCGTCCGTCTCGGGAGTGCGGCCGCGGTCCTGGCCGGCTTGCCGGCCCTCGGCTCCCGGGCGACGCTGGTGGGATGCACCCTTCCTCGGTGGAGATCCGCCGCGCCGGAGCGGACGACTGGGCTGCTGTCGCCGCGTTGCGCTCGGCGGCGGCGCAGCCGGCAGCCGACGGTGGCGAGCAGGACGAGCCGACCTGGCGGACGGAGTGCGCGCGCCACACCTACGTCGTTGCCTGGTCGGGGGCCGATCCGATCGGGCTCGTCGGCTCCAGCCAGGCTGGCGACGGCTCGGTTGCGCTCTTCGGGCTCTGGGTGGCTCCCGCGGCGCGGCGAGCCGGTATCGGGCGGCGGTTGCTCGACGAGGCGCTCGCCGTCGCGGCCGGCTGGGGCGCGCCCCTCGTGCAGCTCTGGGTGTCGCCGGCGAACGAGGCGGCGCTCTCGCTCTACCGCACGGCCGGTTTCGCCCCGACGGGGGCTCGCCAGCGCATGCCCGGGCAGCCGGAGGAGGAGATCCTGCTCGCCTGGCACGCGCCCCCACCCCCGCTTGCGCCGCTCTACGAGGTCCTCCGTCGTCGCCGTGACGTGCGGGGTGAGTTCAGCGGGGCCCCCCTCGACGACGCGGTGCTCGGCCGGGTCCTCGCGGCCGCACACGGTGCCCCGAGCGTCGGTCTCAGCCAGCCCTGGGACTTCGTCGTGGTCGAGGACCGGCGCCTGCGCGAGGCGTTCCGCGAGCACGTCCACAACGAGCGAGCGGTGTTCGCGCACTCGCTGGAAGAGGGTGCGCGAGGTCGTTTCGCTGGGATCAAGATCGAAGGGATCCTCGAGGCCTCCTGCGGTGTCGTGGTCACGTACGACCCCGAGCGGGGTGCGCCGGCCGTGCTCGGCCGTCACGCGATCGCGGACGCTGGCCTGTACTCGGTCTGTCTCGCGATCGAGAACCTCTGGCTCGCGGCGACCGCGGAGGGCTGGGGGGTCGGCTGGGTCTCGTTCTACCGGGAGGCGTTCCTGGCAGATCTGGTCGGTCTCCCGGTCCGGCTCCGGCCGGTCGCCTGGCTCTGCCTGGGCCCGGTGCGCTCGCTCGCCACGGTGCCTGACCTCGAGCGCCACGGGTGGCGGGCGAGGCGCCCGCTGCGCGACGCGCTCCACCGGGACCGTTGGGAGGGCGAGCGGCCCTGGGCTGGCTGACCGTCCGCCCCACCCGCGCCGGGATCCAACCCGTGCCCCACCGGTCGAGGGCCCGGAGGCTCAGCGCTCGGCCCGACGCCGCATCGCGCATGCCCCCCCGTTGGACGGCGCTGGCACTCCGGCGGAACGCGGATCAGGAGTCGAAACCGATGCCGAGCCGGTCGAGGAGTCGGAGCCAGGGATCTCGGCGTCCCTGGTGGGCGTCGGCACGGGCGAGCGAACGCCGGGTGAGGTCGACCACGAGGCGGCGGAGCGGTTCGGGCGGGAAGGGGACCGGCCGGGTGCGGACCAGGTCGAGGTCGAGGAGCTCTCCGCGTCCGGCGAGCAGTTCGAGCACGACCTTCGCCGCGAAGCGGGTGGCTCCGACGCCGAGGCCGGTGTAGCCCGCGGCGTAGGCGAGCCGTCCGGCGTACGCGCTGCCGTAGAAGGCGAAGAAGCGCGAGCACGTATCGATGACACCGCCCCAGGCATGGGAGAACGAGACGCCCTCGAGCTGTGGGAACGTCGCGAAGAAGTGCTCGGCGAGCAGCAGGAAGGTCTCGGGCCGGTCGGCGAGCTCGCCCTGTGTCCCGCCACCCGGGTAGTAGACGGCGTCGTAGCCGCCGAACAGGATGCGGTTGTCCGGGGTGAGGCGGTAGTAGTGGAACTGGTTCCCCGAGTCGCTCACGCCCTGGCGGTCGCGCCAGGCGAGCGACTCGAGCTGTCCCGGGGTGAGGGGCTCGGTCGCGAGGACGTAGTCCCAGACCGGGACGACGTAGGCGCGCGTCCGCCGGAGGGGGGAGCGGAAGGCGTTCACGGCCAGCGCTGCCCTGCCGGCGTGGACCTGGCCGTAGGGGGAGCGGAGGACGAGACCCGTGCCGGAGCGCTCGATCGCCCGCACCGGAGAGCGGGTGTAGAAGCGCACCCCGTGCCGGAGGCAGGCCTCGACGAGGCCGCCCGAGAGGGCCGCGGGATCGACGAGCCCGGCGCCGCTCCGTACCCAGAGGCCCCCGAGGTAGGTGGGGGAGGCGACGGCAGCTCGGGTCGCAGCCCCGTCGAGCAGGTCGGCCACCCCCCCGTACCGCCGGAGCGCCGCGTGCGTCTCCACGAGCGCGTCGAGCTGGTAGCGCTCGGTTGCGACCTGGAGCTCGCCGTTGCGTTCGAAGTGGCAGTCGATGCCGTACCGCTCGATCGTGGCGCCGAGCTCCTCGAAGTTCTCCTGCCCGAGCTGCTCGAGGCGGGCGATCTCCCCCGGGAGGCGGGCCTCGCCGTTCGTCACGCCGTGGGTGAGGCTCGAGCTCACGAAGCCGCCGTTGCGCCCCGACGCCGCGGTGCCCGGCAGGTCCGCCTCGAGCACGACCACGTCGAGGGAGGGGTCGGCCTCCTTCGCGAGGAGCGCCGTCCACAACCCAGCAAAACCAGCCCCCGCAACCGCGAGGTCCGCGTGGGTCGTTCCCGCGAGTCGTCCCCCCGGCGCCGGGCCGGTGGGCCGGTCGAGCCAGAGGGGCACGGGTGTGGCATCCGCGAGGGCCCGGATCGCCGGGGATGCCGTCCCCTTGCCCTCCCCGTCCTGGCGTGCTCGGCTCCGACGGGGCGGTGTGCTCATCCGCGGGCCGACCCCGTGACGGCACCAGACCCCGTGACGGCACCAGGCCCCGTGGCGGCGCCGGGCCTCGCGCCGGGGTCAGGCCCGGCAGTCGGGGTGGGTGACGCGGTCCGGGTGGGTGCCGCAGCGGGGGCGGGTGTGGCGCAGGCGGGAGCCGACCGCAGCAGCGGAGCGAAGCGGTGGCGATGGCGCGCGACGGCTTCGTAGGTGGCCTCACCGGCGCGCCGGAGCCCGGGGAGGCCGAGCGCCCCGCCGGCGATCGCCCATGCGCCACCCGCGGCGCAGAGCACGGCGGCGACGGCCCCCGCGCCGGTGCGGACCGCGCCCCACGGCTCGACCAGGCAGACGGCCCGCTGCGCCTCCTCCGGCGCGAGCCCGAGCGCGTCGAGATCGCTTCGCTGCCAGGCGACGCTGCGAACGGGTGGGCGTACCCGCCGCTCCAGAAGGCGCACCGCCGCCTGGCAGAGGCCGCAGTCCCCGTCGTAGACGAGGACGGGCAGGTGGGCGTCGGCGTCAGGCACCCTGACCACGCTACCGTCAGCTCCCTCGCTCTCCCCGGGGGGCCGGCGCGGGCCGACCCGGCGCCGGGGGTTCCGAGCCGGACGGCTCCGTCAGCCGGTCCCCCATCCGGGGGCGGCCGCGGCCTCGAAGACTGGACGTGCTCGCGTGATCTGCGCCCCCACCGGGGCGAGCTGCGGCCGGCCCCCGGCTGGCCTAGCCTGGAGTACGGAGGAAGGAGAACCTCGTGCACGCACCGCTACTTGCCATCTTCGACAGCCCGAGCGACATCGTCATCGTCCTGCTCGTCGTCGTGTTGCTCTTCGGGGCCAACCAGCTGCCGAAGCTCGCCCGCTCGCTCGGCTCCGCCCAGCGGGAGTTCAAGAAGGGGATCGAGGAGGGCGAGGCCCAGGCGAACGCGAAGGCGAGCCAGGCCAAGGCCGTCCCCGAGCAGTCCGGCCCCGGTACGCCCGAGTAGCGACCCCCGATCCCCGAGCGTTCGGACGTCGGCGTGGGTCGTCGCGGCCGTTCGCACGAGCGGGCTCGGCTGCCGTTCTGGCTCCACCAGGCGCTCGAGTACGTCGTGGCGGTACTCGTCGCGGGTGTTGGTCTCCACCTCGGGGGGCTGACGGAGGCCTCGCTCGTCGCGGCAGGAGCTCTCCTCCTCCTCTCCTCCCTCGCGACGAGGGGTCCCCTCGGGGCGTTCCGCCTGCTGTCCCCCGCTGCGCACCGGCTCGTCGACTGGGCCGTGGTGGTGGCCCTCGTCGCGATGCCACTGGTCCAGCTGCCGCACTTCGACGTGCTGAGTGCAGCCCTCCTCTGGCTGGTGGCGGGGAGCATTGCTCAGCTCGCACGGGGGACCCGGTACGCGGCGGTGGCTGCCCGGACGGCGCCCGCCTCGGCGCCGCAGGGTCGCAGTACGTCGGCAGTGGTCCCAGGCGTGGGTGCAGCGGGTGGCAGCGCGCCGGGAACTGCCGCCGTCGTGGCGGGTGGGATGGCGCCGTCGCACGACGATCCGCTCGCCGACGCCGGCGTACCTGGCGTCCCCGCAGGACCCGGCGTCTCCGGAGTGGGAGCTGTGCGAGTCGGTGCCCCCGGAGGAAGTCGCCCGGCCTCGGGAGGGCTCCTCCCTTCGCTCGCTCGCTTGGCCGGGCGGGGCCTCGGCGCGTCGACCCACCGTGGGCGACCGAGCTGAGTCCCGAAGTCGAAGCCGCGCCGGCCGGTCGAGGCTCGGCCCCGGCTCCGCTCGCCCGCAGGGACGTGCTCGCCCACCCGACTTCGACGTGGTGCGCACCCGCCGCTAGATTCATGCCGTGATCGACCAGCCCCAGCTCGAGGGTGGCCCTGCCCGGGCTGACGCCGGCCGTCGCCACCTGCTCCGCCGCCTCCGGGTCGCGCCACTGCTCCTGCTCGCAGGCATCGCGCTCGCAGGGTGCAACTACCCGGCCTTCGAGGCGGAGAACCCCGCAGACCTCCAGGGCCGTCACATCTTCTACCTCTGGTCGGGCATGGTGATCGCCGGCCTGATCGTGGGCGGCTTCGTGCTCGTCCTCATCCTCTGGGCGTCCTTCCGCTACCGCGCCCCCAAGAACGACGACGGTGCCGTCCCGAAGCAGACCCACAGCCGCATCGGCTGGGAGGTGGCCTACACGACGGTTCCCATCCTCATCGTGGCCGGGATCTTCGGATTCACGCTCCACACCTTGAACGAGGTGGATGCGATGGACCCGCACCCGGCACTGAAGGTCCACGTCATCGCCTACCGCTGGGGCTGGATCTTCGACTATCTCGGGACCAACGTGAGCATCCACACGACCACGAGCGGGTACCCGCAGCTCGTGCTGCCGGAGAACGAGACCACCGAGATCATCCTCACCAGCAACGACGTGGTCCACGAGTTCATGGTCCCGGCCTTCCTCTTCGGGCGCTACGCGCAGCCCGGCATCGTGAACCGCTTCGACTTCACACCGTCGCGGACGGGCGTCTTCCAGGGGCACTGCGCGGTGTACTGCGGCCTCTACCACGCCGAGATGCTCTTCACCCTCCGCGTCGCCCCGCCGGCGACGTTCTCCTCATGGCTCCAGACCCAGGAGGCACACGCAGCATGACCGTCCTCGCCGACCGTCCGGTCACGGCCGCCGAGCCGCATGGCTCGCAAGGCGTCTCGGGCTTCTACAAGTGGCTCACCTCCACCGACCACAAGGTGATCGGGAAGAGCTACCTCTACACGTCCATCGTGCTGTTCTTCCTCTCGGGGCTCCTGGCGGAGCTGATCCGGATCCAGCTCGCCGAGCCCGCCAACACCTTCCTCTCCCAGCAGGCCTACGACGAGGCCTTCACGATCCACGGCACGATCATGATGTACCTCTTCGCGGGACCGGTCGCCTTCGGCGGGTTCGCCAACATCTTCGTGCCGCTCCAGATCGGGGCGCCGGACATGGCCTTCCCCAGGCTCAACCTGCTCTCCTACTGGCTCTACTTCGGCGGGTCGCTGATCGTGCTCTCGGGGGCGCTCACGAGCTCGGGGGCCGCGGACTTCGCCTGGACGGCCTATGCCCCCCTCTCCAACAGCCTGTACTCGCCCGGGGCGGGAGCCGATCTCTGGATCGTGGGCCTGGTGCTCACCGGCTTCTCGGCCATCTTCACCGGCGTGAACCTGCTGACCACCATCTTCTATCTCCGCGCCCCCGGTATGACCATGTGGCGCATGCCGATCTTCACCTGGAACATGGCGGTGACGGCGATCCTGATCCTGGTGGCCTTCCCGGTGCTCACCGGGGCGATGGTGATGCTCTTCGCGGACCGCCACTTCGGCACGCACGTCTTCGAGGTGACGGGAGGCGGCGTCCCGATCCTCTGGCAGAACCTGTTCTGGTTCTGGGGCCACCCGGAGGTCTACATCCTCGCCCTGCCCTTCTTCGGGATGGTCACCGAGGTCTTCTCGGTCTTCTCCCGGAAGCCCGTCTTCGGCTACAAGGGCATGGTCTTTGCCACCCTTGCCATCGCCGGGCTCTCGACCGGTGTGTGGGCGCACCACATGTTCGCCACCGGAGCCGTCCTGCTGCCGTTCTTCTCGGCCATGTCGTACCTGATCGCCGTGCCCACCGGGGTCAAGTACTTCGGGTGGATCGGCACCATGTGGAAGGGGAAGATCAACTTCGCCTCCCCGATGCTCTTCGCCGTCGGTTTCCTCATCTTCTTCCTGTTCGGCGGCGTGACCGGGATCATCCTCGCCTCCCCACCGCTCGACTTCTACCTCAACAACACCTACTTCGTGGTCGCGCACTTCCACGAAGTGCTCGTGGGCACGGCAGTCTTCGGGGGCTTCTCGGCCTTCTACTACTGGTACCCGAAGTTCACCGGGCGCATGATGCGTGAGGGACTCGCCAAGTGGCACTTCTGGGGACTCTTCGTCGGTTCCTGGGTGACCTACCTCCCGATGTACCTGCTCGGGCTCCGGGGCATGCCGCGGCGGGTCGCGGTCTACTTCGCCGGGCAGGGCTTCACCTTCCTCAACCAGATCGCGACGGTGGGCGCGGTCATCATCGCCCTCTCCTTCGTCTTCCTCCTCGTGAACCTCTGGGTCTCCTGGCGGGTACCGGTCCCTGCGGGCGCCAACCCGTGGGACGGCGCGACGCTCGAGTGGTGGGCGTCCTCGCCGCCGGCGCATCACAACTTCGAGGAGGGACTCCCGGAGATCCGTTCTGAGCGCCCGGTCTGGGACGCGAACCACCCGAGCGGGCCGCCTGCGGTGCCGGCCGTGCCCGCCGGTGCACCGGCCCGATGAGCGAGACCCCTCCTGCTGGGCACGGTGAGCCGGGCGCGCCGACGACCGTCGGCGCTCCGCCTGCGCCGAGCGAGCCCCTCCCGCCGGAGCCGGGGCTGGTCCGTGGACCGCTCGGGCGAGGTGGGAAGCGCGTCCTCCCGATGCGCATGGAGTACCGCATCATGCTGGGTATCGCGGTTTTCTTCCTCGTGGTGACGGTGGGCTACTTCCTCTGGTCGGGCCCGGACGTCGACCAGGCGACGGGAACGGTCCTGCTCTTCTTCTGCGTGGTCTTCGGCGGGCTCCCGGGCGGGTACCTCTTGTTCCGGGCGGGGCGCATGGGCGGGCTCCGGCCTGAGGATCGGTCCGACGCTCGGATCGTGGAGGGGAGCGGCACCGTCGGTGCTTTCCCCGACTCGAGCGTCTGGCCGGTGATCATCGGCTTCGGTGCCGCGCTCATGATGATCGGCTTCGTGTTCCCCTTCTGGCTCGCCATCATCGGGGGGAGCCTGATCATCGGTGCTCTCGGCGGCGTGATCGTCGAGAGCCGTCGAGGCGGCACGGTCTAGCGCGGTTGCGACCCGGGCTGCGGGTCCGGGGCCGAGGTCCTCTCGCCCGCAGCGATGGTGTCGGCCTGGTCAGGGCCGCTCGTCGGCTCCAGGTGGGACCAGCGGGAGCGTCGAGCGGGCGATGACGTGGACGTCGATCCCCGTCTCGGCCGCAGCCCGGAGGATGTGGCGAATCACCGAGCCGCTCGTGAGCTCCCGCCAGCGGCTCCGCCGGCTCGCGCCGAGCACGATCTGGGTGATCTGGTGGTCGCGGGCGAAGCTGATCAGTGCCTGGACCGGGTCCTCGGCTGCCAGCTCGTGGAAGGTTGCCCCGACCTCCGCCGCGAGCTGGCGGACGCGCTCGAGCTGGGTGGCGGCGCCCGGCGAGCCAGCATCGCCCGTGCCGACGTGGACGACGTGGAGCTCGGCCTTCGAACGCGCGGCCATCCGGGCCGCCCGGCGCACCACCGCCTCCGTGCCGGCCGCGGCCGTGACCCCCACCATGATCCGCTCCGCGGTCTCCCACACCTGGCGGACGTGGTGCCGGCGGAGGTAGTCGAGCAGCTCTTCCTCGGTCTCGTCCGCGAGGAAGCGCAGCGCCAGCTCGCGTAGCGCGACGAGGTTCTCGGTCCGGAAGAAGTGGGCGAGGGCCTGGGGGATCTTGTCCTGCGGGTAGATGTTCCCGTGGAGCATTCGGCGTCGGAGCTGCTCGGGGGAGGAGTCCACCAGCTCGATCTGGTTCGCCCGGTGTACGACCCAGTCGGGCACGCGCTCTCGTACCTGCGCGCCGGTCATCCGCTCCACGGCGTCGGCAAGGCTCTCGAGGTGCTGGATGTTCACGGTCGAGATCACCGAGATCCCGGACTCGAGTAGGGCGAGCACGTCCTCGTAGCGTTTCTCGTGGGGGCCCGATCCCGGGACGTTCGTGTGCGCCAGCTCGTCCACCAGCGCCACCTGGGGGCGCCGGGCCAGCACGGCGGCGAGGTCCATCTCCTCGAAGGTCGCCCCCCGGTGCTCGACGCGGACTCGTGGGACGACCTCCAAGTTGCGGAGGAGTGCAGCCGTGTGCGGCCGCCCGTGGGTCTCGACGAAGCCCACGACGACGTCGGTGCCACGCTCCTTGCGCCGCCAGCCCTCGTCGAGCATGGCGCAGGTCTTCCCGACCCCGGCACTCGCCCCGAGGTACAGGCGAAACCTGCCAGCTGGTGCGACGGCAGTGGCGTCCTCTTCGCCCCCCGCGACGTGCTCCGGGTCTCGCCCGGCCTCGCCTGATGGACCCTCGGCGTGGCTCGTCACGGCTCGACCGTAGGGCGTCACGGCGCTACCGGCTCGGTCGTTGACGCCATGTTGACGGTCCGGGGTCGGAGATTGAGGTTCCGTTGACGGACGCCCCGGAAGGCTGGAGGCATGGCAGACCTCCTCGCAGTGCTCGGGACCGTGGCGTTCATCGCGGCCATGATCGGGCTCGCACGCGCCCTGGAGCGCGTGTGATGAGCGTCACCGACGCCATCCTGCTCGCCCTCTCGGTGGCGCTCTTCGCGTACGTCGGCGTGGCGCTGTTCAAGCCGGAGTGGTTCTGATGGCCTTCGCGCTCACCCTTGTCGCCCTGGTCGTCGTCCTGGCTCTCTCCTGGCGCTATCTCGGGGCCTACCTCGTTGCGGTCTACGAGGGCCGGGTTCGCTGGCTCGCCTTCCTCGAGCGACCGATCTACCGGCTCGCCGGGGTCGACCCCGAGGCGGAGCAGAGCTGGCAGCGCTACAGCCTCTCGCTCCTGGTCTTCTCCGGGGTCTCGATCCTGCTCACCTATGCGCTGCTCCGGCTCCAGCGCTTCCTGCCGCTGGACCCGCAGCACCTCGGGGCCGTGACCCCGGCGCTCGCGTGGAACACCGCCGTCTCCTTCGTCACGAACACGAACTGGCAGAACTACGCGGGCGAGACGACGATGTCCTACTTCTCCCAGATGGTGGCGCTCGCCGTCCAGAACTTCGTCTCGCCCGCGGTCGGGATGGTGGTGGCGATCGCGCTCATCCGGGGCCTCGCCCGTCGCAGTGCGCGGACGATCGGGAACTTCTGGGTCGACCTGGTGCGAAGCGTCCTCTACGTCCTGCTTCCGATCTCGGTGGTGTTCGCAGTGCTCTTCGTCTCCCAGGGGGCGGTCCAGACGCTTGCCGGCCCCGCCCACGTCCACGACGCGCTGAACGGCGTGACCCAGGTGATCGCCCGCGGTCCGGTCGCCTCCCAGGAGGTGATCAAGCAGCTCGGCACGAACGGCGGCGGCTTCTTCGGTGCGAACGGGGCGCACCCCTTCGAGAACCCGACGGGGCTCACCAACTTCCTCTCCATCGTGCTGATCCTCTGCATCCCGGTCGCGCTCACGTACACCTTCGGCAAGATGGTCGGGAGCGTCCGCCAGGGCGTCGCCGTGCTCGCGGTGATGACCATCCTCTTCGGGGCCTGGTTGGCCGTCGGGGTAGTCGGGCAGAAGGAGCCGAACCCGGCCGTCGCCGCGGCGGGCCTCCCGGCCCAGCCACAGGGCAACACCGAAGGGATCGAGACCCGCTTCGGCGTGGACTCCTCGGTGCTCTACGGGATCGCCTCCACCCAGACCTCGACCGGCTCGGCGGACTCCGCCTACGACTCCTGGAACCCGCTCGGGGGTCTCGCGCTCATGGCCGGGATGGCCCAGGGCGACGTGACGCCGGGCGGGGTCGGGAGCGGCCTCTACACGATCCTCCCCTCGGCGATCCTCGCGGTGTTCATCGGGGGCCTCATGGTCGGGCGGACACCGGAGTACCTGGGGAAGAAGATCCAGGCCCGGGAGGTGAAGCTCGCAGCGCTCGCGGTGCTCGCGATGCCCCTCGCCGTCCTCGTCCTCACCGGCATCGCCGTGTCGATCCACGCGGGGACCGCGCCGACCCTCAACAAGGGCCCGCAGGGTTTCGGCGAGATCTTCTATGCGTTCCTCTCCCAGGGGAACAACAACGGCTCGGCCTTCGGCGGGCTCGCCAGCAATACCGCCTTCTACAACGTGACGGGCGGTCTCGACATGTTGGTCGGCCGCTTCGCGGTCATCGTGCCCGTCCTCGCGCTCGCCGGGACGCTCGCGGCCAAGAGCGCCGTGCCGGCTTCGCTCGGGACGTTCCGCACGGACACACCGCTCTTCGTCGGGCTCGTCATCGGGGTCATCGTGATCGTGGGCGGGCTCACCTTCTTCCCCGCCCTCTCCCTGGGCCCGATCGTGGAGCAGCTCTCGCACGGGAGGTTGTTCGGATGAGCGAGCAGGTCGACGAGACGTCGGCAGCAACCACAGGCCCCGGTCCCGGTGCCGGTTCCGCCGCCGGAGAGAACCCGCTGGCCGGGGAGCACGCCGCGGGCCGCGGCGCCCGCGGGGTTGCCCAGAGCCGCAGCCTGTTCGATCCGGAGATCCTCCGGAGCGCGATCGCCGGCTCGTTCGCGAAGCTGGACCCCCGGGTCCAGGTGCGCAACCCGGTGATGTTCGTGGTCCTGGTCGGGAGCGTGGTCACCCTCGTGGAGGCCATCGCCCACCCCTCCATCTTCACCTGGGGGATCACGATCTGGCTCTTCCTCACCGTGGTGTTCGCCAACTTCGCCGAAGCGATGGCCGAGGGCCGGGGCAAGGCCCAGGCGGACACGCTCCGGCGGATGCGGACCGAGACCGCCGCTCGCCGGCTCGGCGCCGCCGGCGGCGAGGAGGTCGTGCCCGCAGCGGCGCTCGCCAAGGGGGACCTGGTCGTCTGCGAGGCCGGCGACGTGATCCCCTCGGACGGCGAGATCGTGGAGGGCGTCGCGTCGGTGGACGAGTCGGCGATCACCGGGGAGTCCGCGCCAGTGATCCGGGAGTCGGGTGGGGACCGCTCGGCGGTCACGGGCGGGACGAAGGTGCTCTCGGACCGGATCGTGGTGCGCATCACCGCGGAGCCTGGCAAGACCTTCATGGACCGGATGATCGCCCTCGTCGAGGGGGCGAACCGTCAGAAGACCCCGAACGAGATCGCGCTCAACATCCTCCTCGCGGCGCTCACCGTCATCTTCATCCCGGTGGTCGTGGTCCTCCAGCCCTTCGGTTCCTACGCCCACGGGCAGGTGTCGGTGGTGACCCTGGTCGGGCTGCTGGTCTGCCTCATCCCGACGACCATCGGGGCGCTCCTCTCCGCCATCGGGATCGCGGGGATGGACCGCCTGGTGCAGCGGAACGTCCTGGCGATGAGCGGCCGGGCGGTCGAGGCTGCCGGAGACGTCTCGACGCTGCTGCTCGACAAGACGGGCACCATCACGCTCGGGAACCGCATGGCCTCCGCGTTCCTGCCCGTCGGTGGGCATTCGGAGGAGGAGGTCGCCGCGGCGGCCCAGCTCGCCTCGCTCGCCGACGAGACGCCGGAGGGGCGGTCCATCGTGGTGCTCGCCAAGGAGCGCTTCGCGATCCGCGAGCGAGAGCTCGGCGGCGCCCACACGTTCGTCCCGTTCTCGGCCCAGACGCGCATGTCGGGTCTCGACCTCGACGGCCACCAGATCCGCAAGGGAGCTGCGGAGGCGGTGCGGCGATGGGTGAGGGAGCAGGGCGGGTCGATCCCGGCCGAGCTCGAGGGCATCGTCGAGCGCATTGCCAAGGCCGGTTCGACCCCGCTCGTCGTCGCCGACTCCGGTGAGGTGCTCGGCGTGGTCGAGCTGAAGGACGTCGTCAAGCAGGGGATCAAGGAGCGCTTCGAGCAGCTGCGCGCGATCGGCATCCGCACCGTCATGATCACCGGCGACAACCCCCTCACGGCGGCGGCGATCGCTGCGGAGGCGGGGGTCGACGACTACCTCGCCGAGGCGACGCCGGAGGCGAAGATGGAGCTGATCAAGGCGGAGCAGAGCGGCGGGAAGCTCGTCGCCATGACCGGCGACGGCACGAACGACGCACCGGCGCTCGCGCAGGCCGACGTCGGGGTGGCGATGAACACCGGCACCTCGGCCGCGAAGGAGGCCGGCAACATGGTCGACCTCGACTCGAACCCCACGAAGCTCATCGACGTCGTCGAGATCGGGAAGCAGCTCCTCATCACACGAGGCGCCCTCACCACGTTCTCCATCGCGAACGACATCGCCAAGTACTTCGCGATCATCCCGGCGCTCTTCGCGGCGACCTATCCGCAGCTCGAGGCGCTCAACGTGATGCGGCTGCACAGCCCGGCCTCGGCGGTGCTCTCCGCCGTCATCTTCAACGCGCTCATCATCGTGGCGCTCATCCCGCTCGCGCTCCGAGGGGTCCGCTTCCGTCCGAGCTCCGCCCAGTCGATCCTGCGGCGCAACGTCTGGATCTACGGCGTCGGCGGGGTGCTGCTGCCGTTCATCGGAATCAAGGTGATCGACCTCATCCTCACCGCCACCCACCTCTACTGACCAGCTTTTCCCGGCGCGTCGGGCTCGGCCACCCCTCCGGGACCGCCGGCCCCCCGCTCCGACCCGAGAGGAGATCGAGATGCTCGTCCAGCTGCGTCGGTCCGTGATCGTCGCCATCAGCTTCGCCGTGCTCCTCGGGCTGGCCTACCCGCTCGCGATCACGGGGATCGCCCAGGTCGGCTTCCCGGCACAGGCCAACGGCTCGATCGGGGTGAACGGCTCCGCTCTGATCGGCCAAGCCTGGTCCGGGCCGGATTGGTTCCACGGCCGGCCCGACGCCTACGACCCGATGGCGAGCGGGCCGACGAACCTCGGCCCGCGTTCGGCCGTGCTCGAGCGCCACGTCGGCGCCCGTCTCGCCGCGTGGCACCGGCTCGGGGTGCAGCCCACCGAACAGCTCGTGACCAGCTCTGGGAGTGGTCTCGACCCGGACATCAGCCCCGCGAGCGCGCTCGCTCAGGTCCCGATGGTCGCCCGAGCCCGGCATCTCTCGCCGGGTCGGCTCCGCAACCTCGTGACCTCCGAGGTCCACGGCCGCCAGCTCGGCTTCCTCGGCGCTCCCTACGTCAACGTGCTCGCCCTCAACGAGGCCCTTGCTCGCCTCGCCCGGGGAGGTTCCGCATCGTGATCCCGGACCCGGCCGTCGGCTCCCCCTCCAGGCCAGGGGCGCTCCCGCTCGTCGAGTCGCTGGCCGCGGCGAGGCCACGGACCCGGGTGGCGGTCGTGACGGGGGTCTTGCGAGTCGAGGTGACCGAGACCGGGCCGCACGTCGCGACCCGGGTGCTGGTCGGTGACGGGACGGGCGAAGCGTGGGTGGTCTTCCTCGGGAGGCGCCACGTCGACGGGCTCGAGGTCGGTGCGCGCCTCGTGTTCGAGGGCACCGCGCAACACGGCGCGGATGGTTCGACCGAGATCTGGAATCCTTCCTACCGGGTGGTGCGAGAGCCAGGACCGGAGCCCGGCGGTTGCTCGACCGCCTGCGGCGGCGCCGGTGACGGCAGCAGCTCGACCGCCGGCGACACCCCTGCCACCGTCGAGACCCCGGGGCGGGGGGACACCTCGGGCCGTTCGGCCGGTTCGGGCGGTTCGGGCGCTCCGGCCGGTTCGCGCGCTCCGGACGCTCCGGCCGGTTCGGGCGTCTCGGGTGGTTCGAGCGCCTCTGGATCGGACTCGGCGACGAGCTGATAGCCCACGCCGGGGTTGGTGCGGAGCGAGAACGACGGATCGCCGCCGAGCTTCTTGCGGAGGCGATTGGCGTAGACCCGCAGGTAGTGAACCTCGGTCCCGTAGGCCGGGCCCCAGACCTCGGTGAGGATCATGCGGTGCGTGCAGACCTTCCCGGCGTGGCGCGCCAAGTAGGCGAGCAGGTCGAACTCCCTGGCGGTGAGGTCGACCGGGCGTCCCTGGATGCGTGCGACCCGGCCGGGGAGGTCGACTTCCAGGGTCCCGGACCGGACGACCGTTTCGACACCCTCCGCCCCCCTCGGGCGGTGGCGGATCGCGACCCGAAGGCGCGCATCGAGCTCTGCCAGACCGAAGGGCTTCGTGACGTAGTCGTCCGCCCCCCCGTCGAGGGCGGCGACCTTGCGAGCTTCGGCCCCTGCGGCCGAGAGGACGATGATCGGGACGTCGCTCCACGCTCGGATGCGGCGGCAGACCTCGAGGCCGTCGAGGTCGGGAAGGCCGAGGTCGAGGACGACCACCTCGGGCGGCGCCGCCGCCGCTCGCTGCAGGCCCTCTGCTCCCGAGCGGGCGGTCTCGACCCGGTAGCCCCGCGCACTGAGCGAGATGCGCAGCGCTCGCAGGAGCGCGTCGTCGTCGTCGACGACGAGGACCCGCGTCAACGTTCCCGCCTCCGATGCGGCATCGGTCAGACGGCCTCGACCGGTAGCTCCGAAGCGGGCACCGAGAAGGTGAACGCCGCGCCGCCGTCCGGTCCGGAGCTGACGCCGAGCGTCCCGCCGTGCGCGTCCACGAAGGCCTTGACGATGGCGAGCCCGAGTCCCGCGCGCCCGCCCCCGGCGCGCCGGTCGAACACCCGGAAGATCCCCTCACGATCCTCGGCGGCGACGCCGGGGCCTCGGTCTGTCACCGTGATCTCCACCCCGACGCCACCCGGGCGCGCGCGGACCTCGATCGGCGTCTCCTCCGGGCCGTGGCGTGCGGCGTTCTCGAGGAGGTTCGCCAGCACCTCGCAGAGCAGGGTGTGGTCCCCCTCGATGGCGGGCAGATCCTCCGCAAGGGCGCAGCGCACCCGGTCCGGTCGCAGCGCGGTCCCCAGGCTCGCCACTGCCTCGGTGACGAGCTCGTCCACGACGAGCGGCTGGCGATCGAGCCGGAGGGCCCCGGACTCGAGCCGGGAGAGGTCGAGGAGGCTCGCGACCATTCGGCTCAGGCGGTCGGCTTGCAGCTCGACGGTCTCGAGCAGCTCGGCCCGATCCGCCGGCTCGAGACCGAGAGCAGGGTCGCGCAGACCCGACACGGCGGCCTTGATGGACGCAAGGGGGGTCCGCAGGTCGTGGGAGACCGTCGAGACCAGGGTCTGGCGCCAACGGTCGACCTCTTCCAGGAGCTCGGTTCGCATCGCTTGGCCCCGGAGCTCCGCTCGCTCGAGCGCGAGGGCGGTGTGGTTCGCGAAGACGCCGAGCAGCTCTTCCTCCGCACGGTCCAGGGCGCGGCCCTCCACGACCAAGAGCGCGACCGGGCGGCCCGCGACCGCCAGCGGGACCGTCCGGAGCGCCCTCCCCCGCTCGTCGACTCCCCGTACGGCGACCGCTCGACCACTGGCGAGCTCGGAGCGGGTCGGACTCGACCTGCGCTCTGGCCGGCCGGCCGCGTCGGGGTGACCGGGGGAGTCGCCCGCATCGAGTCGCTCGGGCGAGGTGGCGGTGGGGCCACCGAGCGAGCTCTCCCGCTCACCCACGACACTCGCCTCCACCCCGAAGACCGCACGGACGCTCGAGGCGAGGCCCCGGAGGAGCTCCTCCACCGGCCGGTCGCGCAGCAGGACCTCGGAGAGCTCGAAGAGCTGGCGGGTCGAACGCTCTCGCGCCCGTGCGAGCGCCCGTGCCGCCTCGAGGTTCGCGACCACACGAGCGACGACCAGCATGACAACGGCGTAGACCGCGAGCGCCACCCAGTCCTGCGCCTGGGTGACGGCGAGCGTGCGGTACGGGGGGATGAACAGGTAGTCCCAGAGCACGAAGCCGAGCGCGACCGCGGCGACGCCGACGAAGAACCCACCGATCGCGACGCCGACGACGACGGGGACGACGAGGACGAGGCCGGTCGTGGCGACGCTCAGGCTCGGCCGGAACGGCGCGAGCACCGCGGCGCTGATGCCGAGGCTCGCGAGCGTGGCTGCAGTGCCCGCCGCCCGACGACGCCACAGCTCGCGCCCGGGTCGGGTGGTCGTCCCGGGAGCCGGATCGACCGACGCGCCCGGTTCCAGCCCGTTCGACCCTTCGCGGCCGGGCCGGCCTCGGCGGTTCACGCCCGCTCGCCGCACGCACGTCGCATGTTCGCCTCCGGTCGTGAGCGTAGGTCGCTCGGCCGCCCTCGACGCCACCGCCGGGCGCGAGCGCGGGAGGCCACCGCAGGGCAACGGCGCCTGGCCCGAGGCCCGAGGCGCATGTCGCGAACGCCCGTGCTCACGATCGCACGAGCCCCGCGGGCCCGCTCCCGTAGAAGCGGTCCTCCATGACCCGTCGCGCCCTTCGGGTGACCCGCCGGTACTCCTCGCGCAGCCCGGCAGCGCTGCGGTCGAGACTGCGCGCCAATCTCGCGAGGCGCTCGGGAGCGCTCGGCAGCGCGTCGGTGTCCTCCCCGAGCACCAGGAAGAGCCGATCTCGTGTCGCCTCGCAGAAGAGGTAGGACTCCCGGAGCGCCGTGGCTTCGGCCCGCGCGAGCGCGCCACGCTCCTCGAGCGCAGCGAGCGCAGCGAGCGTCGCCGGTCCGGGGAGCCCCTCCTCCAACTGGAGGAGCTGCACGGTCCACTCCACGTCGGAGAGCGAGCCGCGCCCGAGCTTCAGGTGGAACCCCGGGTCCTCTCGTCGCGGGACGCGCTCTCGTTCCATTCGGGCCTTGAGCCTGCGGATCTCGCGGATCTCACCGGACGAGAGTGGGTGGGCGAACACGAACCGCTCGACGCTCGCCGCGAAGCGCTCTGCGAGCTCGTCGCTCCCCACCACCATCCGAGCGCGCAGGTAGGCCTGGCGCTCCCAGGGCGCAGCCCAGTGGGAGAAGTACTCCTCGAACGCCGCGAGCGAGCGAGCGAGGGGCCCCTGGCGGCCCTCGGGGCGGAGGTCGAGGTCGAGGTCGAGGACCGCCTCGGCCGGGCTCGGGCCGCGGCAGAAGCGGACGAGCGCCGCCGCAGCCTCCTCCGCGTCCGTTATCGAAGTCGCGGCCAGTCCGCTGCCGCGGCGGCCACTCTTCTCGCTGCCCCGGTCTTCGCCCATGGGGCTCTTGGTGGGCTCGGGGCTGCCTGGCTCCTCGCGCCCGGCGTGGACGAAGAGGACGTCGACATCGCTCGCGAGGGAGAGCTCTGCGCCGCCGAACCTGCCCATGGCCACGATGCCGAGGTCGAGGCCCGGGCAGACGACCTCGGTTGCCACCTGCAGGGTCACCTCGGCTGCCGTGGCGAGGGCCGCCCCGCTGGCCGCGGTGTCGACGAGCCCGAGAACCCCGGCGGCCGCGACCCGGAGCCGCGCGCGCTGGTGGAGCCGGCGGAGCACTCTGGCGGCGTCGGCAGCCGAGCGACCGGCGACGGCGTGGCGCGCGGCCTCGAGCAGCTCGGCTCGCGTCCTCGGCCGGAGCGCGGCGTCGTCGCCGAGCGCCGCAAGCAGGTCCGGCTCCGCCTCGAACCCGTCCAGGAGCAGACGCGAGGTGCCGAGCAGTAGGCAGAGCCGTCGGGCCGCCTGGGGAGAGTCCCTGCAGGTGGTCACGAGCCGCTCGCGACGGTGCGCGCTCGCCGCGAGCCTCCGCAGGCCGAGCAGCGCGAGGTCAGGGTCTGGGCTGTCCGCGAGCCAGGCGAGGAGCAGCGGCAGCAGCTGCGCCATGAGTCGCGAGACCCGGCCGAGGCCGCGAGTGAGCTCCGCCAGAGCCTCACGCGTCCGCTCGGCGTCGGCGAAGCCGAAGGCCCGGAGGCGCTCGGACGCGACCGTCTCCGTCATGCGCGGGGGCCAGGTTCCCTCCTTGCCGAGGGCTGCGAAGGCGTCCAGGAGCGGCCGGAAGTACAACCGCTCGTAGATCCCCCGGGTGCGGTGCTGGTGGAACCGGAGGAGCGCGAGGAACTCGCCAGCCGGTCCCTGGGCTCTCCCCGCTGCGCCCGATCTGCCGTCGGCGGCGGCCCCATCGCGGCCCGCTGCGAGGGAATCGGGCGAGCCGTCGTGGTGGCTGGTCTCGTCGTGGCGACCGAACGCCGCAAGCCCGCGTGCCAGGCGGGAGAGCGCCTCCGGGTCCTCGGGGACGACGTGGGTCTGTGCGAGCTCCTCCAGCTGCAGGCGGTGCTCGACGGTCCGGAGGAAGCGATAGTCGGACACGAGTGCCGCTGCGTCGTCGGCCGCGACGTAACCGGCGCGGTCGAGCTCGGCCAGCGCAGCGAGGGTCCCCCGGCAGCGCAGTGCCGGGTCGTAGCGGCCGTGGACCAGCTGGAGCAGCTGCACCGAGAACTCGATGTCGCGGATCCCACCGCGGCCACGCTTGACTTCGCGCCCCTCGAGCCCTCGCCGCGCGAGGGACTCCTCGGTTCGGGCCTTCAGGGAGCGGAGCTGGCGGAGCTCGTCCGCGCCCCAGGTCCTTCCCCAGAGCGCTTCGTCGGCCGCGCTCGCGAATGCGTGTCCGAGCTCCGGGTCGCCGGCGACGGGACGGCCCTTCAGGAGCGCCTGGAACTCCCACGGCAGGGCCCAGCGTTGCCAGTAGGAGACGTAGGCGGCGACACTGCGGACGAGCGGCCCTGCCCGTCCCTCCGGGCGGAGCGCGAGGTCGACGCGAAAGCAGGTCCGGGCGAGGTCGAGCGCCCGACGCATGCCCGCTTCGTCGGCCCCGCCGCGGGGAGCGACGAGCATGAGGTCGATGTCGCTCGCGTAGTTGAGCTCCTCGCCGCCGAGCTTGCCCATGCCGACCACGGCGTGATCGTCGACCCCGGCGAGCTCGAGCGCAGCTCCGAGGACGTCGGAGGCGAGCGTCGCCAGCTTCGCCCCGACCTCTTCCAGTCCGTCGAGCCCGGACAGGTCGCGCGCGGCGACGCGGAGGAGCTCGAGCTCTTTCCAGCGGAGGAGCGAGCCGGCATCGAGCCGAGGCCCGAGCGGCCGCTCCGGCCGTGTCTCGAGGTCGCCGAGCACGTCGAGCGCCTGCTCGGCCGAGCGGCATGTCCGCGCGAGGGCCGGGCTGGTCGCGCAGACGGCGACGAGCGTCCACGCGAGCTCCGGGCGCTCCTCCAGCTGCGCACCGAGCCGTGGCTGGGCCTCTGCGACGGCGGCCAACCGGCGGAGCGTCGCAGGGGGATCCGGTCCGCGCTCTGCGAGCGGGCCGAACAGTGGGGGGAGGCTCGCGGCGCTGGGGGCAGCGGGCGCGTCCGCAGGCACGACGGGTTCCACCGTTCCCAGTCTGGTCGGGCGGGCGCCGCGCTTCGTCGGCGACCTGGTCGCCCTGGCCCAGTGCCTCCTCCTCCCCGATCGCCCGGTCCGGTCCGCCACGTTCCCCGAGATCCTCGTCCGGCCCGGCGTGTCCCCCAGTCGACCGTCCGGGCGATCGCGGGACTCCACCGCCCCGCTCGCGGGAGGTGCTCCCAGCTAGGCTCCCGTCGTGTCCTGGCTCCGTCTGGCCCTCTGCCAGATCGACCCGGTCGTCGGTGACCTGGCGGGGAACGCCGGGCGCATCCTCGACATGGTCCGGTCCGCCGACGCCGCGGACGCCGACCTCGCCCTCTTCCCCGAGCTCGCGCTGACCGGGTACCCGCCGGAGGACCTGCTCCTCCGGGCTGGTTTCGTGGAGGAGAACCTGGAGACGGCACGGAAGCTTGCCGCCGAGACTGGCCGGTGCGCGGCGGTCTTCGGTTTCGTCGACGCCGGTCGCGACCTGCACAACGCGCTCGCGATCGCGGCCCGGGGCGAGTGGCTCGGCACGTACCACAAGGAGCTCCTCCCGAACTATTCCGTCTTCGACGAGCAGCGCTACTTCGCGCCCGGACGAGGAGCGCGGGCGCTGTACGACATCGCGGGCGTGCCCGTCGGGCTCACGATCTGTGAGGACGCCTGGGCACCCGCCGGCCCGGTCGCCACGCAGGCCGCTGCGGGTGCGGCGCTCGTCCTGTCCGCGAACGCGTCCCCCTTCGCCGCCGGGAGGCGAGCCGAGCGTGCCGCCATGCTCGCGACGCGGGCGGCCGACGCGTCCGCATGCCTCGCCTACTGCAACGCAGTGGGAGGCCAGGACGAGCTGGTCTTCGACGGTGGCTCGATGGTCTTCGACGCGACGGGCCGGATGGTCGCAGCCGCGCCGCAGTTCGAGGAGGCGCTCCTGTTGGTGGACCTCGAGGTGCGCCCGGTCTTCCGCAAGCGTCTCCTCGACCCACGCGGTCGAGCGACACTTCCCCTCCTGCCCGTGGTCGGGTCGGGCCTCCCGCGCCGGGTCGGTCCTCGCGCACCGGCGCCGACCCCTCCGGTGCCGCTCGAGGGTGCTGCCGAGGTCTACGAGGCGCTCGTCCTCGGCACGGGTGACTACGTCCGCAAGAACGGCTTCCGAGAGGTGGTGGTCGGCCTCTCGGGAGGTGTCGACTCCGCCCTGGTCGCGACGGTGGCCGCGGACGCGCTGGGGCCCGACGCCGTCCACACGGTGGCGATGCCCTCGCGCTTCTCGAGCCAGGGCTCGCTCGACGACGCGGCCGAGCTGGCTCGGCGTCTCGGCGTCGACCATCGCGTCGTCCCCATCGAGTCGCTCCATGTCGCATTCCTCGAGGCGTTGGCCGGCGACTTCGGTGGTCGCTGGCCCGGGCTCGCCGAGGAGAACCTCCAGAGCAGGATCCGGGGAGTCCTCCTCATGGCGCTCTCCAACGCGCTCGGCTGGCTGGTCCTCACCACGGGGAACAAGAGCGAGCTCGCGGTCGGGTACTCGACGCTCTACGGCGACACCGCGGGTGGCTTCGACGTGCTGAAGGACGTGGAGAAGACCCTCGTCTACGAGCTCTGTCGCCATCGAAACCGGCGGGGCGAGGGCGACGGGCCCATCCCGGTGGAGATCCTGGAGAAGCCGCCGTCCGCCGAGCTGCGCCCAGACCAGCGCGACGACCAGAGCTTGCCGCCCTACGAGATCCTCGACGAGCTCCTCGCCGGCTATGTGGAACAGGATCGGACCGTCGCCGAGCTCGTCGAGGCGGGCCACCCGGCGGAGCTGGTCCGTCGGGTCGCCGCGCTCGTGGACGCCGCCGAGTACAAGCGGCGCCAGTCACCGCCCGGCGTCCGGGTGACCGCCAAGGCGTTCGGCAAGGACCGCCGGCTCCCGATCACCAACCACTTCCGGTGACCCCGGCGCCAGCGGGCGCGCCACTTCCCACCCGGCGTCGAACGGGGGCGCTCGCGATCGCGGGTGCGGGCGTCTGTTTCGGGACGACCTTCGCGCTCACCCGGCGTGCGCTCGTGGGGGTGGGGCCGGCGCCGTTCCTCGCCGTGCGCTTCAGCCTCGCCGCCCTCCTCCTCGCGCCGCTCGCCTTGCGGCGTCCCTCCTCACCCGGCGTGCTCCGCGACGGTGTCGCAGCCGGCCTTGCCCTCCTGGCGGGCTACCTCTTGCAGACCTGGGGCCTCACGAGCGTGACCGGGCCCGTCTCGGCGTTCGAGACGAACCTGCTCGTCGTGATCGTGCCACTCCTGTCTGCACTCGTCCTCCGTCGCCGACCGAGCACGGCCAGCCTGCTCGGCGCCGGGCTCGCCACGGTGGGGCTCTGGCTGCTCACCGGAGGTGTGACCGGCTTCGGGCTCGGCGATGGGCTGACCGTCGGCTGCGCCGTCGCGTTCGCTGCGAACATCGTGGTCCTCGGTCGCGTGGCGCCTCGCCACGACCCGCTGCGTCTCACCGCCGTGCAGCTCGCCGTGGTGGCGGGAGGGGCTTGGCTCGTGGCCGGGGCCGCTGCGCTCGATCCTGGCGTCGCCTCCTCGCTCGGGTCCGGGACCCATCCGCTCGGGAGCGGCGGTTTCGCCTTCGGCGCGGGAGCTCTGGTGGCGGTCGGCGCCACGGCGGTGCTCGGCTCCATGGTCGCGTACGGGCTCCAGACCTGGGGGCAGCGTCGGGTCGAGCCCTCGCGTACGGCCATCCTGCTCCTCGCCGAGCCGGTGACGGCCGCGCTCGTCGGGCTGGTGCTCGGTGACACGCTCTCGCCCACCGGTCTCGCCGGGGCCGGCGTGATCCTCGTCGCGATCGTGCTGAGCGAGCTCGGGAGCGACCGTGCGCGACCTCCCGAGCCCGATCCCGGCACCAGCTCCGGCACGGGCGCCGGCGCGAGGCCGTGTTCGCCCGGGTGAGGGGCGGCGCGCGAAGCTCTGGCATGTCCGTCCGACACCCCGGCCTGCACCTCGGATCTCGGCCGGCGGTGGCGAGCCGCTGGAGCGGCTCCGAGCTCCGCCGCCGCGTGGCCCTGCAGGCGGCCGCCGAGAGCTGGCTCTTCGCCGAGCTGGGTCGTGGCGCGCAGATGGCTGTCGAGCCGGCACTGGCGGTCCTCCTCGACGTCCACGCGCGTCACCACGCCTGGCATGCGGAGCTCCTCGGCGCCCAGCTGGCGCTCCTTCCCCCGACCGAGGCCGGGGCGGCGGGCGCGCTGGTCGCTCCGCTCACCGCACTCCTGGCCGGGCTCTCGGACGAGCAGGCGGGCCTCGGGCGCCTCGCCGTCGCCTACCGCGTGGTGGTTCCCCGCTTGGTCGGTGCCTATGGGGAGCAGCTCGAAGGTGCCTCACCGGTTGCGGATGGCCCGGTGCTGCGCGCAACGGAGCTCGTGCAGACCGACGAGCTCCGCCACTGGGAGGCCGGGGAGCGGGCGCTGCAGTCGCTGCTCGTCTCGGCAGTCGTGGTCGGGGAGACGGCGAGGTTGGTCGCCAGGGCGGAGACGAGTCTCGTCGACGCAGGCGGGCTGGTGCCCGGCCCCCCGCCACCGGCCGACGGCCCTTGACGTGCCGGTTACGCTCACCACCACGAGAGGTCTGGGAGGTGGTTTCCCGGATCGGGGGGGAGGATCCGACCTAGCACCCGGAGGCGCTCGGTCGCAGTGGGACAATCCGTCGGTACGAGTGTTGTCGCCAGAAGAAGGGTCATGAGCTTGCCGAAAGAGCGAGTCGATCGGGACGAGGAAGATCTCGTCCGTCTCTACCTGACGGACATCGGCCAGTACCCGCTCCTCACGAAGGACGACGAGGTCCGCCTCGCTCAGGCGATCGAGGGCGGTGTGGCTGCGCGGAACGAGCTCGAGACCAAGGGTTCCAGCGTCTCGGCTCCCCGGCGCCGTGAGCTCCGGCGGTTGGTTACCGCAGGCGAGGCCGCGCAGCAGACCTTCGTGGAGTCCAACCTCCGTCTCGTCGTCTCGATTGCGAAGAAGTACCAGGCATCGGGCCTCCCGCTGCTCGACCTCATCCAGGAGGGGAACCTCGGCCTCATGCATGCCGTCGAGAAGTTCGACTGGCGGAAGGGCTTCAAGTTCTCCACCTATGCGACCTGGTGGATCCGTCAGGCGATCACGCGCGGTATCGCCAACACCGGACGCACGATCCGGCTCCCGGTCCATGCGGGCGACACGCTCGCCCGCGTCCAGAAGGCGCAGGCCCGCCTCGAGCTGAAGCTCGGCCGTCCTGCGACCCTCGCCGAGCTCGGGGCCGAGGTCGAGATGCCCGAGGACAAGCTCGTCGAGGCACTCCGCTTCCGGGCCGAGCCGCTGTCGCTCTCGGAACCCCTGCGAGAGGACGGCGACGCGGAGCTCGGGGATGTGGTCGAGGACCGCGCCGCGGAGTCGCCGTTCGAGGTGGCGGCGACCGCCCTCCTCCCCGTCGAGATCGCCCGGCTCCTGGCCCCGCTCGACGAGCGGGAGCGAGAGATCCTTCGCCTGCGCTTCGGGCTGGACCGTGGAGAGCCGCGCACGCTCGAGGAGGTCGGTGAGCACTTCAACCTGACACGAGAGCGCATCCGCCAGATCGAGGCGCGAGCGATGTCCAAGCTCCGCCATCCCTCGAGCGACACCGGCGCGAGAGACCTCTTGACGGTCTGATCCCGGTCGTTGGCGGAGGTGGACGGGAATCGAACCCGCCGGACGGGGTTCACCCGTCCCACCCGCTTTGAAGGCGGGGGGGCCCACCAGGCGCCCGGACACCTCCGGCGACGACGGTAGCTGCTCCACCCACCGACGAGGCGCGGCTAGCGTGGCCCCATGAAGAAGCTCTTGGTCATCGCGGTCCTGGTCTCGCTCGGCTTCATCGTGGCGCAGAAGCTCCGCGCGAGCTGACCAGGCGGCGGGACCGCCGTCCGAGCTGCCAGGAGAGCACTGCCACCATCGCTCCGGCTGCTGCTGCCCCGGCGGCGGCGATCTCGGGCCCGTGGCCGTGGTCCGGGCCCGAGCCCGGCTCCCGTACCCGCACCGGCTTCTGGAACTCGAGCACCGGCCAGTCGTGCTCCCGTGCCATGCGCAGCAGGACCCGGTCCGGGTTCACGGCGACCGGGTGACCGACGGCCTCGAGCATCGGCGCGTCCGTGTAGGAGTCGCTGTAGGCGTAGGACTGTGCGAGGTCGATGCCCCGTTCGGCGGCGTATGCCTGCATCGCTTCGACCTTGAACGTGCCGTAGGCGTAGAAGCCCATCTCGCCCGTGTACCGGCCGTCAGCGTCCACGACCGGTCGGGTTGCGATGATGTCGTCGGCGCCGAACTCCTGGCGGAGCGGTTCGACGATCTCCTCGGGGGAGGCGGACACGATCACGACCGGCCGCCCGGCTTCGCGGTGCTCGGTGATGAGGCGGAGAGCCTCCGCGTACACGATCGGGCGAACGACCTCGTGGAGGGTCTCCTGCACCACGGCACGCACGCGGTCCCGCTCCCATCCCCGGGTGAGCTTGAGCGCGGACTCGCGGAGCTTGGCCAGCCGTTCCTCGCTGGCTCCGAGGTGCAGGTAGATCGCCTGGGCGTAGGCCGCGCGCAGGACGGTCCGCCGGGAGATGAGTCCGGCGCGGTAGAGGGAGCGGCCGAACGCGAGCGTCGAGGCCTTGGCGATCACCGTCTTGTCGAGGTCGAAGAACGCCGCGGCCATCGCGGCTGAGCATAGGCCGCGTGGCTGGTCCTGCTCGGGCTGGCGAACTGGTCCCCCTCGGGCTGGCGAACTGGTCGGCGCGTCGGGGTCGGCGGGGTCCGGGCGAGTTTTCCCTGGGACTCGTGGGGGTAGGTTGAGAGTCGAGGAGGGCCGAGACGGTGGAACTAGGGCTCGAGGTGTCCGAGCAGGCGGGCTGGACGGTGGTGCGGGTTGCCGGCGAGGTGGACACCTACGCGGCGCCGCAGCTCCGGGAGCGGTTGGTCGAGCTGGTCACCGAGGGACAGACGAGGCTGGTGGTGGACCTGCGAGGCGTGGACTTCCTCGACTCGACCGGCCTCGGTGTCCTGGTCGGCGCACTGAAGCGAGCCAGGGGCCACGACGGCGACCTCGCCGTCGCCTGCGCCCAGGAGCGCATCCGCAAGGTGTTCGAGATCACCCGCCTGGATCGGGTCTTCCCGATGGGCGCCACCGTCGAGGCTGCGATCGAGGCTGCGACGAGCCGGCCCGACCCGGGCGAGGCGGAGCCCCTCGACGGGGCCACCGGCGGCCGGTGACGCGGCGTCGCGCCTGACGCCGATGGGGGTGCTCGTCGACGCTCCAGGGGTGGAGGCACCACCGGTCCAGCTGACCGTCCCGGCGCGCCCGGAGTTCGTCGGCCTCGTCCGTCTGTTCGTTGCGACGCTGGCGGCGAGCAGGCGCGAGCTCGCCGAGGAGCGCGTCGACGACCTGAAGCTCGCGGTCTCGGAAGCCACGACGAATGCGATGGAGTCCTATCGGTCGGCGGGTCGGGACGCCGTGGTGACGGTGACCTGGTGGGACGGGCCCGATCGGCTCGTGGTCTCCGTTGCCGACGAGGGCGGGGGCTTCGACGTCGACAAAGTGCCCAAGCACCCTCCGGTGACGACCAGCGAGCGCTTGCGGTTCGAACGAGGGCTCGGCATCCCGATCATTCGCGCGCTGGTCGACGAGTGTGCCTTCGAGCGGACGCCGAAGGGGACGACCGTACGACTCGTCATGTTCTGCGGCCCTCGGGAGGATCGGGCCTGAGGGCTACGGTCGGGCACTCGGCGCTGCCGCTCTCGCGACGGTGCCTGTCAGGGCTCTCGCTCTGGCGCCCCGGTAGGCGAGCCCGCTCTGGCGGGTCGCTCGCCGACCAGGAGGGAGCGCACCCGATCCTCGGAGTCGGGAGCGACGAGGACGAGCACCTCGTCGCCGGCGTCGAGACGGGAGTCGCCCCGGGGCACCACGACGTGGCCACGGCGCACGATCGCGACGACCGACGCGTTGCGGGGCATGCCGAGCTCGGCGACGCACCGGCCGACGCCGGGTGAGGTCGGCCCGAGGGTTGCCTCGACGAGGCGGGCTCCGGACGCGTCGAGCTGCAGGAGCCGGACGAGGGCACCGACGCTGACGGCCTCCTCGACGAGCGCGGAGAGGAGGTGGGGCGTCGAGACCGACACGTCGACACCCCAGGACTGCGTGAACATCCACCGGTTCTTCGGGTGGTTCACTCGGGCGACCACCCGTGGCACGGCGAACTCCTGCTTCGCCAGCAGCGAGATCACCAGGTTGTCCTCGTCGTCACCGGTCGCCGCCACGACGACCTCGGCGCTGGCGGCGCCCGCCGCGTCGAGCACCCGGACCTCGCATGCGTCCCCGACGATGGTCGTGACACCCGAGAGCTGCGCCGAGAGCCGCGCGCCGAGCTCCCGGTCCTGTTCGATCACGAGGACCTCGTGTCCTGCGGAGGAGAGATCCTCCGCGAGGAACACCCCGACGTTGCCGCCGCCCGCGACCACAACTCTCATCGGCCCACTCCGAGCTGTGCCGCGAGGTCGTCGAGGGATTCCTTGTGCACCGCGAGGTAGAGGATGTCACCCTCCTGCCCGATCAGACCTGGGCGTGCGAGCTTGGCCTGTCCGGCCCGCGAGACCGAGACGAGCCGGGTACGGCCCAGCAGCTCGAGCGCGTCGAGGCTGCGTCCGACCCAGCTCCCAGGGAGCGCGCGCTCGACCAGGACGACCTCGCCGGTCGCGTCGGTCCACTCCGTCACGGCCTCGTGGGGGAAGAGACGGCGCATTGCCTGGCCGACCGTCCAGGTCACGGTGGCCACGGTCGGGATCCCGAGCCGCTGGTAGATCACCGCGCGGCGCGGGTCGTAGATCCGGGCGACCACCTGAGGCACCTCGTAGGTCTCCCGGGCAATCCTCGCGGTGAGCACGTTGGAGTTGTCGCCGCTCGTGACGGCTGCGAGCGCGAACGCGCTCCGGATCTCGGCCGCTTCGAGGGTGTCACGGTCGAAGCCGAACCCCCGTACCGTTCGCCCGCCCCACCCCTCGGCGAGGCGTTCGAAGGCTCGCTCGTCCTTGTCGACCACCGTCACGTCGTGGGAGGCGGCCACGAGGGTGCGCGCGAGCTCTGCGCCGACCCGACCGCAGCCGACCACGATGATGTGCACGGCATAGTGCAACACGCCGGCCCCGTCCCGCACAAGCGCGCCTCGGGTGGTCCCTCCGCGATGCTCGGCCCAGACGCCGGGTGCGGCTGGGCCAGACCGGCTTTACTGGGGGCCGTGCAGCGCGCCGCCGAAGGGCCAACCCCGCCTACCGGCTCGCCCGCCGCCGGCCCCCCCGCCGCCGCCTCGCCGCCCCCTGCCTCGGAGCCCCCGGAGCCGGGTGTCGTGGCCCCCGCCGCCGGGCCGGTGCCCCTTCCGCCGACTGCGCCGATCCAGCTGCCCGAGCCGGCGGGGTACCGCCTGAAGAACCGGATCCTCGGCCCGCCGCTCACGTCGGAGAGCCTCCAAGAGCAGCGCCTCGGCAAGGTGGCCGCGCTCGGTGTCCTCTCTCCCGACTGCATCTCCTCGACGGCATACGGGCCCGAGGAGATGTTGCGGATCCTGGTTCCCGCGGTCGGGGTCGCGGCGTTCAGCCTGTTGCTCCCGGTCGCCCTCGCCGTGATCCTCGTGTTGTTCTTCGTCACCCTCTCGTACCGCGAGGTGGTGATGGTCTACACGAAGGTCGGCGGGTCCTACATGGTCTCCCGGGAGAACTTCGGGCCCCGGGTCGCGCAGGTTGCCGCAGCTGCCCTCATCATCGACTACACGGTCACGGTGGCCGTGCAGGTCGCGGCCGGCACGGACGCGGTGACCTCGGCGATCCCGGCGCTCCAGCACTACGCCGTCGAGCTCTGCGTCGTCGTGGTGCTGCTCATGCTCTGGGGGAACCTCCGCGGGATCCGCGAGGCCAGCAAGATCTTCGCCTTCCCGACGTACTTCTTCATCTTCGCGATGGGGCTCATGATCGTGGTCGGCCTGATCCGCGCTGCGCTCGGCCAGCTCCACGCGCACCCCTACCGCGTCGTGGGGGCGGTCCCGATCGGCCACGCCCCTGACGTGGGCCTGCTGATGGGGGCGTCGGTCTTCATCATGCTCAAGTCCTTCGCCAACGGCGGTTCCTCGCTCACGGGCCTCGAGGCGATCTCGAACGGCGTGAGCGCATTCCGGCCGCCCGAGGGCGTGAACGCGCGGCGGACCCTCGTGATCATGTCGACCGTGCTCGGCACGCTCGTGATGGGGGTGGCGCTGCTCGCTCGCATCACCCACGCGGTGCCCTATGTCTCGGGCAGCCCCACCGTCGTCGCGCAGGAGGCGAGCTACGTCTTCGGGCACAGCCCGATCGGGCACCTCTTCTACTACCTCGTCATCCTCTCGAACGTCCTCGTCCTCTACACCGGCGGCAACACGAGCTTCAACGGGTTTCCCTTCCTCACGAGCTTCGTGGCGCAGGACTCCTTCCTGCCCCGCTGGCTGACCAAACGCGGGCACCGGCTCGCGTTCTCGAACGGGATCATCGTCCTCACGGTGGTCGGCATCGCGCTCCTGGTCGGGAGCGGCGCGAACGTGGACTCCCTCGTGGCGCTCTATGCGATCGGCGTCTTCACCGGCTTCACGATGGCGGGCGCCGGGATGGTCCGCTACCACCGGCGCGTGCGGGAGGCCGGCTGGACCCGCAAGCAGTGGGTGAACGGCTTCGCAGCCGGGCTGTCGGGCCTCGTCGTCGTGATCTTCGTGGTCACGAAGTTCACCCAGGGGGCATGGCTGGTGGTCGTCACGTTCCCCCTGCTCGTGTTCTGGTTCACTCGCATCAACCGGCGGTACCGCCGGGAGGCCGCGATCCTCGAGCGTGGGGTGGCACGGGCCTGTGAGGACCCGGTGCTTCCGCGCCACGTCGTGCTCCTCCTCGTGGACCGGCTGGACCTCGCCACCGCGTCGGCCATTCGCTACGCGCGTTCGCTCCTGCCGGACACGCTTCGCGTGGTGCACTTCCGGATCGACCCGCGGCGCGCACGGGAGCTCGAGCAGGCCTGGCGCACCCTCGGCCTGACGGGCCTGCCCCTCGAGATCCTCGACTGTCCCGACCGGCGTCTCGGCCGAGCGACCGTCGAGCTGCTCTCGGGCTACCTGGACGGCGAGACCGAGGTCTCGGTGCTCCTCCCGCGCCGGGACTTCGGCGGCTTCTGGAGCCGCATCCTCCACGACCGGACGGCGGACCGGATCTCGCTCGTCCTCTCGGACATCCCCAACGTGAACGCGACCATCGTGCCCTTCCAGCTCTCGGAGGGCATGGTTGCCGGGAGGCTCCCCGCTTCTGCCCTGGCAGCCAGGGCGGAGCCCTCGTCGACCACCGCCGAGTCGGCCCGCCGGGGCCGCTCGGGCCAGGGCCGTGCCGCCCGCGAGGTGACACCGCCCCAGATCCCGGGTCGGACCCCCATCGCCGGCCTCCACTACCGGGAGCGGGCGAAGGTCGCCGGCCAGATCCGCTCGGTCGAGATCCAGCCGCAGGGCGGCATGCAGGTCCTCACCGCCCGGCTCGAGGACGACACGGGTGGCGTCACCCTCGTGTTCGGGCGCCGCCAGGTCGACGGGATCGAGCCCTCCGCCAAGGTCGTGGTCGAGGGGATGGTCGGGGAGTACGACGGCACGCTCGCGCTGCGCGACCCCTACATCGAGTTCCTCGCCCGTCCGAGCAGCGACCCGACGGAGTGAGCAGCGCTCGCTGGGAGCCGACCGGGCTGGATCGGACGAGCGCTTCGGCGAGCCCGAGCGCACGCCGGGGGACGAAGGGCCAGGAGAGGCGCACGTTGCCTGGACGCGCACGGCCGCGGGGCGGGGGGGCGGGGCGCGGGGGAGCGCGCCGCGCGTGACGGAAGACGACCTCGAGGTTCGTCCGGCCCCGGACTTCGCGCATCGCTGGCTCGCCGACGTGCGCGCCGACTGGTCGATCGCCGACCATCCGAACGGGGGTTACCTCGCCGCCCTCACCCTTCGCGCGCTTGCCGCCGAGAGCCCGCATCCCGACCTCGTCGCCACGACCATCCACTACCTCCGGCCCACCGAGATCGGCCCGATGGTGATCGACACCCGGCCTGTGCGCACGGGTCGACGGATCGCGCTCCTCGAGGCCAGCGCTGGCCAGGGTGGGGTCGAGCGCTACCGGGTGAGCGCGACGTTCGCTGCTGCGGCCGCGCCTCGTCGACCTGGGCTGCCTGGACAACCCGGCGCGTCTGGACAACCCGGCGCGTCTGGACGGCCCGGAGCACCGGGCCGATCGCGCCAGTCCGGGTACGGAGGGGAGCCGGCACAGCCGGGCCAGCCCGAGAAACAGCGAGCGCCCAGCGTCCTCGAGCCGATCGCGCCGTCCCTCCCGGGTCCGAAGGACTGCGTGGCCGTGCCGGCTTCGCTCCCCGGTGTTCCCGGCCCGGCGCTTGTGCGAGAGCGGGTCGAGGTGCGGGTGGCGCCGGGTACCGGCTGGCTCCGGGGCCAGCCGAGCGGGGTGCCCGTTCTCACCGGCTGGGCCCGGTTCGCAGACGGCCGAGCAACGGACCGCATCGGTCTCGCCCTCCTCGCCGACGCGTTCCCCCCAGCCGTCCTCGAGATCACCTCGGCGGAGTGGGTCCCGACGGTGACGCTCACCGTGTACCTGCGCGGGGACCCGGCACCGGGGTGGGTTCTCGGTCGCTTCTCCACCCGGCTTCTCCGCGACGGCTGGCTCGAGGAGGACGGGGAGCTCTTCGACTCGACCGGGAGGCTGGTCGCCCAGTCCCGCCAGCTGGCCCTCCTCCTGCCGTCGTCCGAGCCACCGCCGGAGGGGCCCCCGGCGTCACCGGACCCGCCAGCGCCACCGGACCGTTCTCCGGAAGGCTGAGCGCCCGCCCCCGCCGCGCCCCTCCGCGCGGGTCCTCCACCGCTTCCGTTGGAAGTTTGACGGCAGAAACTGTAAGTTCTGCGGCGCAAAACTATGAACAAGCCCGCAACGAAGTCAGAGCGCGAGACGCTGAAAGCGAT
>JAJYWE010000002.1:62126-79176 GCA_021791675.1 Actinomycetes bacterium | reverse complement strand
CCGCGCCCCTCCGCGCGGGTCCTCCACCGCTTCCGTTGGAAGTTTGACGGCAGAAACTGTAAGTTCTGCGGCGCAAAACTATGAACAAGCCCGCAACGAAGTCAGAGCGCGAGACGCTGAAAGCGATCTGGCGGCTCGGCAAGGACGGTGGCGCACACACCGGCGCGCTCGCGGAGGCCCTCGGCGTGACCGCAGGAACCGTCACGGCGAGCGTCAAGCGGTTGGCCGATCGGGGGCTCGCCCTCCACCAGCCCTACCGCTCCGTCGAGCTCACGCCGGCCGGGCGGCGCCTCGCGGTCGCAGCGATCCGTCGGCATCGCATCGTGGAGCGCTTCCTCTCCGACATGCTCGGCTACCCGTGGAACGAGGCGGACCGTCTCGCGCCGAGTTTCGAGCACGACCTTCCGGACGAGGTCGAGGAGCGCCTCTGGGTCGCACTCGACCGGCCCGCCACCTGCCCGCACGGGTTCCCGATCCCCGAGCCGGAGGTTGCCGAGATCCCCGAGCTCCCGCCGCTCTACGACCTCGAACCAGGCGCGAGGGCGGTCGTTGCGCTGCCCGGGTCGACGGATCCCGAGGTGGTCGCCTTCCTCGACACGCTCGGCTTGCGGCCGGGAGTGGGGGTCGAGGTGCGCGAGAAGCTACCCTTCGGCGGCCCGATGGTCCTCTCCGTCGAGGGGAGCGACCGTACCGTCGGCGAGCGCGTGGCGAAGCAGATCTTCGTCCGTTCGGGTGCCGATGCCGTTCGCAACGTGTCCGCAACGCCGGAGGCGGTCTCGCCCCGGCAGTCAGGCTCGGCTGGCGACCGCCAGCCGCTGGGGGAGGCCGGGTCCCGCCCGGCCTCGAGAAAGGAGCGCTCGGCATGAGCCCCCTCCTCGCCACCAAGGGTGGCTATCAGAACTTCGTCCTCGGCGCCGGTGGGAAGGAGTGGGTCGTCTTCGCGCTGGCCTGCGGCCTGATCGCCCTCGGCGCTGCAGCCGTGCTGATGCGCGGGGTCCTCGCTGCGGAGACCGGGACCGACCGGATGCGCGAGATCGCCCTCGCGATCCAGGAGGGTGCCGTGGCGTTCCTCCGGCGCCAGTTCCGCACCATTCTCATCATCGTCGTGCCGCTCGCGATCCTGGTCTTCTTCACGGCGACCGAGGTCGTCCGCCCGAACGGGACCGTGGCGCTGTCCTTCGCCCAGTCCGGGCTCTACCGGGCCCTCGCGTTCCTGGTCGGTGCGACCTTCTCCGGGATCACCGGTTTCGTCGGGATGAGCCTCTCGGTCCGGGGGAACGTGCGCACCGCAGCAGCGGCGCGCAGTGGCAAGCTCCCCGGCGCCCTGAAGGTTGCCTTCCGCACCGGAGGCATCACCGGCCTGTTCTGCGTCGGGCTCGGCCTGATCGGTGCAGCAGGCGTGTTCCTCATCTTCCAGAACTCGGCGACCGCGGTCCTCGAGGGTTTCGGGTTCGGGGCCTCGCTGCTCGCCCTGTTCATGCGGGTCGGCGGCGGCATCTTCACCAAGGCTGCGGACGTCGGCGCAGACCTCGTCGGCAAGGTCGAGGCCGGTATCCCCGAGGACGATCCTCGCAACGCCGCGACCATCGCCGACAACGTGGGCGACAACGTCGGCGACTGTGCCGGGATGGCGGCGGACCTCTTCGAGAGCTTCGAGATCACGATCATCGCGTCGCTGATCCTCGGTTTCGCCGCGTTCCGCTCGATCGGGCTCAACCCCACGAAGGGGGTCCTCTTCCCGCTCATCGTCCCGGCGATCGGGATCCTCGCGTCGGTAGTCGGGATCTTCTCGGTCCGGGCGAGCGAGCGGGACCAGAACGCGATGAAGCCCATCAACCGGGGCTACCGGCTCGCCGGGCTCATCACCGTGATCGGCGCCTTCCTCGTCGCGGAGTTCTACGTGAAGGACCTGAAGGTCTTCTGGGCGGTCCTCTCCGGCGTGGTGCTCGGCCAGGTGGCGAGCCTCATCACCGAGTACTTCACCTCGACGGAGCGCACGCCGGTGCGGGAGATCTCGGAGTCGGCCAGGACCGGGCCGGCCACGACCGTGCTCGCGGGCATCTCCTCCGGGCTCGAGTCCTCGGTCTGGGCGATCATCGCGATCGCGCTGGCCGTCGCGGTCGCCGTGCTCATCGGCGGGTCCAACATCGAGCTCGACCTCTACCTGGTGGCGCTCACCGGGATCGGGCTGCTCTCGACGACCGGGATGGTCGTCTCGGAGGACTCCTTCGGCCCGGTGGCCGACAACTCGGCCGGCATCGCCGAGATGGCGGGCGAGTTCGGTGGCGAGGCCGAGCGCGTGATGGTCTCGCTCGACGCCGTCGGCAACACGACCAAGGCCATCACGAAGGGTGTCGCGATCGGCTCCGCCGTCATCGCCTCGGTGGCCCTGTTCGGTGCCTTCGTCGAGACGATCGCCGAGCAGCTCGGGCTGCACGCGACCGGTTCGGCGCTGTTCCAGCTGCCGGAGACGCAGATCAACGTGTCGAACCCGACGGTCTTCATCGGCCTGCTTGTCGGTGGGTCGATCGCCTTCCTCTTCTCGGGCCTGGCGATCCGTGCGGTGGGCCGATCGGCCGGGACGGTCGTGGAGGAGGTGCGCCGCCAGTTCCGCGAGCACCCGGGAATCATGGACTACTCCGAGCGGCCCGAGTACGGGCGAGTCATCGGCATCTGCACGGCGGCGAGCCAGCGGGAGCTCGCGACGCCGGCGCTGCTCGCGATCCTCTCGCCCGTGATCGTCGGTTTCGGGATCAACGACCTCGCCCTCGGCGCGTTCCTCGCTGCCACCATCCTCACCGGTCAGCTCATGGCCAACTTCCTCTCGAACTCGGGTGGCGCCTGGGACAACGCGAAGAAGTACATCGAGGACGGTCACGAGGGCGGGAAGGGCTCCGAGGCGCACAAGGCCGCGGTCATCGGTGACACCGTCGGGGACCCGTTCAAGGACACCGCCGGCCCGGCCCTGAACCCGCTCATCAAGGTGATGAACCTGGTGAGCCTGCTGATCCTGCCCGCGGTCATCTCGCTGCATGCGCACCCGACGGCGCGTTTCGCCATCGCCGGCGTCGCCCTCGTGGTGCTGCTCGGCGCCATCGCGTTCTCCAAGCGCGCGACACAGGGGCTCGAGGCCGCCCCCGAGCCGGAGACGGTCGGGGCCCAGGGCTGACCCCCTGCGGCACCGGGCGGTAGGGCCGCGGCTTGACATGGCGGCCGCTGGCGCGCAGCCTTGGCTGCACATGCCTACCCCTCTCGTCATCGTGGAGTCCCCGGCGAAGGCCCGGACGATCTCGGCCCTGCTCGGTCCGGACTACGTCGTCGAGTCCTCGATCGGGCACATCCGGGACCTCCCGCGCTCCGCTGCAGAGGTGCCGGCGGCCTACAAGGGGGAGCCCTGGGCTCGCCTCGGGGTCGACGTGGACAACGGGTTCAAGCCGCTCTACGTCGTCTCGAAGGACAAGAAGTCCCAAGTGAGCAAGTTGCGGAGCCTGCTCGCCGACGCAGACGTGGTCTACCTCGCGACCGACGAGGACCGAGAGGGGGAGTCCATCGCCTGGCACCTCCTCGAGGTGCTCGCGCCGCAGGTGCCGGTGCGCCGGATGGTCTTCCACGAGATCACCCGCCCCGCGATCGAACGTGCCGTGCGGGAGACGCGCGAGCTGGACCGCCGGCTGGTGGACGCCCAGGAGGCGCGACGGATCCTGGACCGGCTCTACGGCTACGAGGTGTCACCGGTGCTGTGGCGGAAGGTCATGCCGCGGCTCTCCGCCGGGCGGGTGCAGTCCGTCGCGACGCGGATCGTCGTAGAGCGGGAGCGCGCGCGGATGGGCTTCCGGTCGGCCGGGTGGTGGGACCTCTCGACGATCCTCGACGCCCGCGGCGAGCGTTTCGCCGCCGGGCTGGTCGGCCTCGACGGCCGGCGGCTGGTCATCGGGCGCGACTTCGACGAGCACGGCGAGCGCCGGTCGGGCGCCGAGCACGCGCTGGCGCTCGCCGAGCCAGGGGCGCGACGGCTCGCCGTGGCGGCGGTCGGCGCCCGGGCGACCGTGCGCTCGGTGGAGGAGAAACCGTTCCGTCGCAGCCCACACCCCCCGTTCATGACCTCGACCCTCCAGCAGGAGGCCGCCCGCAAACTGCGTTTCTCCGCGCAGCGGACGATGTCGGTCGCACAGCGCCTCTACGAGGGGGGCTACATCACCTACATGCGGACCGACTCCACCGAGCTCGCCGAGGTCGCCGTCGCGGCGGCGCGCGCCCAGGCACGCGAGCTCTTCGGGGCCGAGTCGGTGCCCGACGCGCCCCGCCACTACCGCTCGAAGGTTCGCAACGCGCAGGAGGCGCACGAGGCCATCCGGCCCGCTGGCGAGACCTTCCGGCTCCCGGCCACCGTCGCAGCGGCGCTCCCTCCGGACGAGGCGCGCCTCTACGAGCTGGTCTGGCAGCGCACGGTCGCGTCGCAGATGAACGACGCCGTCGGAACCTCGGCGACGGTGCGCCTGGTGGCCACCGTGGAGGTCGACCCGGACCCGGCCGCGGAACCCGGGCGGGGAGGCGATACCGCTGGCTCGGGGAGCGACGCTGCCGGCTCGGATGCCGGGGGTGAGGAGGCGATTCGCCCCGGCCCGCACGAGCTCGAGCTCTCCGCGAGTGGGCGAGTCCTCGCCGACCCGGGCTTCCTCCGCGCGTACGTGGCGGGGAGCGACGATCCGGACGCCGAGCTCGAGGATGCCGAGCGCCACCTGCCGGCGCTCAGCGCAGGGGACGTGACGACGGTGGCCGGGGCTGAGGCGGAGGGACATGCCACCCAGCCGCCGGCCCGGTACACCGAGGCAAGCCTCGTGCGCGCGCTCGAGCAGCTCGGGGTGGGTAGACCTTCGACGTACGCCTCGATCATCTCCACGATCCTCGAGCGCGGGTATGTCACCAAGCGGGGGAGTGCGCTCGTCCCTTCGTTCATCGCCTTTGCCGTCGTCGGCCTCCTCGAGCGGTACTTCGCGTCACTGGTCGACTACAACTTCACGGCGGCGATGGAGGACGAGCTCGACGGGATCGCGAGCGGCGCCGAGGAGGCGCTCCCCTACCTCGAACGCTTCTACTTCGGGACGGGAGACGGCGATGGGCTCGGGCTCCGACGCCTCGTCGCCGACCAGCTGGCAGAGATCGACGCTCGCGAGGTGAACTCCATCCCGCTCGGCTCCGACCCGTCGGGGACCCCGGTGGTGGTGCGGGTCGGACGGTACGGCCCCTATCTCCAGCGAGGAGACGAGCGCGCGCCGGTGCCACCCGAGCTCGCCCCGGACGAGCTGACGCTCGAGCGCGCCCTCGCGCTGTTGGTCGCGCCGAGCGGGGACCGGGTGCTCGGCGCGGATCCGGAGACAGGGGAGCCGGTCGTGCTCCGGAGCGGCCGCTTCGGTCCCTACGTCCAGCTCGGGATGCCCGAGGAGAGCGCGGAGGGCGCGAGCAACGGACGCGCGCGGGCCGCCAAGACCGACAGACCACGGACCGCCTCGTTGCTCGCCTCCATGCGCCCCGAGACCCTCAGCCTCGACGAGGCGCTCCAGCTGCTCCGCTTGCCTCGGGTGGTCGGCACCGACGAGGGCGGGGTCGAGGTCGTCGTGGCGAACGGTCGCTTCGGACCCTACGTGAAGCGTGGGAGCGATACCCGGAGTCTCCCGAGTGAAGCCGCGCTGTTCACCTGCACGCTCGAGGACGCCCTGGCGCTGCTGGCCCAGCCGAAGGCGATGCGTCGCCGTGCGGCTGCAGCCCCGCTTGCCGAGCTCGGGCCCGACCCTGCGACGGGCAAGCCGATGATCCTCCGGGAGGGCCGGTTCGGGCCGTACGTGACCGACGGGGAGACCAACGCCTCACTCCGTCGGGGCGACACCCCCGAGTCCCTCACGGCGGAGCGGGCCGCCGAGCTGCTGGCAGAGCGGAGAGCGGCACCCCCGCGGGAGCGACCTCGGCCGCGCCCGTCGGCAGGGCGGCGCAAGCGCTCCGCAGGCTGACCCGATGGGCAACGGCGACGGCGACCGCCGGCGCGGCCTCCTCGTAGCGCTCGAGGGCGGCGAGGCGGTCGGGAAGTCGACCCAGGCGACTGCCCTTGCGGCGCGTCTCGGAGCGGTGGTCACGCGCGAGCCCGGGGGGACGGCGCTCGGCCAGGCACTCCGAGGGCTGCTCCTCGAAGCGGGGCTACGCTCGCTGGACCCCCGCGCCGAGACCCTGCTCGTGCTCGCCGACCGCGCCGCCCACATGGCGGAGGTCGTCCGCCCGGCGCTCGAGGCGGGGCGGACGGTGGTGACCGACCGCTTCAGCGGGTCGACGCTCGCCTACCAGGGCTTCGGTCGGGGGCTCGACCGGGAGGACCTGCGCCAGCTCTGCGACTGGGCAACGGGCGGGTGGTGGCCGGACCTCTCGGTCCTGCTCGACGCCGACCCGGTGCTCACCGCCAGCCGCCGGCACGTGCCAGGGGATCGCATCGAGGCAGCCGGGCTCGCCTTCCACCGCCGGGTGCGCGAGGGCTACCTCGAGTTGGCGACTGCCGACCCGACCCACTGGCTCGTCGTCGACGCGGGCGGGCCGCCGGAGGAGGTGGAGCGCTCGATCGCGACCGCCGTCGAGGACTGGCTCGCCACGCGGGCGACCGTGGCGTTGGCCCAGCCCTCCCGGGACCCGGGGTGACCACTCCCTCGCAGGTCCCGACACCGTCCGGCGCCTCCCCCGCCTCAGCCGGGACGCCCAGCTCACGAGGTGGACTCGTCTCGCAGGTCCCGACACCGTCCGGCGCCTCCCGCGCTGCTGAGGCGCCACGGCCCGCGCTGGGCCCGGAGTCGGACGAAGCGGCGCAGTCCGATCGTGAGACGACGAGCCTGACCCCGCCCGACCCAGAGGCGACGGGAGCCCGACCCTCACCGCTCCTCGCTGCTGCCCTGCAAGGCCAGCCTGCAGCCCACACGCTCCTCGACGCGGCTCGGCTCCGTCCCGTCCACGCCTACCTCTTCGTCGGTCCGCCAGGGAGCGGCATGCGCGAGGGAGCGGCTGCGTTCGCAGCCTCGCTGGTCTGTCCGACCGGTGGCTGTGGGCAGTGCCGGCAGTGCCGGCTCGTGGCGGCCGAGCGGCACCCCGATGTGGTGCTCGGCCGGCGCCAGCCCGGCGTCGGACGGCTCGAGGAGATCCGCGAGCTCGTCGCACTCGCCCAGCGGTCCCCCCTGGAAGCCGGCCGCCAGGTCCTTGTCGTCGAGGACGTCCACCTCCTCGGCCCTGTGGCGCCGACGCTGCTCAAGACGCTCGAAGAGCCCCCGCCTTGGACGGTGTTCGTCCTACTCGCAGCCGCGCTGCCGTCGTCGCTCGCGACGATCGCAAGCCGTTGCGTGCTCGTGCGCTTCCAGCCACTTTCACCGAGCCAGGTCGCCGCGGTGCTGGCGGCCGAAGGGGCCGAACCCGAACGGGCCCGGAGAGCGGCCGACGCGGCGCATGGACGGTTGGACCGCGCGCGACAGCTGGCTCGGGACCCAGGCTTCGCGGCGCGGCGAGCGGCATGGGCGGCGGTCCCGAGTCGCCTCGACGGCAGCGGCGTCACGGTCGTCGGGCTCGTGGACGAGCTCGTTGCTTCCCTCGACGCGGCGGCGGCCGGGCTGGCTTCGGCGCAGGCGGAACAGCTCGCGCGCCTGGCCACCGAGGCCGCCGCTGACCGCGAGGAGAGCAGGCCGTCCCGGGCGCAGCTCGAGGACCGCCACCGCCGGGAGCTGCGCCTCCACCGTCAGGAGGAGCTGCGCGAAGGGCTCGCAGCGATCGAGCGGGTCTATGCGGACCGGCTCTTCGCTTCGCCGGCGGGGCGCTCGGACGCGCTCTCGGCGGTGGACGCGCTCGGCCGAGCCGGTCGAGCGCTCGTGCACAATCCGAACGAGACCCTCCTCCTGCAAGCGCTCCTCCTTGCGCTCGGGCGCCGCCGAGCGGACTTCGACGGCTGAACCTTGGCGACTGGGCGGCCCGCTGCCCGGCCGTCGGCTGCTCCCTCGGCGCCGGCACGGGCTCGAGCGCCAGCTCCCCCCCGGGGCCCCCAAGTGGCCGACCGCCAGCCCCCCCGCACCCCGCACGAAGTCGACCGCCGCAACTCAGCTACCCCGTAGACTTCCGGGCGCGCCCGGGTAGCTCAGTCGGCAGAGCAGCTCACTCGTAATGAGCAGGTCAGGGGTTCGAGTCCCCTCTCGGGCTCTTCGTCCCCGAGGCCGGCGCGAGCAGGAGCCCGGCCCGGGGCAGCCACCACGCGGGCGGTCCACGCCCCGCTCTCTCGTGCCGAGTCTCGTGGGCGTTCGCTCCCCGCCACCTGGGTAGGGTGCCAGCGTGGCCGACCGTGAGCGTTTCGCCGAGCTTGCCATGGAGCACATGGACTCGCTCTACGGCGCAGCGATCCGCATGACCCGGAACCCTGCGGACGCGGAAGACCTCGTGCAGGAGACCTACCTGAAGGCCTACCGGGCATTCGACAGCTTCGCCGAGGGCACGAACCTGAAGGCCTGGCTGTACCGGATCCTCACCAACACCTACATCAACGCCTACCGCGCGCGCCGTCGCCGGCCGGAGCAGAGCGACATCGAGGACATCGAGGATCTCTACCTCTACCGGCGCCTCGGTGGGCTGGAAGCAGCCCAGGCAGGTCGGAGTGCCGAGGAGGAGGTGCTCGAGCACCTGACGGACGACCAGGTCAAAGGCGCGATCGAGTCGCTGCCCGACCAGTTCCGCCTCGCGGTGCTCCTCGCAGACGTCGAGGGGTTCTCCTACAAGGAGATCGCCGAGATCACCGGCGTCCCGATCGGGACCGTGATGAGCCGCCTCCATCGCGGAAGAAGGGCCCTCCAGAAGGCGTTGGCCGAATACGGGCTGGAGCGAGGGCTCGTGCCGACGCAAGGCGGGTGATGGTGGGGATGACCGAGCACAGCGGTTCGAGCGAGGACGGCGGCTGCCAGGAGGCGATCCACCGGCTCTACCACTACCTGGACGGGGAGCTGACCGAGGAGCGTCGGCGCGCGATCCAGGCGCACCTCGACGAGTGCAACCCCTGTCTCGAGGCCTACGACTTCGAGGCCGAGCTCCGGAGCATCGTTGCCGGGCACTGCCGTGAGCAGCCCCCGTCGACCCTGCGAGACCGGGTTGCGGCAGCGCTTCGCTCGGAGCGGGAGGCTGCCGCTGGACGCCGCATCGGGGGATCGACCCCGGGCCGCTCCTGACCGAAGCACCCCGGCGGGGTGGATGCGAGCGAGTCGATTGGCCTGCCTCGCGTCGCTGCGTACGGGGTCGGTCCGCCTGGCGGCCCCTCCGGAGGGCGCCTTCGCGCCGAGCCGCTCTGCGGGGTCCTCCCGTGCTGGGACCCCGGTTGAGCCGCTCTCCCCGCTGTTGACCAGCCAGGACGTCTGGGGAATAGCCAACATTCAGTGGTAGTTAGTGTGGTTATGACTGAAGGATCGGTCGGGGCAAGCGGCCTAGCCGGGAGCGAGCGTCCCTCCAAGGCCTATGGGCGCGGGCGGGTCTGCCAGGAGCCGGGTTGCGAGACCAGGCTCTCGCAGTACAACAACGGGAAGTTCTGCGCCCAGCACGAGCCCATGGTCGTCCCCCGGACCCGCGGCAGGAAGATCGACTGAGACGTCCGGCTGCCGGGTCTCCTGGCGGCTGGTTCGGAGGGTCGAGGTCGGTGCGTTCCTCTCTGAGCCGTGAGGGCGTCGACCGCCAACGGGCCCGAGCCGGTAGCGTGCCGACGTGGCCCGGGAGCCGGTGGCGTGGGACGTCGCAGCGCGCGTTGCGTCCGTAGTCGGCGGGCGAGAGCCCTACTCGCGCTCCTACCATCTCGCCGCTGCCCGGAGCGAGCTCGAGGATCTCGTCCCGCTCGGTGAGGCGCTCGTGGCGAGGGAGACGGGCCTCACCCCGCCGTCGCCCGCCCGGGTCGTGCTCACCGACCGCGAGGGGTGGGTCCGGGCGAACATCGACTCGTTCCGTCGACTGCTCGCGCCGCTGCTGGATCGGCTCGCGCGGCGCCCACTTCCCGGGCCGCTCGCGGATGCCGGCCGCGTCGCAGCGGGTGTGCAGATGGGGCTCCTCCTCGGCTGGATGTCGACTCGTGTCCTCGGACAGTACGACCTCTTGCTCGTCGAGGAGGGCGAGGAGCGAGCGAAGCAGGACATCGTCTACCTGGTTGCTCCGAACCTCTTCCAACTCGAGCACCGCTACGGGTTCCCACCCCGGGAGTTCCGGCTCTGGGTGGTCCTCCACGAGCTCACGCACCGTGCCCAGTTCACCGGGGTGCCGTGGCTGCGTCCGTACTTCAGTGGGCTGGTCTCCGACACCGTGGGAGGTCTCGAGACCGACCCTCGCCAGCTGCTCGAGCGGGTCCGCAGGGTGGTCGGGGAGCTCGCGGCCGGGCGGAACCCCCTCGCAGAGGCGGGGATTGTCTCGCTCGTCGCGAGCGCCGAGCAGCGCGTCGCCCTCGGGCGGATCCAGGCGCTGATGGCCCTGCTCGAAGGACACGGCGACGTCGTCATGGATCGGGCAGGGGGGGGCTCCCTCCCGAGCGCCGGCCGCTTCGCCGCCGTCTTGCACGAGCGTCGCGGGTCGGCGCAGGGGCTCGGGAGGCTGGTCGGCCAGCTGCTCGGGATCGAGGCGAAGCTCCGCCAGTACGAGCAGGGAGAGCGGTTCATTGCCGCCGTCGAGGCGGAGGGCGGTCCCGAGCTGCTCTCGCTCGTCTGGAGGGGCCCCGACTGGCTACCGGCGGCCGAGGAGCTTGCCGAGCCGGATCGGTGGGTACGGCGGGTCCGGCCCGGTGCCGCCTGAGGTCGACCTGGAGGACTTCGTGGTCCGGGCGCGTTTCGCGCCGCAGGGTCCGCTTCGCGTGGCGGTCTCGGGTGGGCCCGACTCGCTCGCCGCGCTCGCGCTGGCGGCCACCACCGGCCGACGGGTCGTCGCGGTCCACGTCGCGCACGGCCTGCGCTCGAGCGAGCGGGAGATCGACCTCGTGCGGGACGCTGCCGTCCGGCTCGGCGCAGACCTCGAGGTCCGTCGTGTCCAGGTCGGGCTGGGCCCGAACCTCGAGGCGCGAGCGCGTGCGGCCCGGCTCGCAGCCCTTCCCGTCGGGACGGCGACGGGCCACACCGCGGATGACCAGGCCGAGACCGTCCTGCTCAACCTGCTGCGGGGTGCCGGCGCAGACGGGCTGTCAGGTATGCGCCCCGGCCCCACGCATCCGATCCTCGACCTCCGGCGCAGCGAGACCGAGGAGATCTGCCGCCGGGTTGGCCTGGCGCCCTTTCGGGACCCGATGAACGACGACCTCCGCTTTCGCCGGAACCAGGTCCGTCATCGCCTGCTCCCGCTCCTGGCGGAGATCGCCGGCCGGGACCTGGTGCCGATCCTCGCACGCCAGGCTGGCGTGCTCGCGGACGAGGTGGCCCACCTCGAGGCGCTCGCCTCGGCCCTCGACCCGACTGATCCGGCCAGCCTGCTCGCAGCACCGCGACCCCTTGCACGCCGAGCAGTGCGTGCCTGGTTGCGGGGAGGGTCCCCGCACCCCCCGAACCTCGCGGCGGTCGAGCGAGTGCTCGAGGTGGCGGCCGGCTGGCGCCGGGCGACAGAGGTGGCGCCGCATACCAGGATCGAGAGACGGGCGGGGAGGCTGGTCCTGGTGCTTGCGAACACCCCGCCGCCCGCGGTAGCGCCCTCTGGCGGGGCGGATCGGGGCCGAGGCCCGCGCAGCTGAGCCGGTTGACACCGGCGGGCGGGTGTCGGACCGGACGTTGTCGGACCCGTGCGATAGGGTCAGTCTCGGTGAGCGGAGACGGGGCAGCCCGGCGCGTCCTCACGCTGCCGGAGCGCATGTCCGGCAGCGAGGACCGGCGCGCGCCGGGTGACCCGCCCCTCGGTCCGGTAGTGCTCTCCGCTGAGGAGCTGGCCGCGCGCGTCGTGCAGCTCGGTGCCGCGATCACGGCCGACTACGCGGGTCTGCGCCCGCTCCTGGTGGGTGTGCTGAAGGGGGCCTTCGTCCTGATGGCCGACCTCGTCCGGGCGATCGACCTCCCACTCGAGGTGGACTTCATGGCGGTCGCCTCCTACGGGGCCGCGACGAAGACCAGTGGCATCGTCCGGATCGTGAAGGACCTGGACCTGGACCTCTCCGGCCGCCACGTCCTGGTCGTGGAGGACATCGTCGACAGCGGTCTCACCCTCTCCTACCTGCGGCGGAACCTCGAGGCGCGAAAGCCCGCCTCGCTCGAGGTGTGTGCCCTCCTGGTCAAGGAGGGCCTACAGCGGGTGCCGCTCGGGCTCCGCTACGTCGGCTTCACCATCCCCGCGTCGTTCGTCGTCGGGTACGGCCTCGATGTCGGTGAGCGCTATCGCAACCTCCCCGATCTCCGCCAGCTCGAGGTTGGTGAGGTGGTAGCGCCGTGACGTCTGCTCGAAGGTCACCCGCTCCCCGCAAGCGAGTTGCCGTCGGTCGAGCAGCTCGTCGTGCGGAGCCAGCCAAGGCCTCCCGCGCGGGGGGCCCCTCGCTGGCTCGTTCCACCGGGAGGGCGGTGTCCCCCACGCGACTGGTGACCGTCCCCACGCGGCCAGCCGGGACCCGTACGCAGCGAAGCGCTACCCGGCAGAGGCGCGAGGCTCGGCGCCGGGGCCGGCGGGTTGTCCTCTGCACCGGGCTCGTGCTGGGTGCCGGTCTCGTCGCGTCGCTCACCGGCCGGCTCCCGGTCGGCCTCGAGGCGTTCGCCCCCTTCACGGTGCTGGTCGGGCTCGGCGCCTGGCTCGTCGCGACGTCGGGTCGTGCGAGGCCCGACCGGGCGGCCGCCCGTCGGTGTCGCGGCGGACGGCGCCTCGAGCGGGACTCACCGGCTCGGCGGCGCGTGCCGTCGGTGCGCTTTGCCGACGTCGGCGGGCTCGACGGGGTGCTCGAAGAGCTGGAGGAGGTGCGGCTGTTCCTGCGCGCGCCGGAGCGCTTCGCCGTGCTCGGAGCCCAGCCCCCGCGTGGGACGCTCTTCACTGGTCCGCCGGGGAGTGGCAAGACGCTCCTCGCCCGGGCGCTCGCTGGCGAGGCGCGCCGACCACTGCTCGAGCTGCGTCCGGCGGAGTTGAGCCACCTGAGCGGTGTGGCGGGTGCGGCGAGGGTGCGGGGGGTGTTTCGCGAGGCGCGTGTCCACGCACCGGCCGTCGTCCTCCTCGACGGCCTCGACGAGCTCGGCGCCCCCGGTGCGGAGGGCGGGACAGGGCTGGCCGGAGAGGGTCGAGACCGGGTGCTCGCCCAGCTCGTCGAGGAGCTCACGGACCTCGACCCCCTGACGCCGGTCGTGGTCCTCGGCACCGCGACCCGACCAGAGCTGGTCGATCCCCTCCTCCTCCGAGCGGGTCGGCTGGAGCGAGTCATGCCCCTCGAGCGGCCGGATCTGGCCGGTCGAGTGGCGATTCTCGGGGTGCAGCTCCGGCGCGTCCCGACCGCCCAGGACGTCGACCTGACCCGCCTGGCACGCCGGACGCAGGGCTTCACCGGTGGCGACCTGGCGAGCGTCTCGCGAGAGGCGACCCTGCTCGCCCTCCGGGCCTCCGAGCCCGTGGTGCGCTGGGCACACGTCGACGAGGCGGTCGAGCGGGCCCTCGCCGGGCCGGCCCGGCGCGGCCGGGCGCTCGGCGAGGCGGACCGCTGGGTTGTCGCCTACCACGAAGCGGGACACGCCCTGGCGGGCCACCTACTCGAGCACGCCGATCCCGTCGAGCGGGTCTCGATCCTCGCCCGGGGCCGTTCCCTCGGCCGAACGCTCTCGCTGCCGGCCAACGAGCGTGTGATCGTGACGGAGGAACAGCTGCTCGATCAGCTCGTCGTCCTGCTGGCCGGCCGGAGCGCGGAGGAGCTCGTGCTGGGACAGCTCACCACCGGCGCCGCGGACGACATCGAACGTGCGACGGAGATCGCTCGCTCCATGGTCGCGGAGCTCGGGATGAGTGCGCGGATCGGCCTGCGCAACGCTCGTCCCGAGCGGCGGCCGACGGTGCTCCAGAACCAGGTCGATGCCGAGGTGCAGCGGCTGCTCTCGGCTGCGCACCTCCGGGCGAGGGTGCTCCTCTCGGAGCGCCACGACGACCTCGATCGCCTTGCCTCAGCCCTCGTCGCATGGGAGACCCTCGATGCCGAGGAGCTGGAGAGCCTGGTCGGGCCACGGCCTTCGCGCGCACCCCTCCGGGCGGTGCCGGACGTGGTCTGGGCCGAGCGGGTGAGGGCCGGAGCATGAGCGCCACGTTGGGTCGTTCCTGATGCCGGTCGACATCGCGCGCCTCGAGGCTGCAGTGCGGGAGCTCCTTGTCGCCGCGGGCGAAGACCCCCAGCGCGACGGGCTGCTCGAGACCCCTCGGCGTGTCGCTGCGCTCTACGCCGAGCTCTTCGCGGGTATCGGCGAGGATCCCGGCGAGCACCTCGCGGTCCGCTTCGCGGAGAGTCACAGCGAGATGGTGATGGTGCGGGACATCTCGTTCGCATCGCTCTGCGAGCACCATCTCATCCCCTTCGTCGGCCAGGCCCACCTCGCCTACATCCCGAACGAGGACGGGCGGATCACGGGCCTCTCGAAGCTCGCACGGGTGGTCGAAGGCTTTGCCCGTCGCCCGCAGGTCCAGGAGCGGATGACCACGCAGATCGCTGACAGCCTCGAGGAGGGGCTGAAGCCCCAGGGCACGTTGGTCGTGCTCGAGGCCGAGCACCTCTGCATGTCGATCCGCGGCGTTCGCAAGCCCGGCGCCAGGACGATCACCTCGGCCGTGCGCGGCCGGTTCCTCACCGATGCGCGCACCCGTATGGAGGCGATGGAGCTCCTCCACCGCAGCTGAACCGCCCCGGGCTCGGCGATCGGGAGCGCGCGGGGCGAGGGCAGCTCGAGCACGGTCCCGCGCGCTCCCGTTCGCGGACCGAGGGCTCGGGGGAGCGCGAGCGCGAGCGCGTACGCTGGGTCGGTGCCCCGGCCGCTCGTGATGGGTGTGCTCAACGTCACGCCCGACTCCTTCTCGGACGGGGGGCGGTACGTCTCGCCCGCGGCGGCGCTCCGACACGGACGGGCGCTGGTCTCGGCGGGGGCCGATGTCGTGGATGTCGGCGGCGAGTCGACTCGCCCGGGCGCTGCCCCGGTTCCCGAGGCGGAGGAGCTCCAACGGGTCCTGCCCGTGGTGTCGGGTCTGGCAGGGGAGGTCCGGGTCTCGATCGACACCCAGAAGCCGGCCGTGGCCGCTGCGGCGGTCGATGCCGGTGCCAGCTTGGTGAACGACGTCTCGGCCTCCCTCGCCGAGGTGGCGGCGACCGCAGGGGCCGGCTGGGTGGCGATGCACCGGAGAGGCACGCCCGCCAACATGGACGCGCTCACCGACTACGACGACCTCGTCGGCGAGGTACGACGGTTCCTCGCGGCACGACTGGCCTGGGGGCGCTCCCTCGGCCTCACGGAGATCTGGGTCGATCCAGGGTTTGGTTTCGCGAAGAACGCCGCCCAGAACCTCGAGCTGCTCGCTCGCCTCGACGAGCTGGTTGCAGACGGCGCGCCAGTGCTGGTGGGGACGAGCCGGAAGCGCTTCCTCGGCACGGTGAGCGCGCGCCCGGGCGAACCGGTGCCCGGACCGGACGACCGGGTCGAGCCGAGCCTCGCGACGGCGGTGGCGGCGATGCTCGCGGGGGCCGCGATGGTGCGGGTGCACGACGTTGCCGCGGTCGCGCAGGCGGCGCGACTGCTCGACGACCGACTCGTCGCGGAGCCGAGATGAAGAGCCGGTGGGCAGACGGACTGCGACCGCGCCACTTCGTCTGGGTCCTCGCAGGATCGCTCGCCCTCAGCGAACGACCAGGCGGGCACTCCCGGAACCACCGGCCCGTGCGACGACAGGAGGAGATCCTCTGGCTGAAGGAGCAGGGCTTCACGCGAGTCGTGTCGCTGCTCCCGTCCCCGCACAACCTCCATGCGTACGAAGCGGCTGAGCTTGCCTGCACCCACCTGCCGCTGCCGAGCACGGCCGATCTCGCCGCCGTCCTCCCGGGCCAGCTCGCCGCGCTCGAGGCGCTCGTCGCAGCCGAGGAGCGCATGCTCGTGCACCACGAGACGATGGGGGACGCGGTGATGGGGGTTGCCGCCGCGTACCTCGTGTGGGTCCGCCGCCTCTCGACGCCTGCCCAGGCCTCCACCGTCCTCGAGCGCCTCGCCGGACGACGGATGGGGCCGGATGGGCGGGCCGTCCTCCTCGCGGGCTTCGAGGCCGCGGTGGGGGCCGGCAGGAGCTCGGGCTGACGATGGGCGACAAGGTGGCGCCTGCGGCCGACGCGATCGAGCTCCGCGGGATTCGTGTGCTCGGCACCCACGGCGTGCTGGCCGAGGAGCGCACGCGCGCGCAGCCCTTCGAGGTGGACGTCGACCTCGAGACCGACCTCTCGGAGGCGGGGATCCGGGACGCGCTCGAGTCGACGGTCGACTACGGGGAGGCGCTCCGCATCGTCCGAGCGGCATTCGGTCCACCGAGTGCCCAGCTTCTCGAGCATCTCGCGGGCCGGATGGCCTCCTCGCTGCTCGCGGCCTTCCCGACGGTCTCCGCGGTGGTCGTCGCGGTGCGAAAGCTCCGGCCTCCCGTCCCAGCCGACGTGGAGAGCGCAGGTGTGCGGATCCGTCGGCAGCGTGGCTGATCCCGGCGGGGAGGAACCCGTCCCCCGTCGCGCCTTTCTCGGGCTGGGCTCGAACCTGGGCGAACGGCTGGAGTTCCTCCGGGACGCGATCGCTGCACTCCCGGACCTGGTGAGGGTGTCGTCCGTCTTCGAGACGGAGCCGGTCGGCGGCCCGGAGGGCCAGGGGCCCTACCTGAACGCCGTGGCCGAGCTCTGGACCGAGGCCAGTCCCCGCGAGCTCCTCGAACTCGCCCGACGGCTCGAGGCCGCTGCGGGACGGACGCGTGGTGCGCGCTGGGGGGCGCGCACGCTCGACGTCGACGTCCTACTCGTCGGGGAACTGGTCGTGGCCGAGGACGATCTGGTCGTTCCTCATCCGCGCATCGCCGAGCGCCG
>JAJYWE010000002.1:45987-62026 GCA_021791675.1 Actinomycetes bacterium | reverse complement strand
GGGCCCGACGGAGACCTCGGAGAGGAGCGCGTCGTGACGGAGCCGACGGGGAGGCAAGAGCCGGTGGCCACCGAGCGGTCGGTCGCGCCGGGTCCGGCCGGAGGGCACTGAGCGGATGCTGCTCGCGGTCGATGTCGGCAACACCCAGACCGTCCTCGGACTGCTCGAGGATGAGCCGGCGGACGCAGCAGACGGGCTCGTCGCACACTGGCGGCTCGAGACGAACGCCGCCCACACCTCCGACGAGCTCTTCCTCCTCGTCCACCAGCTCCTGGCGCTCTCGGGGAAGGACCTCGCGACCGGGATCGGAGGTGTCGCCATCTCCTCGACCGTTCCCCGGGTGCGGTCCGCGTGGGAGGAGATGGCCCGCGCGCACCTCGACGCTCCGACCGTGGTGGTCGGTCCCGGGCTCGACACGGGGATGGCCATCGCGTACCACCGTCCCGAGGACGTCGGCGCCGATCGGATCGCGAACGCGGTTGCCGCCCGGGATCGCTACGGGACGCCGGTGATCGTCGTCGACTTCGGCACGGCGACGACCTTCGACGCCATCGCCGCGGACGGGGCATACCTCGGCGGGGCGATCGTCCCCGGCGTCGAGGTCAGTCTCGAGGCGCTGTTCGCTCGCGCCTCGCTCCTCGGCAGGGTCGAGCTCACGGAGCCGGTGGCCGCGATCGGACGCTCCACCGCCGAAGCCATCCGCTCCGGGACGTTCTTCGGCTTCGCAGCCCAGGCAGACGGCCTCTGTCGTCGCTTCCTCGACGAGCTCGGCTCGGCGAGGGTGGTTGCAACCGGGGGCCTCGGGGGGCTGATCGCGCCCCACTGCCGTACGATCGAGACCTACGATCCCTGGCTCACCCTGCATGGCCTGCGGATCCTGTTCCGGCGCAACGCCGAGCGGTCGGCGTGAGCACCGACGAGACAGGCCCGGCGGGCAGCGTTCCCGGGAGGCTGGAGCGCGAGGCCGTCGGGAACGGGACTTCTCCCCCGGCTGGCGCAGCTCCTGGCTCCGGGTCGCCGGTCATCCCCTATCGCTTCCCGGATACGACGCCGCTCGGCGAGATCGTGGAGCGCTTCGGCGCACTCGATCCGGGGGTGTCGACGGGTGTCGAGGTCCGCGTCGCCGGCAGGGTCCTCGCCCACCGGCCCCAGGGCCGGCTCGCGTTCTCGACGCTCGCGGACTGGACCGGTTCCCTGCAGCTCTTCGCCGGCGCAGGCTTCACGGAGGACTTCGGCGAGCTGGTCCGGTCCCGGGTGGGGGACTGGATCGGGGCCGAGGGCGAGGTCGTCACCACCAAGCGCGGCGAGCTGTCGATCAGGGTTGCGCGGTGGTCCCTGCTCGCTCGGGCAGCGCGAGGCTTCGGGGACAAGTGGCACGGAGTGCAGGACCCCGATGCCCGCTACCGCCACCGTGAGGTCGACCTCTGGGCGAACGAAGGCCCGAGAGCCGCGCTGCTCGCTCGCTCGAGGGTGGTCTCCACGCTGCGCCGGCACCTCGAGGGACGCGGTTTCGTCGAGGTCGAGACGCCCATCCTCCATCCGCTACCCGGCGGTGCCACGGCGCGCCCGTTCGTCACCCACCACAACGCGCTCCGGAGCGACCTCTACCTCCGCATCGCCCCCGAGCTCTACCTGAAACGCCTGGTCGTCGGCGGCTTCGAGCGGGTGTTCGAGCTCGGCCGAGTCTTCCGCAACGAGGGGCTGTCGCCCCGGCACAACCCCGAGTTCACGATGCTCGAGTGCTACCAGGCCTACGCCGACTACCGGGACATGATGGAACTGGTCGAACAGCTCGTCGCAGCGGCCGCCGTCGCGGTCGTCGGCGGGACGGCGCTCTCCTACCAGGGGCGATCCCTCGACCTCACCCCGCCGTGGCGACGGGCCACGATGGCCGAGCTCGTCGGAGAGGCGCACGGCTGCACGATCCACCTCGAGGACCGGCCCCACCTGGAGTCGCTCGCCCGTGGGGCCGGCATCCCCGTTCGGGGCGAGTGGGGCAGCGGGAAGCTCCTACTCGAGCTCTACGAGAAGACGGTCGAGGGCACGCTCTGGGACCCGGTGCACGTCTGCGACTACCCAGCCGAGGTCTCCCCACTTGCGCGCCCGCACCGGAGTGAGCCCGGGCTCGTGGAGCGCTTCGAGTCCATCGTCGCCGGCCGCGAGCTCGTGAACGCGTTCTCGGAGCTGGGCGACCCCGAGATCCAGCGCCGGAACTTCGAGGCGCAGGCGGCGGCCCGAGCGGCAGGGGACGACGAGGCAATGCTGGTCGACGAGGACTATCTCTTCGCCCTCGAGCACGGGCTGCCGCCCGCTGGTGGGCTCGGTCTCGGGGTGGACCGCCTGGTGATGCTCCTCACGGACACCGCCAACATTCGCGAGGTGATCGCGTTCCCGACACTCCGGCCGCTCGGCCCGTAGGGAGGCACACCGTCGGGCGACCAGGACGTTGCTGGGCCTCCGGCGCACGTGCCCCGGAGGCCTCGCCGCTCAGAGCGTCGGGACGGCCAGCGTGTCGAGGAGGGCGTGGGGTAGGCGGGCGAGTGCCTCGCCGGCTGGCGACGGCGGCAGGGCGCTGGCCGCGCCGTGCGCACGATCTGCCCAGCGCCGTGCCTCCGCCGTCGCCTCCGCGATGGCGCCGGATCCCGCGATCACGCTCCGGGCGAGTGCCCGGTCCGCGTCGCCGAGGGGACGACCGAGGATCGAGCGGAGCTCCGGTCCGGCCTCGGGATCCGCGAGCGCACGCAGAACCGGCAAGGTGTAGATGCCCTTGACCAGGTCCTGCCCGGCCTCCTTGCCGAGCTCCTCGTCGGAGGCGACGACGTCGAGGATGTCGTCTCGGATCTGGAACACCATGCCGAGCGCCTCGCCGAACTCGGTGAGCGCGTCGCGCGCGTACCCGTCCAGCCCGGACGTGAGCGCACCGATCCGGCAGGAACAGGCCATCAGCGACGCGGTCTTCCCTGCGATCGCGTTCAGGTAGCTCGGCTCCGGTCGCTCTGCGTCGAACGCCGCGTGCACCTCCGCGACCTGTCCCTCGCACATGCGCCCGAGGGTGGCCGCGAGCAGGCTCGCGACCTCGGTCCCGAGGGAGGCGGCGATGCCCGCCGCACGTGCGAGGAGGAAGTCGCCGGCGACGACGGCGACGAGGTTTCCCCAGCGAGCGTTCACGGAGAGGACCTGGCGGCGATGCTCGGCCTCGTCCATCACGTCGTCGTGGTACAGGGACGCGATGTGGACGAGCTCCACGGCGACGCTCCCGAGCAGCACCTCCTCGGTCGCTTCCTTCTCGGAGCTGGCCGCGGCGGCCAACGTGAGGAGGGGGCGCAGGCGCTTGCCGCCGGCGGCGATGAGGTGCGTCGTGACCTCGGCGAGGAACGGATCCTCCGTCGCCGCCTCGCGCTGGAGCGCGACCTCGACACGCTCGAGGTCGGTGTCGAGGCATGGAAGGCCGAGGAGATCTGCGACGTTCACCATGGAGGAACTTAGGCGAACCGCGACAGGAAGCAGCAATAGCCGACGGAACGGGCGGGTGCCACTCCGGGCAGGAGCCCCGGTACAGTGGGATTACCACACGAGCCGTCCAGGGAGGCGGACACTTGTTCGAGCGCTTTACAGACAGAGCACGCAGGGTCCTCGTACTTGCCCAGGAAGAGGCGCGGCTCCTGAACCACAACTTCATCGGGACCGAGCACATCTTGCTGGGCTTGATCCACGAGGGCGAAGGCATCGCCGCGAAGGCCCTGGAGCAGCTCGGGGTGACGCTCGAGGCCGTCCGCGAGAAGGTGGAGGAGACCATCGGCCCCGCTGGGAGCGCGCCGACCGGCTCGCCGCCCTTCACGCCCCGTGCGAAGAAGGTCCTCGAGCTGTCGCTCCGCGAGGCGCTCCAGCTCGGCCACAACTACATCGGCACGGAGCACATGCTGCTCGGGCTGGTCCGGGAGGGCGAGGGGGTCGCAGCCACCGTGCTGCAGAGCCTCGGCGCGGACCTCCCACGGGTGCGCCAGCAGGTGATCCAACTCCTGTCCGGGGCGCAGGGCCGGGACGTGCCGACCGGGGTTGCGCCGGGCGGATCCGGCGAGGAGGTCAAGTCCGGCTCGCCGGTGCTCGACCAGTTCGGCCGGAACCTCACCGCACTGGCGCGCGACCACAAGCTCGACCCGGTCATCGGCCGCGACGTCGAGATCCTGCGGGTGATGCAGGTCCTCTCGCGACGGACGAAGAACAACCCGGTGCTGATAGGGGAGCCGGGCGTCGGCAAGACCGCCATCGTCGAGGGCCTCTCGCAACGCATTGTGTCCAACCAGGTGCCCGAGACGCTCAAGGGGAAGCAGCTCTACACCCTCGACCTCGGCGCGCTCGTCGCCGGGAGCCGGTACCGGGGTGACTTCGAGGAGCGCCTGAAGAAGGTGCTCAAGGAGATCCGTACCCGGGGCGACATCATCCTCTTCATCGACGAGCTCCACACCCTCGTGGGTGCCGGTGCGGCCGAAGGTGCGATCGACGCCGCGAGCATTCTCAAGCCGATGCTCGCCCGGGGAGAGCTCCAGACCATCGGGGCGACGACACTCGACGAGTACCGCAAGCACCTGGAGAAGGACGCAGCCCTCGAACGCCGCTTCCAGCCGATCAAGGTCGAGGAGCCGTCGCTCGCGCACACCATCGAGATCCTGAAGGGGCTGCGTGACCGCTACGAAGCCCACCACCAGGTGACGATCACCGACCAGGCCCTCGTTGCCGCGACGAACCTCGCGGACCGGTACATCTCCGACCGCTTCCTCCCGGACAAGGCGATCGACCTCATCGACGAGGCGGGGAGCAAGCTCCGCATCAAGCGGATGTCGAGTCCGCCCGACCACCGCGCCCTCGAGGCGGAGCTCGCGAAGCTGCGTCGCGATCGCGAAGCCGCGCTCAACCGGAACGACACCGACGAGGCGAACCGGCTGGCCTCGAAGGAGAAGGAGCGCCTCGAGCGCAAGGCTGCCCTGGAGCAGGAGTGGAAGGGTCAGGGCAACGAGCTGTTCGACGTCGTCGACGAGGACGTCGTCGCCGAGGTGCTCGCGAACTGGACCGGGATCCCCGTCTACAAACTCACCGAGGAGGAGACGGCGAAGCTCGTCCGCATGGAGGAGGAGCTGCACAAGCGGGTCGTCGGCCAGGAGGACGCGATCAAGGCGCTCTCGCGGGCGATCCGGCGGACGCGTGCGGGCCTGAAGGACCCGAAGCGGCCGAGCGGCTCGTTCATCTTCCTCGGTCCCACCGGAGTGGGCAAGACCGAGCTCGCGAAGGCACTCGCCGAGTTCCTCTTCGGCGACGAGGACGCGCTGATCCAGCTGGACATGAGCGAGTACCAGGAGAAGCACACCGTCTCCCGCCTGGTCGGCTCACCCCCCGGGTACGTCGGTTACGAGGAGGGTGGTCAGCTCACCGAGTCCGTGCGCCGGAAGCCGTTCTCGGTCGTGCTCTTCGACGAGGTCGAGAAGGCACACGTCGACGTGTTCAACGCGCTGCTGCAGATCCTGGAGGACGGTCGCCTGACCGACGCGCAGGGCCGCTCGGTGGACTTCAAGAACACGGTGCTCATCATGACGTCGAACCTCGGCACAGCGGATCTCGGGAAGCAGTCGGTGGGCTTCGCGAAGTCGAGCGAGGCCGTCACCCACGAGAAGATGAAGCAGAAGGTGCACGAGGCGCTGAAGGGCCACTTCCGGCCGGAGTTCCTCAACCGCATCGACGAGGTGATCGTCTTCCACGAGCTCTCCCAGGACGAGATCACCGAGATCGTCGACCTCATGATCGCTCGGGTGCGCACGCAGCTCGATGGTCAGGGGCTCGGTCTCGAGCTGACCACGGAGGCGAAGCGTCTGCTCGCCAGGCGCGGCTACGACAAGGCGCTCGGCGCCCGACCACTCCGCCGCGCCATCCAGCAGCTCGTCGAGGACCCGCTCTCCGAGCGGATCCTCTGGAAGGAGTTCCGTGTCGGCGAGACCATCATCGTCGACGCCGAGGACAGCGAGATCGTCTTCCGGACGATCGAGGGGCTCGAGCCACCGCCCGTCGAGCTCGCGGGCGCGGGGAGCCCTCCCGACTGAGCGCCGACCGGGAGGCTGTCAGAGCCCGTGGCTACCGTCCCTGCATGCGCCAACCTCCCCATGTCTGCAGCGCCTGCGGCGCCTCGAGCCCGCGTTGGACGGGGCGGTGTGCCACCTGTGGCGAGTGGAACACGCTCGTCGAGTCTCGCCCGGAGCGGGTGGCGGTACCGACCGTCGACGCAAGCGTCCCGATCCCGCTCGCCGAGGTGCTCGCGGCGGATGCGCCGGCCACGCCGACCGGGATCGGGGAGCTCGATCGGGTGCTCGCCGGCGGTTTCGTCCCGAGCTCGGTGACGCTGCTCGGCGGGGAACCCGGCATCGGGAAGTCCACCCTCGTCCTCCAAGCCCTGGCCGGCGTGGCGGCGAGCGGGAGGCGCGCCCTCCTGGTCGCAGCCGAGGAGTCGGCTGCACAAGTGCGCCAGCGGGCCGAGCGTCTCGGCCCGCTGCCGAGCGAGCTCTGGCTCGTCGCGGAGCACCGCCTCCCGGCGATCGAGGAGGTCGTGCGCGCGCTCCGGCCGGCCGTGGTCGCCGTCGACTCGATCCAGACCGTGTTCGAGCCGGAGCGCAACGGGAGCCCGGGGTCGCTCGTGCAGGTCCGAGAGGCCGGTGGCCGGCTCGTGCGCCTCGCGAAGGCCGACGGGCCGGTCGTGCTCCTGGTCGGGCACGTCACCAAGGACGGCGCAATCGCGGGACCTCGCGTCCTCGAGCACCTCGTGGACACCGTGCTCAGCTTCGAGGGCGAGCGCCACCACGCGCTCCGACTCCTCCGGGCGCTCAAGCACCGCTTCGGCCCGACCGGGGAGCTCGGGCTGTTCTCGATGGACCCCGACGGCCTCGCCCCGGTCGGCGACCCCTCGTCGCTGCTGCTCACGGATCGCCGCCGGGGCATCCCGGGCTCGGTGGTCGTCGCCGCGATGGAAGGACGCCGGCCGCTCCTCGTCGAGGTCCAGGCGCTCGTCTCGGAGCCGGTGAGTGGCCCGCCGAGGCGCTCTGCCCAGGGGCTCGACGCTGGGCGTCTCGCGTTGATCCTCGCCGTGCTCGCGAGGCGGGTCGGCGTCGAGCTGGCGCGAGCGGACATCTTCGTCTCCGCCGTGGGCGGCGTGCGCGTCCAGGAGCCCGCGGCCGATCTCTCGCTCGCCCTCGCGCTGGCGTCCGCCGCTGCCGGGGTGGCGCTCCCCGAGGACGTCGTCGCGTTCGGGGAGGTCGGTCTCGGCGGCGAGGTGCGCCAGGTGGCGCAGACCGATCGTCGTCTGGCGGAGGTGGCCCGGCTCGGCTTCCGCCGGGCCGTGCTCCCGGCCTCGGCGCCGCCGGCGCCGGCCGGGATCGAGGAGCTGCGCGTCCGTGGTGTCGCGGAGGCCATCGATGCGCTCGGCCTCTGGCGCGAGCAGGGGGCGGGCAGGGTGACCTCGGGTGGCCTGCGCGCCCTCGCGAGTCTCGGGAACGGCTGACCCCTCCGCCGTCCGAGACGCGCCGGGGCAGCCTCCGGCGGCGCGACCTGTCGTAACATGACTGGCGTGGCGCCGCGCTGGAGTGCAGCCATGACGGAAGCCCTCATGGCGGTGGCGCCGGGCCAGCAGCTCCGTGCCGGTCTGGATCGCATCCTGCTCGCAGATCGCGGCGCCCTCATCGTCGTCGGGGATGGGCCGGCGGTGCTGGCGATCTGCTCGGGAGGCTTCCTGGTCGACGCCGAGTACAGCCCGCAGCGGCTGTCCGAGCTCGCGAAGATGGACGGCGCGTTGATCCTTGCAGCCGACGGATCGCGCATCGCGCGGGCGAACGTCCATCTCGTCCCCGACCCGTCGATCCCGACGGGTGAGACCGGCACCCGGCACCGCACGGCCGAGCGGGTGGCCCGCTCGATCGACGTGCCGGTCATCTCGGTCTCGGAGGACTTCTCCACGATCGCCGTCTACCGCGGGAACGAGCGCCACCAGCTCCGTCCGATCGCGGACGTCATCGACCGCGCCAACCAGGCGCTGGCGACGCTCGAGCGCTACAAGCATCGCCTCGACGGGGCGGCGAGCCAGCTCCTCGCTCGCGAGATCGGCGAGGACGTCTCGACCCGGGAGGTCGCCGGCGTCCTCCAGCGAGCCGAGATGGTGCGGCGCATCGCCGAGGAGGTGGAGAGCTATCTCGTCGAGCTGGGCGACGACGGCCGGATGCTCCAGCTCCAGCTCGAGGAGCTGATGGGGGGGGTGGACGACGAGCGGCGGATGCTGCTCCGGGACTACCTGCGACCCGCTCGAGCGCCGTACCTGGACGAGGCGTTGGACCGCCTCGCCGGCATGGCCACGTCGGAGCTGAGCGACGTCGGGCGGGTCGCGCGCGAGCTCGGGCTCGGGGACGAGGGCTTCGATGTCGACTCCAGGGTCGTGCCGCGGGGCTACCGCGTGCTCGCCCGGTTGCTCGCGAGCCCCTCGGTCCTCGAGCGTGTGCTCGAGCACTTCGGCTCGGTGGAGGAGGCACTCCGCTCCTCCGACGAGGAGCTCGCCAGCGCGGCCGGCCTCCCGCTCGGTGACGTCGCGCGGGGCAGGCGCGGGCGAGCTCCGGGGTCGCTCGGGGAGGGTGGGAGCGTGCCGGCCCGTCATGGGTGACCCGCGCGACGGGTACCCCGCCCGATCCCCCGTCGCGACCGCAGCCGGCCGACGGGGAGTCGGGCCCCGTTGCGGTGCCTGCCCGGGCCGTTGTCTTGCTCCGGCCTGGTCGAGTTGTCCTCCCTGAGCCCGCCCCCTACCCTGGGAGCGATCGGTCTCCGGGTGCCACCCTCCCCGGGGTGCGCAGCCGGGGCTTGGACGAGGGAGCAGGATGGCGTTCGACGTCGGTGACAAGGTCGTGTACCCCCACCACGGGGCGGCGGTGATCGAGCGGCGCGAGAAGCGGGAAGCCTTCGGCGCGTCGCGGGAGTACTTGGTCCTGAAGCTCGCCTACGGGGACCTGACCTTGCTCGTGCCCGCGGACAACACCGACGAGGTGGGGCTGCGGGAGGTGATCAACGACGAGGAGGTCGAGGAGGTCTTCGCCGTGCTCCGCAAGAAGGAGGCGCGGATGCCGACCAACTGGTCCCGCCGCTACAAGAACCACCAGGAGAAGCTGAAGTCCGGCGACATCTACCAGGTCGCCGAGGTCGTCCGGAACCTCTCCATCAGGGACAAGGACAAGGGGCTCTCTGCGGGGGAGAAGAAGATGCTGACTCGCGCGCGCCAGATCCTCGTCTCGGAGCTGACCTTCGCGATCGGGGTCAGCGAGGAGGAGGCGGAGCAGCGCCTCGACGAGGTGCTCCCGTAGCGGGGGTGGTGCCGTCGGACGGCGACGTGGCAACGATCGTCGTGGCGGCCGGTTCCGGGCGGCGTTTCGGCGGCCCGAAGCAGTTCGCTCGGCTCGGGGCGGAGACGGTGCTCGAGCGGTCGGTCCGGCTCGCCCGTCGCAGCAGTGACTACGTTGTCGTGGTGCTCCCCGTGGACCGGCTCGAGGCCGGGCTAGCGGGTGTGGATGCAGTGGTGGTGGGCGGGGCGACCCGCTCGGAGTCGGTCCGGGCCGGGCTGGCCGTGGTGCCGAGCTCGGTGGGGATCGTCGTCGTCCACGACGCCGCTCGTCCCCTCGCCTCGGAGTCGCTCTTCTCCCGTGTCGTGACCGCAGTGCGCAGCGGTGCGGACGGGGCAGTGCCTGGGCTTCCCGTCCGGGACACGCTCAAGTCCGTGCGAGACGGTTGGGTACGGGCCACGCTCGACCGGCAGTCGCTCGTCGCCGTGCAGACGCCCCAGGCGTTCCGCAGTGCGGCGCTGCGCTCGGCCCACGAGGGCGCCCCGGAGGCGACCGACGACGCGAGCCTCGTCGAGGCCGCTGGGGGCAGGGTGGCACTGGTGTCGGGCGAGGAGTGGAACATGAAGCTGACGACGCCGGCGGATCTGCGGCTCGCGCAGGCGTGGCTCGACGCAGGGGCGCGATGATGCGCGTGGGGCTCGGCGTGGATCTGCACCCCTTCTCGGGGGACCCGGCGCGCCCGCTCGTCCTCGGAGGCGTCGTCATCCCCGGCGTACCCGGGCTGGCTGGGCACAGCGACGCCGATGTCGTTGTGCACGCGCTCGCCGACTCCCTGCTCGGCGCAGCCGGCATGGGCGACCTCGGCACGCGCTTCCCGGCCGGGGACGAGCGCTTCGCTGGTGCTGCGAGCACGGAGCTGCTTCGCGAGGTGGTCGAGGCGCTGCACGAGGCCGGGCTCGGCGTCGAGAACGCAGACGTGGCGCTCGTCGCCGAGTGGCCGGTGCTCGCGCCGTTCCGGGCGGCAATGGAGTCGACGCTCGCCGGGATCCTCGCGGCGCCGGTCCGGGTTGCGCCCAAGCGCGCAGAAGGCCTCGGCGCGCTCGGACGCCGGGAGGGCATGGGCGCGTGGGCGGTCGTGCTCGTCGACCAGCGAGAGCGGGTCGGCCCGTGAGCCCCTCCGGACGAGGAGCCAGCCGGCGTGGGGAGGGCCGGGATCGGGACGGCCGCGGGGAGTCTCGCCGTGAGCCCGCCGGGCGCGCCCGCGCTGCGTCCGGCGGTCCGAAGCACTCCCGGTCCGCCGCGGCTGGGCCGAGGGGGCGGGTGAACCCGCCGGGGGGATGGCACCAGGACCCCCGCCGACTAGGGCAGCGCCTGCGAGGGTCGGAGCTCGGTGGGGAGCAGGTCGAGGGACGCCAGGCAGTGCGGGCTCTGCTGGCGGCGGGGCGGCGCCGGGTGCGCGACGTGTGGATCTCGGAGTCCGCGACGCCAGGCCCGAGCCTTGCCGCCGTCGAGTCCCTGGCCGTGTCCGCTCGCGTGCCGGTGCGCCGGGTCGCGCAGGCCCGGCTGGAGGCCGAGGCCCGCACCGACGCACCGCAAGGCGTGCTCGCCCACGCGGCGGCGCTGGAGGACCTCCTCCTCGACGACCTGGCGAGCGCGGAGCGACCGTTCCTCGTCGTCGCGGACGGCGTCACCGATCCTCGGAACCTCGGCGCCCTCGCGCGCGCCGCCGAGATCGCAGGGGTGACCGGGCTCGTCCTGCCGCGCAGACGGGCGGTCCACATCACACCCGCCGTCACCAAGGCGGCGGCCGGGGCGATCGAATACCTCTCGTTCGCCCTCGTTCCCGGCGTGCCCAATGCGCTCGCGAGTCTCGAGTCGGCCGGCGTCTGGACCGTGGGGCTCGCGCCGGATGCCCCGGCGTCGCTGTTCGAGGCCGACCTTCCGGGATCTCGGGTCGCGCTGGTCGTGGGCGCGGAGGGACGGGGCCTCTCGAGCCTCGTGCGTCGCCGGTGCGATCTGGTGGTCCGGATTCCCCAACACGGTCGTACGGAGTCCCTGAACCTGGCAACGGCGGCCGCGGTTGCCTGTTTCGAGCTCGCACGCCGGCGGTGACCGGGGTGCGCTCGGGCCGTGGACTCCCAGGGCGAGCCGGCGGCGGGACTCGAACCCGCGACCTGACGATTACAAGTCGCCTGCGCTTCCAGCTGCGCCACGCCGGCCGACCGTGACGATAGCGAGCGAGGAGGGGGGCTGGCCGCCCGGGTTCCCACCCGAGCCGGAGCGAGCGCTGCTCAGCCTCGACTTCGACGGCACGCTGGCCCGGATCGTCGAGGACCCGGGGGCCGCACAACCGCTGCCCGGCGTGCCCGCGCTCCTGGCTCGCCTCGCGGAACGGCTCGGGACCGTGGCCGTCGTGTCCGGGCGTCCCGTCGCGTTCCTCAGCGAGGCCCTGGGCGCCGCGGCGGGGGTTCGCCTCTTCGGGCTCTACGGTGCCGAGACCGTGGGGCCTGCGGGCGAGCTCGTCGAGTGGCCGGGGCTCGCCCCCTTGCGACCCACGCTCGACCGGGTCGCCGGGCTAGCGGAGCGGACCCGGCCGGCGGGAGCGGTGGTGGAGGAGAAGGGTCTCGCTCTGACCTTGCACTGGCGGCGCGCCGAGCGGCTCGCGGACGCCGCTCGCTGGGCAGCGGCGGTGGTGGCGGATGCCGCCGAGTGCGGCCTGGTGGCGCATCCCGGTCGACGGAGCGTGGAGCTCCGTCCGGCCGGTGCGCCCGACAAGGGGACGGTCGTCGCGGGGCTGGCGGGAACCTCCTCGGCTGCGGCGCACTGCGGCGACGACGAGGGGGACCTCCCCGCGTTCCGCGTGCTCGCAAGCCTGCGTGCGAGGGGCGTTCCCGTGCTCGCCGTCGCCGTCGGGAGCGACGAGGCGCCGCCGGCGCTCCTCGGCGCGGCTGACGTGGTGCTCGAGGGCCCCGAGGAGCTCGTCCGCTCGCTGCACCTCCTCGCCGGCCGGCTCGAGGAGCGCAGGAAGGGGCGCGGAGAAGGCTGAGGTCTCGGATCGACCGCGTGCCGAGGCTCTCACGAGCGGGCCCGGCACCCAGGCGGCGGCCCGGCCACCCGGGACATCGTTGCGCGCCGCCGGCTGGGCTCCCGACGGCCGCGCCCCACTCAGGAGCTCGCAGCGGCGAGCTGTGCCTGGAGCCAGGTGTCCGGACTGTGGGCGCGTGCCGCCTCCTCGAGGGTCGCCGCCCGGCGTTCCCGCTCGGGTCGGCTGCACGCCAGCGCAGCGGCGAGCTGCGACGCGGTCTCGGTGACGTCGAACGGGTTGAGGGGGAAGGCCCCGGCGGCGAGCTCGGTGAACGCCCCCGCCTCTCGGGAGAGCACCACGCTCCCGTTCCGGCGGTTGAGCAGCGGTCCCTCCTTGGCCACCATGTTGAGGCCGTCTCGGATCGGGTTCACGAGGAGCACGTCGTAGCGCTGGAGTGCGGCGACCGAGCGGGGGTAGTCGTCGGCCACCTCGACGCGAAGCGGCGCCGGGGTCGTGGCCGCCCACCTGCCGAGCAGCTCGATCGTCAGCTCCTCCACCTCTCGCTGGTAGGTCCGGTAGTCGGCGAGGGTCTGGCGGGAGGGGTAGGCCAGGGCGAGCATGGCGGTCCGGTCGGCGGCCCGCGGGTCTGCCTCGAGGAGCGCCGCGAAGGACCGCAGGCCGCGCAGGACGTTCTTGGACGGCTCGACTCGGTCGACACGGACGACGAGCTGGCGATCGCCAACCCAGGCATCGAGCTCGGCACCGGCGCGGACGGTCTCGGGACTTGCTGCCGCTGCAGCGAGTGCGGCCGGGTCCGGCCCGAGTGGTGCCACGAAGGTGCGCGCAGCGAGACCCGCCACCGCGGAGCAGCCCTCGGCGAAGGCGTCCGCCCAGCGGGCGGTGTGGAACCCGCAGGCCCGCGCCGCCGCCAGCCCGGTCAGGAGCTCGACGCGTACGTCGTCGGGCAAGGTCCGAAGCTCCTCGGGGCTCGCAAAGGGGGTGTGGCTGAAGTGGACCACGGCGAGGTCGCCCCGGCGCTCGCTGAGCATCGCTGGCAGGAGGCTCAGGTGGTAGTCCTGCACCAGCACGGTGGCGCCACGGGCCGCCTGCTCGGACACCGCCTCGGCGAAGCGCTCGTTGTAGCGGCGGAACGCGGCCCAGGACAGCCGCCAGGCGCCGTCGAAGAGCGGTTGGCGCGCCCGGTCGAACAGGCCGTGGTGGAGCGGCCACAGGGTGGCGTTCGCAACGAGATCGTAGGCCCGTGCGTACTCGTCCGGAGGGATGTCGAGGAGGCGCACGTCGAGCTCTGCGGTCCCTCCCCCTCCCTCACGTGCAAGCTCGCGCTCCACGTCGTTCATCGCCGCAGCGATCCAGCGGGCTCGGCCCTCGGCAACGAGTGGCTCGAGCCCCGAAACCAGCCCTCCCGCCCCACGCTTCGCGACGCGGCCGCCGTCTGGGAGGTTGCTCCAGGCGAGCGGGCCTCTGTTCGAGCAGACGAGGAGGCCGGACACGCGGGGAGGATACCCAGCCGGCCCGGGCCGCAACCGGGAGGAGTTGGCGGGGCTGGTCTGATGGAGCCGTGCCGTTGCTCGTCGCCGCTCCAGACGCCTTCCCGCCCGCGAGCGCGAGCGAGGTCGCCGAGGCGCTCGGCCGGGGGGCGGAACGCGCCGGGTGGCGGGCTCGGAGGGTCCCGATGGGGGACGGTGGGCCCGGGCTCCTGGACGTCGTCGGGGGACGCCGCCGGACGGCCGTGGTCTCGGGACCGCTCGGACCCCCGATCGACGCCCCGTTCGCGCTCCTCGGCAGCGGATCGCGTCTCACTGCGGTCATCGAGGGCGCGCGTGTCTCCGGCTTGGACCTCGCCGGTGGACCGAGCAGGAACGACCCGCTCGGGGCCACCACGAGGGGGACCGGCGAGCTCGTGTTGGCTGCGGTCGCCGCTGGGGCTCGCCGGATCGTGGTCGGTTGTGGCGGCTCGGCCGGCACGGACGGGGGCCTCGGCGCCGTGCGGGCCATCGGGAACCGCAGCCGGCTCCGTGGTGCCGCCCTACTCGTCGCCTGCGACGTCACGACGCGCTTCCTCGACGCGGCACGGGCCTTCGCCGCGGCAAAGGGTGCCTCGCGTGCGGAGGTTGCCCTGCTCTCGGGACGGCTCGCCCGTCTCGCGCAGGCCTACGGGGAGGAGTTCGGCGTGGACGTCACCGACGTGGCGGGTGCCGGCGCAGGTGGAGGGTTGGCGGGGGGCCTCGCCGCCCTCGGTGCCCAGTTGCGACCGGGGGCAGAGCTGGTGGCCGAGCTCACCGGCCTCTCGTCGCAGATCGACCGTGGGTCGGTCGTGGTCACCGGCGAGCCGTTCCTCGACGACCGCTCCTTCTCCGAGGGCGTGGTGGGGGCGGTGGCGGAGTTGGCTCGGGAGGCCGAGGCACGGGTGCTCTGCATGGCCCGGGGTGTCGCGGACTCGCTCTTCCTCCCGCCCCACAGCCGACTCGTGCGTGTCGAGTCGCCCGGGGAGACCTCCGATGCACCGCCGCCGGGCGGGCGGGAACCGCGCGAGCCCGTGGAGGGCCAAGGCGGCCCCGCTCGGTTGCTCGACTCGCTCGAGGACGCTCTCGTCGGGGCGCTCCCTGCAGGCGAGCCCTCCTGATCGACCGATTCCTGCAGGCGAGCCCTCCTGATCGACCCGGCGGCCTGCGGGTGCATCGCGCTGCGGGTCGCCAACTTGCGCTCAGGGCCGCGGCGCGAGCTCCGGCCAGCTGGCAAGGGGTGGCAGCTCGACGGGATTGACCCCGGGGACGCCGCTGCGGGCGAGCGCCGCCGTCAGGACTTCGCTGGCCTGGGAGCGCAGGTCCAAGAGGGCGCGGTTGCGGTGGGTGCGGGTGCCGAGGTCGACCTGGGCGATGGCAGCTGGCCCGGCGAGCGCCGCGACATCGAGGAGGAGCCCGATCTCGACGCCGTAGCCGAAGGCGAACGGCACCCGCTCGAGAATCGAGCGCCGGCCTGCGGTCTCGCCGGCGAGGGGCTGACGGATCCGGGCGAGGTCCGGGAAGAGCAGGTCCAGCAGCGGGCGGGCGAGGAGCTCGGTCACCCGTCCACCGGTGTCGCCGTTCGGACCGGGGCGGCGATAGGTGCCCTTCACGAGCGCGACGGCGTCGTCGAGGAGGAGGGGCTCGAGGATGCCGGTCACGAAATGCGGGCCGAAGTCGACGACATCAGCGTCGCAGAACACCACGAGGTCGCCGGAGGTGGCGGCGAGGCCCACCCACATCGCGTGCCCCTTCCCGGGTCCCAAGTCCCCTGCGGGGCCGTCAGCGGCATCCACCACCCGTGCTCCAGCCGCGCGGGCCCGCAGCGCCGTCTGATCGGCAGACCCGTCGTCCACCACGACCAGCTCGTCGACGAGCGGCGTCCGGTCCATGAGGCTGCGACGTACGGCCTCGAGCACGCCCGTGATCGTGCCGGCCTCGTTCCGGGCGGGTACGCAGACCGAGATCCGTCGGTCGCCCTTTCGCGCGAGGAGGTGCTCGAGGAGGGGCTCCCACCGGGGCTCGCCGGCCCGGACGGCGGGCGGCGCCGGCGTCACGTCCTCGCCCCCGTCCACCCGAGCATCTTGGCCCGGCGTGCTCGCATCGGCCAGTTCGGGCAGCCCGGCCCGCCTGGCCCGCTC
>JAJYWE010000002.1:39505-45887 GCA_021791675.1 Actinomycetes bacterium | reverse complement strand
GCCCGCCTGGCCCGCTCGGCCCGCCTGGCCCGCTCGGCCCCTCGACCGAGGCTTCGGGTTTGACGCGCCCGAGTTCGTGGGCGAAGATGGTGGGCCATCATCCAGAGCGGCCGAGGGACGGGCCCGACGACGCCGCGGCAACCAGCGATGTGCCAGGTGCCAATGCCCGAGCGATGGAGGAGCCGTGCCGTACGCCACCGCGCTGCGCTGCCGAGAGTGCGCGCGCACCTACCCCCTTTCCCCGATAGCGGTCTGCGAGTGGTGCTTCGGGCCGCTCGAACCGACCTACGACTACGCGGGCATCACGGCTGCGCTCAGCCGCGCGGAGGTCGCTACGGGACCGCCGAGCATGTGGCGTTACGCCCCGCTGCTGCCTGTCGCCGCCGAGGGGCGGATCGACCTGGGGGCCGGGTTCACCCCGCTCGTCCGTGCCGAGCGCCTCGGCGCCGCGCTCGGGCTGGAGCGGCTCTGGGTGAAGAACGACACGGTGAACCCGACGGGGAGTTTCAAGGACCGCGTCGTCTCGGTTGCCCTGACGGCCGCTCGCCAGTTCGGCTACGCGGTCGCCGCGTGTGCGTCGACGGGGAACCTGGCCAACTCCGTCGCTGCGCACGCAGCCGCGGCGGGCATGCCGGCCTACGTCCTGGTCCCTGCGGACCTCGAGCCGGCGAAGCTGGCGGCGTCGGCGGTCTACGGGGCCACGCTCGTCGCCGTCGAGGGGACCTACGACGACGTCAACCGCCTCTCGGCCGAGCTCGTCGACTGCCACCCGGACTGGGCATTCGTGAACGTGAACCTGCGCGCCTTCTACGCCGAGGGGTCGCGGACCCTCGCGTTCGAGGTCGCGGAGCAGCTCGGCTGGCGAGCTCCGGACCATGTCGTGGTGCCGGTCGGCTCGGGGAGCCAGCTCACGCGCATCCATCGCGGTTTCGCAGAGCTTGCGGCCGTGTCGCTCCTCGAGGAGGTTCCGAAGGTCCGGGTCTCGGGCGCGCAGGCGGCCGGGTGCGCGCCGGTCGCGCAGGCCTTCGCCTCAGGTGCTGCGCACGTGCGGCCCGTCCGGCCGTCGACCATCGCCCGCTCGATCGCGATCGGCAATCCTGCGGACGGTGGGTACGCCCTGGACGTGGTTCGCGAGACGGGCGGGGCGGTCGCCTCGGTGAGCGACGAGGAGATCGTCGCGGGCATCCGGCTGCTGGCTCGGACGGAAGGGATCTTCGCCGAGACCGCCGGGGGGGTGACGATCGCGACGCTCGCCAAGCTCGCCGCAGCCGGCGTCGTCGAGGCCGACGAGCTCGTCGTGGCCTACGTGACGGGCAACGGGCTGAAGACCGTCGACGCCCTGGCGGGGAGCTCGGGCCCGATGGTGACGATCCCGCCCCGTCTCGACGCGTTCGCCGAGCTGGTCGGGGAGGCCCGGTGACCGCCGTCGTCCGGCTCCCGTCGCAGCTGCGACCGCTCGCGGGCGGCCGGGCGGAGCTCGAGGTGGAGGGGCGGACCGTCGGTGAGGTGCTCGCCGCCGCCGGGGGTGTCTGCCCGGGCCTCACCGAGCGGCTCTTCGACGACGCCGGCCAGCTCCGCCGCTTCGTCAACGTCTTCGTCGCCGAGGAGGACGTGCGGTTCCACTCAGGCCTCGACACCCCGGTTGCACCGGGTGGCGTCGTCTCGATCGTCCCCGCGGTGGCCGGCGGCTGAGCGAGCGAGGGCCGGCCGCCCCCCTGCCCCCGACGGGCATGTTGCCGGACCTCCTGCCGGACCGGCTGCCGTGCCGCTGTGCAGGTGGGCGGCCACGTTTCGAGTTGCGGTTGCACAACGGGTCCCGCGCGTGGTTTGCTGTTAGCACTCAACCGACGCGAGTGCTAACGGCTGACCCAATGGAGGGATCGCAGATGGCAAAGTTGATTGCGTTCGACGAGCAAGCTCGCCGGGCGCTCGAGAGCGGAATGAACCAGCTGGCCGACGCCGTGCGGGTGACGCTCGGCCCGAAGGGCCGCAATGTCGTGCTCGAGAAGAAGTGGGGCGCGCCGACGATCACCAACGACGGCGTCTCCATCGCGAAGGAGATCGAGCTGGAGGACCCCTACGAGAAGATCGGGGCCGAGCTCGTGAAGGAGGTGGCGAAGAAGACCGACGACGTGGCTGGGGACGGCACGACGACCGCCACCGTCCTCGCGTGGGCGATGGTCCGGGAAGGGCTCCGCAACGTCGCCGCCGGGGCGAACCCGATGTCGCTGAAGAAGGGCATCGAGGCCGCGGTCGAGACCGCGGTCGGCTCGCTCAAGGCGATCGCCAAGGAGTCCGAGACCAAGGAGCAGATCGCGCAGGTCGCTTCCATCTCGGCGGCCGACACCGAGATCGGCTCGATGATCTCCGAGGCCATCGACAAGGTCGGCAAGGACGGGGTCATCACCGTCGAGGAGTCGCAGACCTTCGGGATGGAGATGGACCTCGTCGAGGGGATGCGTTTCGACAAGGGCTACATCTCCCCCTACTTCGTGACCGACCAGGAGCGCATGGAGGCGGTCCTCGAGGATCCCTACATCCTCCTCGTGGGATCGAAGATCTCGGCGGTGCGGGACCTGCTCCCGGTGCTCGAGAAGGTCATGCAGGCCGGTCGCCCGCTCGCGATCGTCGCCGAGGACGTCGAGGGCGAGGCGCTCGCGACGCTCGTCGTGAACAAGATCCGCGGCACCTTCAAGAGCGTCGCGGTCAAGGCCCCCGGCTTCGGGGAGCGCCGCAAGGCGATGCTCCAGGACATGGCGATCCTGACGGGCGGCCAGGTCATCACCGAGGAGGTCGGCCTCAAGCTGGAGAACGCCACGCTCGACCTGCTCGGCAAGGCTCGCAAGGTCGTCGTCACCAAGGACGAGACGACGGTCGTCGAGGGCGCAGGCACCGAGGCCGACATCAAGGGGAGGATCAACCAGATCAAGGCGGAGATCGAGAACACCGACTCCGACTACGACCGGGAGAAGCTCCAGGAGCGGCTCGCGAAGCTCTCGGGTGGCGTGGCGGTCATCAAGGTGGGCGCCGCGACAGAGGTGGAGCTGAAGGAGAAGAAGCACCGCATCGAGGACGCGGTGTCCACGACCAAGGCGGCCATCGAGGAGGGCGTCGTGCCCGGTGGTGGCGTCGCGTTGCTCCGGGCCCAGAAGGCGATCCAGGAACTGGCCGACACGCTCGACGGTGACCAGGCAACCGGTGCTCGCATCGTGGCTCGAGCCGTCGAGGAGCCGCTCAAGCAGATCGCGGTGAACGCCGGCCTGGAGGGGGGCGTTGTCGTCGAGCGGGTGCGGAACCTCTCGAACCCGAGCGAGGGCTACAACGCTGCGACCGACACCTACGAGGACCTCGTGAAGGCCGGTGTGATCGACGCTGCCAAGGTGACCCGGTCGGCGTTGCAGAACGCGGCGTCGATCGCTGCGCTCTTCCTCACCACCGAGGCGGTCATCGTCGACAAGCCCGAGGAGAAGGCTCCGGCCGCGCCGGGCGGCGGGATGGAGGACTTCTGATCCTCGCTGCGTGAGGCGACCCCTCCGCTCGTCTGCTCGGCTGCATCACCGTGGCGGTCGTCGGCGGGGTCGGAACTCGCGCCCCGGTCGCTCCGGAGCAAGAAGACGCTGTCCGAGAGGGGGTGCCCGGCACCCCCTCTCGTCGCGCGCGCGGCGTGACCTCGACCGGTCCCGCCAGGGTGTCTCGGACGGGTATCCCTAGACTCCCGAGTATGGAAGGTCAGGAGCCTGGGACGGAGGCATCGTCGTTGGCGGTCGAGGAGCGGGTCGGCACAGCCGAGGCGTTGTGCCCGCGTCGGGGCTGGGGAGTCCTTCACCTCTTCCTCCACCCGACCGCTGGGGCCGATGCGGCCCGAGCGGCGGCGGCCCTGGCGGCCATGGAGGCCGACGGCTATCAGGTGGTCGTGGCCGCGCTCCTCGGGCACAAGGCCGACCTCTGCGTCATGCTGCTCGGGCCCGACCTCTGGCGGCTCCGACGTGCGCAGAGCGAGCTGGTCCACGCAGGGCTCGCTGTGGTCGACTCCTTTGTGTCGCTCACCGAGGTCTCCGAGTACGCGGCGGGAATGCCCGCCGAACGCCTCGAACCGCGTCTCCATCCCGTGCTCCCACCGGCTGGCAAGCCGGCGTTCTGCTTCTACCCCATGTCCAAGCGACGCCATATCGGGCAGAACTGGTACACGCTCCCCTACGAGGATCGCGAGCGGCTGATGTACGAGCACGGCCGCCACGGTCGGACGTTCGCCGGGAAGGTGCTGCAGGTGGTGACCGGCGCCACCGGGGTGGACGACTGGGAGTGGGGCGTGACGCTCTTCGGCGAACACCCGGACGACCTGAAGGAGGTCGTCTACCAGCTCCGCTTCGACGAAGCGTCGGCACTGTACGCCGAGTTCGGCCCGTTCTGCTTCGGAATGGTGAGCGACCTCGACACGGCATGGGCTCGCCTCGGGTGGCCATGACCGGCGGAACCGAGCTCCAAGGAAGTCGCCGGCTGGACGAGGCCCCCGCGCTCGACAGGGAGGCCGGCCCACTCGACCGGCTCGGAGGTGTGCTTGCCGAGCGGGGTCTCTCGAGGCTCCTGTCCGACGAGGACGGGCCCCTCGCACGACTCGCTGGCGTGCTCGCACCCCTCGAGCGGGTCGTGGTGGCGTTCAGCGGGGGCGCAGACTCGGCCCTCCTCGCGTGGGTCGCGTCCGCAACCCTCGGGCCAGGCTCGGCGCTCTGCCGTACTGGCGTCTCGCCGAGCCTGGCGCCCGAGGAGCTCGAGGCCTGCCGAGCTCTCGCGGCGGAGTGGGGGCTGGACCATCGGTTCGTCGAGACGGACGAGCTCGCCGACCCTGCCTACGTGGCGAACGGCGCGGATCGTTGCTTCCACTGCAAGTCCTCGCTCATGGCGGTCCTCACACCCGAGGCCGCCGCACGCCGGGCGGTCGTGGTGCTCGGCGTGAACACGGACGACCTTGCCGACCACCGACCAGGTCAGCGGGCCGCCGTCGAGGCCGGGGCAAGGTTCCCGCTCGTGGAGGCGCGCCTCGACAAGGCCGGCGTTCGTGCACTCTCGGCGGAGCTCGGCCTGCGGACCTGGGACAAGCCGGCGGCGGCCTGCCTCGCCTCGCGGGTCCCGTATGGCCAGCCGGTCACGCTCGGGGTGCTCTCTCAGGTCGCCGTGGCGGAGTCGGGGCTGCGGGCACTCGGTTTCCGCCAGCTCCGAGTTCGCCACTACGGGGACCTTGCCCGTCTCGAGCTTCCCGGCGAGGAGCTCGCACGAGCGGTGGCGGAGCGCCGCGCCATCGTCGACGCCGTGCGTGCCGCCGGTTACCGCTGGGTGACGCTCGATCTGGATGGCTTCCGGTCGGGGAGCCTCAACGATGCCCTCGCCACGCAGACCGACCGGAGCGAGGCGGCAACGGTGCGCGCCGGTACGGCGAGTGCCGGGAGGGTGGCGCGATGAGTGGGCGACGTGTGCGGCTCACCTTCGAGGGTGAGCTCGTCCGCCGGCCAGTCCTGGCGGACCTGGCACGCAGCTTCGACGTCAAGCCGAACATCCGGCGCGCCAGCGTCGAGGAGGACAGCGGCTGGCTCGTCTGCGAGCTCGAGGGAGAGCTCGGGGCGGTGGATGCGGCGCTCGAATGGCTCGAGGGGCTCGGCGTTGTCGTCACGCCGCTCGCCGATGCCATCGAGGGCTGACCCGAGCGACGGCGCGCATGCGGAGCGCGGATGGGTCGGCGGGCTCGCCCGGGCCAGGAGGAGGCCAGGTGCAGACCGCAACCGCGTGGGTCCGTAGCCTGCTCGACCGATCCCGGCTCGCCAACGCTGTCCCGGACATGGTCTTCGTCCAGAGTGGCGCCGCGTTGCTCGAAGCAGCTCCGCAGTCGGGACTGGTGGTCGTGGACCTCGCCGAGCCGGGTGCGCTGGCGCTCCTCCCGTCACTCGTCGGCGCCTGCAGCGGGAGGGTGGTGGCCTTCGGTCCGCACGTGGACCGGACACTCCTCGCGGAGGCGTCGGCTCGGGGAGCGACGGCGGTCCCGCGCAGCCGGCTGTTCAACCGTCCGCTCGAGACGCTCGGGCTCGCCGCGGGACCGGGCCAGACCTGACGGCCGGCCTCGGCACCGGAATGCACGCAGTTCAGGCAGGGCCGGACGAGGTGCCGGGAGGTCCGGGGCGTCGCGCCTGGATCCAGCCCGCCTGGGAGACCCCGCGAGGCTCGAAGAACAGGCACGACGGTGGGCAGCTGAAGACGGGCCCCTCGGCCGCGTCGACCCGGCAGCGCTCCAGCCGGTCGCCGGCGGCGTTGCTCTGCATGACGTAGTGCTTGCAGTCCTCCCGAGCAGCCATGCCAACAGGGTGCCACATCGCGCCGGCCCGGTCGCGCCGGC
>JAJYWE010000002.1:33657-39405 GCA_021791675.1 Actinomycetes bacterium | reverse complement strand
GCCGCGTCGACCCGGCAGCGCTCCAGCCGGTCGCCGGCGGCGTTGCTCTGCATGACGTAGTGCTTGCAGTCCTCCCGAGCAGCCATGCCAACAGGGTGCCACATCGCGCCGGCCCGGTCGCGCCGGCTGCGCCACTCGTCCGGCCCCTCGGGACCGCGTCCGCTTCCACGCTCGATCACCGGGACTCCGCACCTTCCCGGGGCAGCTAGGGCTCCGGTGGCCACCGTCGCGCCACGCCGCACCGCCCGCATGGCGACCTGGTCGGTTAGGGTCAATCCAGTGCCCAGCGAATCGGAGCTCCTCCGCTGGAGTGAAGCGCTCGCCGGGATCGCCCGGACGGGGCTCGGCTTCACGCAGAGCCTCTACGAGCGCGAGCGTTACGAGGAGGTTCTGAAGGTCGCTGCCGACATCCGGGCTGCAGCAGGCGCAGCGGATGCCGACCCAGCCCACATCGACCGTGACATCGGGGCCTGGCTGGCCTCGGTTGGTGAGGGCGTTCCGGGCTACGTGACCCCGAAGGTCGCGGTCGGCGCCCTCGTCGGGAACGACGCCGGGGAGCTGCTCTTGGTGCAGCGCGCGGACAGCGGCATGTGGCTCTACCCGACGGGCTGGGCCGACCCCGGCTACTCGCCGTCCGAAGTGGTCGTGAAGGAGGTGGCGGAGGAGACCGGGGTCGACGCGGAGCCGATCCGCCTGGTGGCAGTCCTCGACGGCCTGCGATTCGGACTGGCTCGTTTCGCGTTCTACTCGCTGGTGTTCCAGTGTCGGGCGCTCGGCGGTACGCTCCGCTGCCACCCGCTCGAGTGTGCCGATGTCGGCTGGTTCGCCCGGGAGTCGCTTCCGACGCCGCTGGCCGGTGGGGGCCGGTGGGTCAGCTGGGCCTTCGGTGCGCTCGAGGGCCACGTGACCGAAGCCCGTTTCGACCCACCACGCCAACCCGTCTGGCGGGACGCCGACCACGTCGAGCTCGGGAGCTGACCGGGCGCTCCCGCTGTCGGGTCAGCCCTCTGGCGAGCCGCCTCGCTGGCTACCCGCGCGAGGTCGGACCTCGTGCGCCCGGGAGGGTACGGCTGGCTCGGCGCTCGGCGCTCGGCGCTCGGCGCTCGGCGCTCGGCGCTCGGCGCTCGGCGCTCGGCGCTCGGCAGCGTCAGTCGCTTCCGTGCTGGCGGAGGAAGCGGGCGACCTCGTCCGCGAGGGCGTCCGTTGCGCCGGGGTCGAGCTCCAGGGGAGCAGCTCCCCCGGCCGGGCCGGTGCCGCCGAGCCACCCCAGACCGGGGGCGAGCTCGTCGTCGAGCTCGCCATCCATCTCGTCCTCACCCTCCTCCTCGAGGCGGGACACGTAGGCGAGGGCGTCCTCGTCGGCAGCGACCAGCTCGTCCACCTGGCGCTCGTAGGCCGCAGACGCGATCTCGAGCTCCGTCAGGTCGATCGCTGCGCCGAGGACTGCGCTCGCGCGCTCGACGAGGGCGAGCGTGGCCTTCGGCGAGGGGCTTTGGGAGACGTAGTGCGGGACACTCGCCCACAGGGACGCCGTCGGGAGCCCCGCGCGATCGAAGGCGTCCTGGAGCACGCCGAGAATCCCCGTTGGCCCCTGGTAGCGGGAGCGATCGAGGCCGAGGTGCTCGCCAGGGCCGTGCTCGCCGGCCGTTCCCGTCACCCGCACCGGCCGCGTGTGCGCGACGTCCGCGAGGAGCGACCCGAGGGTGACCACCATGCGAGCGTCGAGCGCTGCGGTCGCCTCGACGAGCCCGGCCGTGAAGCTCCGCCAGCGCAGTTGGGGTTCGGGTCCGGTCACGAAGACGACGTCGTCGACGGCACCGGGGAGTGTCGCCGAGGAGAGCTCGATGACCGGCCAGTCGATGCGACGGCCCTGGCGTCGGTCGCGGCGCACCTCGGGCCGGACGACCGTGAAGTCGAAGAACTCCTCGCCGTCGACTCGCGCGAAGGGCGTGGCGTTCCAGGCCCGCGCCATATAGGCCAGCGCCCCCGAGGCGGCTTCCGCTGCGTCGTTCCAACCTTCGAACGCCGCGAGCACGATGGGCTGGCGGAGCCGGGGATGGCGTTCCCACCGGATCACGTCCACGGACTCAGGCTAGCCCTCGCTGCTCGGGTGCTGGTGACGGCCGGGCCAGCAGGCCCTGCCGCGGGACTGGACCCGGCGGCGTGGCGGGACCCGGAGTGTCCGGGCTGTGAGCGGTGGTCGGAGCGCCATCGGTGCTCGGGGCCCGGCGCTAACGTCCGAGACGGAGACGACGAGGGTGCACGCCCGGCGGGCCCGCGTCGACAGACCCGGGCGAGCGAGTCCGGGTCGGTGTGCCCGGGGTCGGTGTGCCCGGGGTCGGTGTGGCCGGGGTCAGGGAGCCCGTCGGTGCGACCGGTTGGAGGAGGTATGGAGGAGCAGAAGAGCGTCCCCGCCACCGGCGCGAGCGCCGACGGAGCCAGGCCGGTGCCAGGCGCGGAGACATCCGCGTCGGCGAGACCGGCCACGGCCCCTGCGCCGCCGGTTCGTCCCGAGCTCGCGGTGCGAGTCGTCGCGGTGCGGACGCTCGACGCCGAAGTCGAGGCGGCAGTCCGCCGCCTCTTCCCGCAGCTCTCGAGTGCGCCGCCGCCGAGTACCGAGGATCTGGAGGCGCTCCTCGCGGCTCCGGGGACGACGCTCCTCGTCGCCGAGCTCGGCCCCCCCCCCATGCCCGGTGCGACCGCGGCGGGAGCTGCAGACAGCGGCAGGTCGGGGGGCCGAATCGTCGGGATGCTCACCCTCGCGACCTTCCGGGTCCCGAGCGGCGTACGGGCGTGGATCGAGGACGTGGTCGTCGACGAGGAGGCTCGTGGCCGGGGTGTGGGTGAAGCGCTCACCCGTGAGGCGCTCGTGCGTGCGGCTGCCGCCGGGGCTCGCACCGTCGAGCTCACCTCTCGTCCGTCCCGGGAGGCGGCGAACCGCCTGTACCGCCGGATCGGCTTCGAGGTGCGCAACACGAACGTGTACCGGATCGGGACCTGAGCCCGGCGGCCGACAGAGTCCGGCGCGTCCCGGGCGTGACCGGCACGCAGCGAGACGCGTCGCCGGCTCGGGGTCCGTTCTCGCATTCGCCGAGCACCGTCCTAGGATCGGAACGGGGCCCAGGCAAGGAGGCGTGGCGTGCCGGACAGCATCACGATCACGGACAATCGGAGCGGTCAGTCGATGGAGATCCCGATCCGAGATGGCGGGGTCTCGGCCGGGGAGTGGTCGAAGCTGCTCCCGGGGATCTGGTTCTACGATCCCGGGTTCCTCTCGACTGCGCCGTGCGAGAGTGCGATCACCTACCTCGACGGCGACGCTGGCGTCCTGCGGTACCGGGGCTACCCCATCGAGCAGCTCGCCGAGCAGTCAACCTTCCTCGAGGTCGCCTACCTGCTCCTGTTCGGCGAGCTTCCCGACCCGGCACAGTTCACCGCCTGGACCGACGAGATCACGCACCACACCTTCATCCACGAGAACGTCCGGAAGCGCTTCCTCGAGGGTTTCCACTACGACGCGCACCCGATGGGGATGCTCGTCTCCGCGGTGGCGGCGCTGTCCACCTTCTACCTCGACGCGAAGGAGATCCACGACCCGGTCTCGCGCCATCGCCAGATCGTGCGGCTCATCGCCAAGATGCCCACCCTTGCCGCCGCGGCACACCGCTTCAGCGTCGGGATGCCGTTCGTCTACCCGGACAACTCGCTCGGCTACCCGGAGAACTTCCTCTCGATGATGTGGAAGATCGCAGAGCCGCGCTACGAGGCGGACCCCGCCCTCGCTCGGGCACTCGACGTGCTGTTCATCCTGCACGCGGACCACGAGCAGAACTGCTCGACGACGGCGCTCCGCACCGTGGCCTCCGCCCATGCCGACCCCTACTCCGCTGCGGCCGCAGCCTGCGCGGCGCTCTACGGGCCGCGCCACGGGGGCGCCAACGAGGCCGTCATCCGGATGCTGACCGAAATCGGGTCGTTCGACCAGGTGGACGACTTCGTGGCGGCCGTGAAGGCCGGTCACGGCCGGCTCCAGGGGTTCGGGCATCGGGTGTACAAGAGCTACGACCCCAGGGCGAAGATCATCAAGCGGGCTGCGGACCAGGTCTTTGCCGTCACCGGGAAGAACCCGCTCCTCGACATCGCCCTCAAGCTCGAGGAGGTGGCGCTCTCGGACGAGTACTTCCTGTCTCGCCGCCTCTACCCGAACGTCGACTTCTACTCCGGGCTGATCTACCAGGCGATGGGATTCCCCATCGAGATGTTCCCCGTGCTCTTCGCCATCCCGCGGACGGCGGGGTGGATGGCCCACTGGGTCGAGCTGCTCGACCAGGACACCAAGATCGCTCGCCCGCGCCAACTCTACGTCGGGGCGGGGGAGCGGGACTACGTCGGGATCGCCGGCCGGCCCGCCTCTCCGAAGGCGCCCCCGCAGCGCTGAACCTCCGCGCCCGGAGCCGTCGCGGCGGACCGAAGGTTCAGCGCGAGCCGGTCCGTGGTTCGGAGGGCCCTGTGTCGAGTCGCCGCGCGCCGCTGCCGGCCCGGGGGTCCGGGGGGCGGTAGCGGAGGAGGCCCTCCTGGACCACCGTGACCGCGAGGCGGCCGTCCACGGTGAAGATGGAGCCGGTCGCAAGGCCCCGCGCGCCGGACGCAGTCGGGCTGCGCTGCTCGTAGAGCAGCCACTCGTCGGCACGAAACGGCCGGTGGAACCACATCGCGTGGTCGAGGCTCGCTCCCGAGATCCCCGGCTGTCGCCACGACATCCCGTGCGCGAGCAGGACCGTGTCGAGCAGCGTCATGTCCGACGCGTACGCCACCACGCAGGCATGGAGGAGCGGGTCCGGAGGCAGGCGGCCGTCCGCCCGGATCCAGACACGCAGGCTCGCCCGGTTGGGCTGGCCCAGGGAGGCGTGGGAGGGGGCGTCCACGAACCGCTGGTCGATGGCGCGTGGGCGCAGGTACCACTCCCCGAGCTCTTCGGCGTACGGCGCCATCTGCTCCGCGAAACCAGCGAGGCTCTCCGGAGCCGGTGCGTCCGGTGCCGGGTCCTGATGGTCGAGGCCCTCCTCTTCGACGTGGAACGAGGCCGAGAGGTTGAAGATGGCCTGGCCTCGTTGGACGGCGACGACACGGCGGGTGGTGAAGGAGCGCCCGTCGCGGATCCGGTCGACCTCGTACCGGATGGGCTCGCCGACGAGTCCGGGACGGAGGAAGTACGCGTGCAGCGAGTGCACGTGGCGGTCCGGGTCGACGGTGCGGCCGGCTGCGACGAGCGCCTGCGCGGCGACCTGGCCCCCGAAGACCCGTTGCCGCTCCTCCTCGGGGCTCTGACCGGAGAAGGCGCTCGGCCCGTCGGGCGCGAGGTCGAGGAGCTCGACGAGCTGGTCGAGGGCTGTGGTCACGCTGCCATCGTGACAGACAGGCCCTTCGGGCGCCGCATTGGTCGGGGAGTCCCCCCAGACCCCAGACCCCAGACCCCAGACCCCGGCAACCCGACACCCGCAGGCCGTTGTGCGCCGCCAGGGACGCCTGTGTCGGACGCGCTGTGGCGGGCGTGGCGTAGGCTGAGTCCCGTGCGTCTCAGCCGTGACGAGATCGTGGCGTGGATGGGCACGCCGATGGGCAAGCGCGCCCTCAAGTACTCGGCGGTCTCGCTCATCTCCATCGCCGTGAGCCAGGTCGTGCTGTTCCTCACCTTCGGCATCGCTCGGATCGGCTCCGCGGTCGAGTGCAACGTGATCGCGACCGCCG
>JAJYWE010000002.1:25233-33557 GCA_021791675.1 Actinomycetes bacterium | reverse complement strand
AAGCGCGCCCTCAAGTACTCGGCGGTCTCGCTCATCTCCATCGCCGTGAGCCAGGTCGTGCTGTTCCTCACCTTCGGCATCGCTCGGATCGGCTCCGCGGTCGAGTGCAACGTGATCGCGACCGCCGTGGCGACGATCCCGTCCTACAACCTCAACCGCCGCTGGGCCTGGGGGAAGTCGGGTACGTCACACGTCTGGCGAGAGGTGGTTCCCTTCTGGGTGATCGCGTTCGTCGGGCTCGCTTTCTCCCTCGTTGCCGTCGCCCTCGCCGACCGGGTGGGCAAGAGCCTCAACCTCTCCCATCTCAGCATCTCGCTCCTCGTGAACGCCGCGAGCCTTGCCAGCTACGGCCTGCTGTGGGTGGGGAAGTTCCTGGTCTTCAACCGGTTCCTGTTCGTCGACCACCACCCACAGCTCGAGCTGGTGGGGAGCGGGGGCGCAGCGGACGCAACCGGGGCCGGGCCGATCGACTCCGGTCGGTGAGCGCGGCCTCCACGGGCGAGGGAGCCGCCGCCGCTCCCGCGCTGGCAGGCGCGTTCGCGGACGCATTGGCGTCGGTCCCGCCGACTGACGAGGAGGCGGAACGGGCGCTCGTGGCGCACCACGGTCGGCTGACGAAGCCTCCCGGCTCGCTCGGCCGTCTGGAGGGAGTCGGCGCCAGGCTCGCGGGGATCGCCGGACAGGTGCCACCGCCGCTTCCGACGCCTGCTGCCGTGGCCGTGTTCGCGGGTGACCATGGCGTCCATGCCGAGGGTGTCACGCCGTGGCCGCAGGAGGTCACCGCCCAGATGGTCGCCAACTTCCTCTCCGGCGGGGCAGCGGTGAGCGTGATCGCACGCCAGATGGGTGCGCCGGTCGTGGTCGTGGACGTCGGCGTCTCGACCCCGCTGCCGCCGGTTGCCGGCGACGCGACGACCCCGCTCGGCGACCTGGCCGGTGTTGCGATGGACGGGCGGGCTCACCTCGTGCCGGCTCGGGTGCGGAACGGGACCCGCAACCTGCGCGTCGAGGACGCCATGACGCCGGTCGAGGCAGGCCAGGCGCTCGACGTCGGCACCGCCGTTGCGTCGGCGCTGGTCGCCGGTGGTGCGCGCTGCCTCGTGATGGGCGACATGGGCATCGCCAACACGACACCGTCGGCGGCGCTGCTTGCGGCGTTCTCCGGCCGCCCGGCGTCGGCCGTGACGGGGCGTGGCACCGGGATCGACGACGATCGCCTTGCCTCCAAGGTGGCAGTCGTCGAGGCGGCGCTCGAGCGGGCCGGGTTCCGAGCGAGCCCGGAGCGGGCGGGCAGCCACCCCCTCCAGGTGCTCTGCGCCCTCGGCGGACTCGAGATCGCCGCACTGGCCGGTTTTGCCGTTGGCGGCGCGGCGCGTCGCGTGCCAGTCGTGATCGATGGCGTCATCGCAACCGCCGCCGCCGTCACCGCCGTGGCGCTTTCCCCGAACACGCGCGGCTACCTCTTCGCCGGGCACCGCTCGACGGAGCCGGGGAGTGCCGTCGGACTCGAGCTCCTCGGGCTCCAGCCGCTGTTGGACCTGGAGCTCCGTCTCGGCGAAGGGAGCGGCGGGTGCCTCGCGCTCGGGCTGCTCGAGGCCGCAGCGAGGATCCCCCGGGAGATGGCGACCTTCGACGCCGCAGGGGTCTCCGAGGCGTAGGTCGACCCGCCGGCCGGCCCCGCCTCCCACACAGCCGGCGTAGGCGGTCGCGCGACCGGGGGTGTGGAGCGACGCCGACGGAACCACCGGAACCCGTGGCGGCGGAGGCGCACGCGTCGTGGCCGCATCGTCTTCGCGGAGTCCTCGCCGACCTCGCGGTGCTGCTCGGGTACCTCGGCCTTGCAGCAGCGTGGAGCTGGCCCCTGCTCACCTCGGGACCGGGACCGCACGACGCCTCGCCGGACGTGCTGCTCAGCACCTGGCTCTTCGCGGTCTCGACCAGGTCGCTCCGGGCGCTCCACTCGCCCTTCTTCACCCGGCTCGCGGGTCTGCCCGCAGGCGTGGACCTCGCTGCGAACACCTCGACGCCGCTGCTCTGGATCGCGGCGTTCCGGGCGCTCCTCGGCGGTGTGCCGCCGCTCGAGGTGGTGAACGTCGCGCTCGCATTGGCGCCGGCGGCAGACGCAGCTGTCGCCTACCTGGTGCTCCGCCGGTGGGCCCCGTGGCGACCGGCGCGTGCGCTCGGCGGGCTCCTCTTCGGCTTCAGCCCCTACGTGCTCCACGAGGCCTCGGGGCACCTGCACCTGGCTTGGGTGGTCTTCCTCCCCGTCCTCGCCCTCCTGGCAGACAAGCTCCTCGTCCGCCGCGGCGCACCCGGCACCACGGGCCTCCTCCTCGGGCTGTCCCTCGCGGGGCAGTACCTCATCTCGGCGGAGGTCGTGGCCACGGCGGCGCTGTTCCTTGCCGTGGGCGGCGCGCTCACGCTCGCGGTCGCACCATCGGCCTCGAGGGCACGCGCACGGGACCTCGTCGTGGCGGGCGGCGCGATGGCAACCAGCTTCACCCTGGTCGCGGGCTACCCGATCTGGGTCGAGTTCTTCGGTCGAGCGGCGCCGGTGGGGTCGGCCCATCCGGTGCACGCGCTCCAGGGGCTCGCAGGTGACGGCGCCGGCCTCATCGTGCCGAGCCGGCTCCTCGCGCTCGGAACGCTCCTCCCCGGGGGAGTCGAGCACCTGACGAACCGCTTCGGCCAGGGCGACACCGCCTCTGTCGGGCTCCCACTCCTGTTCCTCATCGTCGCCGTGACGCTCACGAGCCGTGACAAGGTCGTCAGGGTCGCGGCGGCGCTCGCCCCCGAGGTGCCTTCCGCGCTTGCCGACGCCTTCGACGCCACCTACGTGGGCGCGGTGGTGCGCGCGACGCCGAGCCTGGCGCGCCGTATTCGGGGCGATCTCGCCCGCTGGCGGGTGGGCCTGGTGCTCGTCTCACAGCTCACACCGCACTGGGAGCGGGCTGCGGCCCTGGTCGCCGCGGCGCTTGGCACGCGACCCGTGTGTGCTCGGCAGGTCTGTCGGTTCGTGGTCCGACGGCCCGGCGGTGGCTCGCGACGAGCGGCCGGGTCGTGAGCGCCCGCCCATCGCCCATCGCCCGGCCTCCGGCTGCCCCTGGCCCGGCCCCCGCCGCCCCCTGCCCGGCGTCCGTCTCCCGGCGCGAGCCGCTGCGCCGCTGCGTCAGCGGGGCCAGGGACTCAGCCGGGGTGGCCGTCCAGTCCGTCAGGTGACAGCATGCACTGGAGCAGCGCGACGTCGCGCCAGCGGCCGAACTTGCGGCCGACTTCCCGCTCGATGCCGACGAGGGTGAAGCCGAGCGACCGGTGGAGCGCAACCGAGGCCGGATGTGCGTCGACCACCCTCGCCATCACCGAGTGGAAGCCGTGTCGCGCAACCAGCGGCAGGAGCTCGCCGAGCAGGAGCCGACCTACTCCTTGGCGGCGCCAGGGGGCCGCCACGTATACCGAGTCCTCGACCGTCGTCGAGTAACCGGGCCGCGTGCGATAGGGCGCAACCGACGCGAAACCGGCGATCTCGCCTGCCTCGACCGCGACGATCGCCGGATGCGCACCCGAGTGCTCGAGGATCCACTCGCGCTGCGTCGCGAGCCCGCGGGGCACGAGGTCGAGGGTGGCGGTGGTGTGGAGGACCTCTTCGTTGTAGATGGCGCGCAACGCCTCGGCATCGGCCAGCCGGGCCAGGCGCACCAGCACGGCCGCAGGCTAGCCTGCAGGTCGTCCACCGGGCGGCTCCCTCGGCCGGTACCATGGTGGCCTTCGCCCCCTTAGCTCAGTCGGCAGAGCACAGCCATGGTAAGGCTGGTGTCGTCGGTTCGATTCCGACAGGGGGCTCGGCGGCGTAGCTCAGCTGGTTAGAGCACACGGCTCATAATCGTGGGGTCGTCGGTTCGAGTCCGACCGCCGCTACCGGTTGCGGAACGAGAAGCTGAGGAGAGGCGACGATGGCGAAGAACGAGAAGCGGGTGAAGGTGACCCTCGCCTGCGAGGTCTGCAAGCGCAGGAACTACATCACGATCAAGAACCGCCAGAACGATCGGGAGCGTATCGAGCTGAACAAGTACTGCCGGTGGGACCGGGTGCACACGCTGCACAAGGAGACCCGCTGAGCACGTCCGCGGCGATCGCGAGGCCGGCCGGCCACCGGCCGTCCACGCCCCCGCTGGACGCGCCTGCCCTGGCGGCGCTCGTGCGCGCCGCCCAGGAGAACGCCCCGCACGCGTTCGAGGACCTGGTGCGCGCGACGTACGGAGACGTCTTCTCCCTCGCCCTCCGCCTGCTCGGGAACGAGGAGGACGCCTGCGACGTGGTCCAGGAGGCGTACATCCGCGCGTACCGCGGACTGGCACGGTTCCGGGGTGATGCCGCCGTCGGCACCTGGTTGTACCGCATCACCGCGAACTGCGCCTCGAGTCACCGCTCCCGCCTCCAGCGCCTGCGACGCCACAACCGGCTGGACGACGCAGCCTCCCTGCCGGATACCCGCCCGGTCGCCGACCCGGAGGGAATGGCGACGGCTGCCATGGAGCGAGCCGAGGTCGCCGCGGCCCTGCGCTCGCTGCCGGCTCGCCTGCGTGCGGTGATCGTCCTCCGTGACATCTACGACCTGCCTCACGGCGCGATCGCGACCGAGCTCGGGATCAGCGAGGGGGCTGCCAAGGTCCGCCTGCACCGGGCGCGCAAGCGGCTCCGGGAGGATCTGTTCAGCCGCGCGGCGGGGTCTGGGGGCGCTCGGGTGAGCCCGGAGCAAGCCGGCTGTGCCGACGAGGCCGCTCGTGCAGTGTGAACCGCTTCGCCACAGCCTCGTGCTGGCCGCGTTCGGAGAGCGGGAGCTCGACCCCCCCGAGGCAGAGCACGTCGGATGCTGCCTCCGCTGCCAGGCGGAGCTGGCCCGCGCGAGCCGGCTCCGGCGCCGGCTCGCCGAACTCCGGGCGGAGCAGCTGCCACCACCCGAGCACCTGCTCGGGGACGTTCTCGCTGCGCTCGCGGGAGCGCAGGAACCAGATGGCCGGCTCGCCTGGCGCCTCGTCTACCTGGTGGGCGCCGCCGGCGCCGCAGGCGTGGTGGTGCTGGCTGGTCGCACCTTGAGCCGCGGACGCCTCGCGAGCTGAATCCCCGAACGCAGACCGGCCCAGACTCACCGGGCGAGTGCTACGACCTGCCTCAGGATTTGGCCTCGCTGGCTCGCCGGGGTGTCGCCTGCGGCTCCAGAGGGCTGGGATGGGCCGCCCCGCTGGCGTGGCCCCAGCCGGTCCGCAGCTTGGGCCGGGGGAGCCGAGGAGGGGCTCGGTGCTAAGGTGACTCTGCCCGTAGGGCAGTAGCTCAATTGGCAGAGCACCGGTCTCCAAAACCGGCGGTTGGGGGTTCGAGTCCCTCCTGCCCTGCTCCCCGCTCTCAGAGGTCAGGATCGTGAATCGCGAGACGAAGCGAATGATGCAGCGCCAGGGCCAGGTCCGCCCGGACGGGTCCCCGGCGCCGCGCGAGCCCGCCCAGGCTGCGCGGACCTCGGGATCGGGACGCAAGCGGAGCAGCCCGGCCGAGTTCCTGCGAGGGGTCCGGTCGGAGCTGCGGAAGGTCGCTTGGCCCAGTCGGGCCGAGGTGGTCAACTACTCGACGGTGGTGCTCGTGACGCTGGTGCTCGTGACCGCGGCCATCTTCGGCCTCAACTACCTGTTCTCCCACGCGGTGAACTTCCTCTACGACGCATGAGCGACGCCCTTCTCCCGGACGAGCCGGTCGAGGACGGCCTCTTCGAGGCCCTCGACGACGAGCAGCTCGGCACAGCGCCCCCGCAGAGCCCCTACGACCGGCCCGGACAGTGGTTCGTGCTGCACTCGTACGCGGGGTACGAGAACAAGGTCAAGTCGAACATCGAGAGCCGGATCCAGTCGATGAACATGGAGGACCGGATCTACGAGGTCGTCATCCCGATGGAGGACGTCGTCGAGGTCAAGAACGGCAAGAAGGCCGTCGTCTCGCGCAAGGTCTTCCCCGGATACCTCCTCGTCCGCTGCGAGCTCGACGATGCCGCGTGGGCGGTGATCCGCCAGACGCCGGGTGTGACGAGCTTCGTCGGGCCGGGTACGAAGCCCACACCACTCTCGCGACGTGAGGTGGAGAGCATCCTCGTCGTGAAGGCCGAGGGGCCAGAGACGACCAAGCGGACCCGGCCGCGCCTCGACTTCGAGGAGGGCGAGACCGTCCGGGTGCGGGAAGGTCCCTTCGCCGACTTCCACGGCCAGATTGCGGAGATCAACGAGGACCAGCTCAGGCTCAAGGTCCTGGTCAACATCTTCGGCAGGGAGACCCCGGTCGAGCTGGAGTTCTCCCAGGTCGCCAAGCTCTGAGAGCCCCGGGCTCGGAGCGGGCCCACAGGCCCGATGCCGGGGCCGACACCGTCCGCTCGGCTTCTCCAGCCGAGCCTGCCGAGTGGGGCCGTACACTGGCGGCGCGCTCGCGAGCCCGCCGGCGAGCCGCCCCGAGAAAGCGAGTGCAAGCGTGGCAAAGCGTCGTGTCGTCGCCATCGTGAAGATCCAGCTCCCCGCAGGTGCTGCAACCCCAGCGCCGCCGGTGGGCACTGCCCTCGGCCCTCACGGTGTGCAGACCATGGAGTTCGTGAAGCAGTACAACGCTGCGACGGAGTCACAGCGCGGCACCGTGGTTCCCGTCGAGATCACCATCTTCGACGACCGAAGCTTCAGCTTCGTCTTGAAGACGCCGCCGACGCCCGTGCTGCTGCGAGAGGCGGCGGGCATCGAGAAGGGCTCTGCGACCCCGGGTCGGGCCGGTGTCGGGACCATCTCGGAGGATCAGCTGGTGGAGATCGCCAAGGTGAAGCTCCCAGACCTGAACGCGAACGACCTCGAGTCGGCCAAGGCCCAGGTCGCGGGGACGGCGCGTTCCATGGGCATCACCGTCCGCTAGTGCAGCGGGGACCGGGACGACCTCGCCCGGTGTGAGCATGCCCGGAATGGGCGGAGAGAGGGAGGCATCGTATGCCGGGGAGAGGGAAGAAGCGGGTAGACGCCGACCGGCGTTTCGACCGCGCGAGGCAGTACGGGCTCGGTGAAGCCGTCGACCTCGTGAAGAGCGTCGCGAGCGCCAACTTCGACGAGACGGTGGAGCTGGCGGTACGGCTCGGCGTCGACCCACGTCGGGCGGACCAGATCGTGCGGGGGACGGTCGCGCTCCCCGCCGGGACCGGCCGGGAGGTCCGGGTCGCCGTCTTCGCGGCCGGTGAGGCCGCAGCCGAGGCGCGCGAGGCCGGCGCAGACGTCGTGGGGGCGGACGACCTGGTGAACCGGATCCAGCAAGAGGGCTTCCTCGACTTCGACGTGGCGATTGCGACCCCGGATCTGATGGGCCAGGTCGGGAGGCTCGGACGGGTGCTCGGGCCGCGGGGGCTCATGCCGAACCCGAAGACGGGCACCGTTACCACGGACGTCGCGAGGGCCGTTCGGGAGTTCAAGGGCGGTCGCGTGGAGTATCGGACCGACAAGGTGGGCAACGTCCACGTTCCGGTGGGCAAGGTGTCCTTCGACCGCCGCTCGCTCATGGAGAACGTGCAGGCGGTCGTGGACGAGCTCCTCCGCGCGAAACCAGCCGCTGCGAAGGGTCGATACCTCCGCTCGGTCACGCTGTGCTCCACGATGGGGCCAGGGGTCAAGGTCGATCCGGGCCGCGCTCGCCTCACCGAGGAAGAGCTCGCCGCGAGCGCCTGATCGGGGGGCCGCGTGACGCGCCATCCCGAGCGACTAACCTTCCCGAGGCCCAATGGGCCCAGATTCGCCGAAGACCTCCGGTGCGCGCGAGCGCCGAACGGGCGAGAGCCCGCCTGACGAGGCGAGTGCCGTATCGCGGCGCGCGCTCGTGACCGGAAGCCAGAACCCGGAGAGAGGACGTGCTCGCGTGGCACTGAGAACGGAGAACCCGCGGCCAGAGAAGGTCGCCCAGGTGCGTGAGGTCCGTGAGCGGCTCTCGTCGTCGAGCGCCTCGCTCCTGACGGAGTACCGAGGACTGACGGTTGGTGAGCTCGGTGCGTTGCGGCGCTCCCTTGCTGCCGCCGGCGGCGAGTACCGGGTGTTCAAGAACACCTTGGTGCGCTTTGCGGCCACTGAGCTGGGTTTCGAGGAGCTCGACTCGCTGCTCACCGGTCCGACGGCGATCGCGTTCGTGGACGGCGACGCCGCCGAGGTCGCGAAGGCACTCCGGGACTTCGCCCGCACCCACCCGGCGCTGGTGGTGAAGGGAGGAATTCTCGGCAACCAACTCCTTTCCTCTCTCGAGGCGGCCGCACTCGCCGACCTGCCGAGTCGGGA
>JAJYWE010000002.1:0-25133 GCA_021791675.1 Actinomycetes bacterium | reverse complement strand
GAGCACACCCGACCGACCGGACGGGAGGCGGAGGCGAACACCCGATGGCCGACGGGAAGCGAACGGCGGACGAGCGCCAGACAGGTACGCGAGCAGCAGACGAACAACAGACCGAGCAAGCGAGTAACCAGGAGGAGACAGGGATGGCGACCAAGGAAGAGATTCTCGACTCGATCTCGAGCATGACCGTGCTCGAGCTGTCGGAGCTGCTCAAGGAGTTCGAGAGCCGCTTCGGGGTGACCGCTGCCGCGCCCGTCGCGGTCGCAGCTCCCGGCGCTGCGGCGGCGGAGGCACCGGTCGAGGAGGAGCAGGACGAGTTCGACGTCGTCCTGAGCGCGGCCGGCGAGAAGAAGATCCAGGTCATCAAGGAGGTTCGGGCGCTGACGAACCTCGGGCTGAAGGAGGCCAAGGACCTCGTCGACGCAGCGCCGAAGCCGGTACTGCAGAAGGTGTCGAAGGAGGAGGCGGAGAAGGCCAAGCAGCAGCTCGAGGCGGCGGGGGCGACCGTCGAGCTCAAGTAGCTCCCCGCAGGAGCCACCCCCTGGTTCGCCGAGCCGGCGGCCGTGCCGAAGCGGGCGCGGCCGCCGGCTTGTCGGCCCTGAGCGCCCGCCCTCCCAACGCCCCCTCCGCGAGCAGCGACCTCGGCCGCGCCGGACCAGGGTGCTTGACCCCGTGCGCTTCAGCATCTACCCTTCACTCGCTGCGCGCGCGCGGTTGTGTCTGTCCCCGCGCGCCGCTATGCTGGCGAGTTGCCGTGCCCTTCGCGTCCGCTGACCTTGTTCGCCACGATTGATGGCGCGCGGACTGCGGTCGTTTCCCGCTCGTCGGCCCCCCGTCTCCTGTAAGGAGTGAGCCCTTGCCTGCTCCGTCCACCTCCCCCGCGCGCTTCTCGTTCGCGAACCTCGAGGAGATCCTCCCCCTCCCGGACCTGATCGCCATCCAGCGAGAGTCCTTCGCGTGGTTCCTCTCGAAGGGTCTCGCCGAGACCTTCCGGGACCTGAGCCCCATCGAGGACTTCACCGGGCAGCTCCGTCTGGAGCTCGAGTTCGACCCGGACGACATCGATCTCCGGCCCCCTCCGAAGTTCACCGAGGAGGAGTGCAAGGAGAAGGACATGACGTACGCGGCACCGGTCTTCGTGCGGGCTCGCTTCATGAACGCCGGAACGGGCGAGATCAAGGAGCAGACGGTCTTCATGGGGGACTTCCCGATGATGACCTCGCGCGGCACCTTCATCGTGAACGGCACCGAGCGAGTCGTCGTGTCGCAGCTCGTGCGCTCACCCGGTGTGATCTTCCAGCCCGGGCGGGATGCCAAGACGGTCGTGACCGGGACGATCCACCCCTATCGCGGAGAGTGGATCGAGTTCGACGTGGAGGCGCGTCCGGGGAAGGACATCACGGCTGGCGCCCGGGTCGCGCGCAAGCGACGTCTGTCCCTCTTCACGCTGTTCCGGGCGCTCGGCTACACCGACGACGCCTTCCTCGATCGCTTCGTCTCGCACTTCGACTTCCTCGCGGGCCAGTGGGAGCGTGAGCGCGACCTCGCGCCGTCGCGCGAGGAGTCGCTCCTCGAGATCTACAAGCGCGCCCGTCCCGGCGAGCCACCGAGCGTCGACCAGGCACGCGCGTACTTCGAAGGGGCGTTCTTCAGCCCCAAGCGCTACGACCTGACGCGGGTCGGCCGGTACAAGCTCGACCGCAAGCTCGGCCCGGAGATCGAGAAGGCGGAGGAGCTCTTCGGGTACCCCTTCGAACGGCCGGAGCCGGGCCAGGGCGTCCTGTCCCCGTCCGAGATGGTGGCGGCGGCCAGCTACATGCTGCACCTCGCCAACGGCGAGCCGGGCTATCGCCTCGACGACCAGGACCACTTCGCGAACCGCCGGATCCGCTCCGTCGGCGAGCTGATCCAGAACCAGGTCCGGGTCGGGCTCTCACGCATGGAGCGGGTAGTGCGCGAGCGCATGACGACCCAGGACGTGGAGGCGATCACCCCGCAGACCCTCATCAACATTCGCCCGGTCGTCGCGGCGATGAAGGAGTTCTTCGGGACGAGCCAGCTGAGCCAGTTCATGGACCAGAACAACCCCCTGTCGGGACTCGCGCACAAGCGGCGGCTCTCGGCCATGGGCCCGGGAGGGCTGTCGCGGGAGCGGGCTGGTTTCGAGGTTCGAGACGTGCACACTTCGCACTACGGCCGGATGTGCCCGATCGAGACCCCCGAGGGCCCGAACATCGGCCTCATCGGCCACCTCGCGACCTACGGGCGCATCAACGACTACGGCTTCATCGAGACCCCCTACCGCAAGGTCGTCGAAGGCCAGGTGACGGACGAGATCGTCTACCTCGCCGCAGACGAGGAGGAGGAGTACGTCGTCGCCCAGGCGAACGCGCCGGTGGATGCGGAGGGCCGCTTCACCGAGGAGCGTGTCCTCGTGCGGCGCAGCCCCGCCGGGGCGGGCGTGCGCGTCGGGGCCACGTCGACGTCGTACGGGACCACGAGCGAGGTGGACTACGTCCCGCCGAACGAGGTGGACCTGATCGACGTGTCACCGAAGCAGGTCGTCTCGATCGCCACCGCCCTCATCCCCTTCATCGAGCACGACGACGCGAACCGTGCCCTCATGGGCGCGAACATGCAGAAGCAGGCGGTCCCGCTGCTCGTTCCCGAGGCGCCCTACATCGGTACGGGCGTCGAGGCCCGCGCCGCGCAGGACGCCGGGGACGTGGTCGTGGCGGAGGGAGCCGGGGTGGTCGCGGCCATCAGCGCCGAGCACATCACCGTCCGCTACCGCCCGGGCCAGACGGACCGCTTCGGCCAGCCGCTGCCCACCGAGCGGGTGTACCGGCTCGCCAAGTTCCGCCGCTCGAACCAGAACACCTGCATCAACGCCAAGTGTGTCGTCGACGAGGGCCAGGACGTGGTGGCGGGGACGATCCTCGCAGACGGCCCCTCGACGCACCGTGGCGAGCTCGCCCTCGGGAAGAACCTGCTCGTGGCGTTCATGCCCTGGGAGGGCTACAACTTCGAGGACGCGATCATCCTCTCGGAGCGGCTCGTCCGCGACGACGTGCTCACCTCGATCCACATCGAGGAGCACGAGGTCGATGCGCGCGACACCAAGCTCGGCGCGGAGGAGATCACTCGCGACATCCCCAACCTGTCGGAGGACATCCTCGCCGATCTCGACGAGCGAGGGATCATCCGGATCGGTGCGGAGGTCGGACCGGGTGACGTGCTCGTCGGCAAGGTGACCCCGAAGGGCGAGACGGAGCTCACGCCCGAGGAGCGGCTGCTCCGCGCGATCTTCGGCGAGAAGGCGCGAGAGGTCCGGGACACCTCCCTCAAGGTTCCCCACGGCGAGGAGGGCAAGGTGATCGACGTCCGCGTCTTCTCCCGGGAGGACGCGCACGAGCTCCCGCCCGGTGTCAACCAGCTGGTCCGGGTCTACGTCGCCCAGAAGCGCAAGATCTCCGAGGGCGACAAGCTCGCCGGCCGCCACGGGAACAAGGGCGTGATCTCCAAGATCCTGCCCCTCGAGGACATGCCGTTCCTCGCCGACGGCACGCCGGTGGACATCATCTTGAACCCGCTCGGCGTCCCCTCGCGCATGAACGTCGGCCAGGTCTTGGAGAGCCACCTCGGCTGGGCGGCTCGCTGGGGCTGGGAGGGCAACGACCAGACGACGCCCGCTCCGCGGGGCACCGAGACCAAGACGCGGCCGCGGACCGAGCCAGCAACGTGGATCGCGTCACCTTCCTTCGACGGCGCCCACTGGGACGAGGAGGAGGACGCCGGCAAGCATCCGACGATCCGCCAGCTCTTCGAGCGGATCGTTCCCGAGGGGGCAGACGGCCGGCACCTCATCGGCACGGACGGCAAGACGACGCTCTACAACGGGCGCACCGGCGAGCCCTACGACCACCCGATCAGTGTCGGCTACGTCTACATCCTGAAGCTCGCCCACCTCGTGGACGACAAGATCCACGCCCGCTCGACGGGGCCCTACTCGATGATCACCCAGCAGCCGCTCGGCGGGAAGGCGCAGTTCGGGGGCCAGCGATTCGGGGAGATGGAGGTCTGGGCGCTCGAGGCCTACGGCGCGGCCTATGCCCTCCAGGAGCTGCTCACCATCAAGTCCGACGACGTCCTCGGCCGCGTGAAGGTCTACGAGGCGATCGTCAAGGGTGACAACATCCCCGAGCCGGGGATCCCGGAGAGCTTCAAGGTGCTGATCAAGGAGATGCAGTCGCTCTGCCTGAACGTCGAGGTGCTCTCGACCACGGGCGAGGAGATCGAGATGCGCGAGCTCGACGAGGACGTGTTCCGGACTGCCGAGGAGCTCGGGATCGACATCAGCAGACCAGAGCGCGGCTCGGACGAGGACGACGAGCGCCGCGCCAGCGAGAGGGGTTTCTAGTGCTGGACGTGAACGACTTCGACCAGCTTCGCATCGGGCTCGCCACTCCCGACGCCATCCGCGCGTGGTCGAACGGCGAGGTGAAGAAGCCTGAGACGATCAACTACCGCACGCTCCGCCCGGAGAAGGACGGACTGTTCTGCGAGAAGATCTTCGGCCCGCAGAAGGACTGGGAGTGCTACTGCGGCAAGTACCGCAGGGTTCGCTTCCGGGGGATCGTCTGCGAGCGCTGCGGCGTGGAGGTGACCCGCTCGAAGGTCCGGCGGGAGCGCATGGGCCACATCGAGCTCGCGGCGCCGGTCGTGCACATCTGGTACCTGCGCGGCACCCGGAGCTGGCTCGCCTACCTCCTGATGGGTACCGAGGTGCGTGACGAGCTGAAGGCCAAGCAGCTCGAGAAGGTGATCTACTTCGCCGCGAACCTCGTCACGTGGGTGAACGAGGAGAAGCGCCACCTCGAACTGCCGAACCTCCAAGCCGAGCTGGCCGAGGAGCTGGGCGAGATCGAGCGCGCCCGCGACCTCGAGGTCGACCGGCGGTTCAAGGCCCTCGAGGCAGAGCTCGCGGAGCTGGAGGCGGCCGGGGCGAAGGACTCCGAGCTGAAGGCGAGGGAGCGGGCGGCCGAGAAGGAGCTCACCGCCATCCGCGACCGCGCCCAGATGGAGATGGACCTCGCGCGCCGCGCGCTGGAGGAGCTGGTGGAGCTCCACCCTCGTCGCATCATCGAGGACGAGCTGCTCTGGCGTGAGCTCGAGGCGCGTTACGGCGACTACTTCGAGGGCGGCATGGGTGCGGAGGCGATCGCCAACCTCATCCGCCACATCGACCTGGACGAGGAGGAGCGCAAGCTCCGAGAGGCGATCGACGCGGCCGACGGACGCAAGCCCCTCTCCGCCCAGCGGCGCCAGAAGGCGATCAAGCGGCTGAAGATCGTGTCCGCGTTCAACCGCCGCGACGAATCGGGTCGGCGAGTCAACGACCCCCGGGCGATGATCCTCGAAGCAGTCCCCGTCATCCCGCCCGACCTCCGGCCCATGGTCCAGCTCGACGGCGGGCGCTTCGCGACGAGTGACCTGAACGACCTGTACCGGCGGGTGATCAACCGGAACAACCGCCTCAAGCGTCTCTTGGACCTCGGCGCACCCGAGATCATCGTCAACAACGAGAAGCGGATGCTCCAGGAGGCCGTGGACGCGCTGTTCGACAACGGCCGGCGGGGCCGCCCGGTGACCGGTCCGGGGAACCGGCCGCTCAAGAGCCTCTCGGACATGTTGAAGGGCAAGCAGGGCCGGTTCCGTCAGAACCTCCTCGGCAAGCGAGTGGACTACTCGGGCCGGTCGGTCATCGTCGTCGGCCCGACCCTCAAGCTGCACCAGTGCGGCCTGCCGAAGCAGATGGCGCTCGAGCTCTTCAAGCCGTTCGTCATGAAGCGTCTCGTCGACGGCGAGCTGGCGCAGAACATCAAGTCCGCCAAGCGCATGGTCGAGCGGCGCCGCCCGCAGGTCTGGGACGTCCTCGAGGACGTCATCAAGGAGCACCCGGTCCTGCTGAACCGTGCGCCGACGCTCCACCGGCTCGGGATCCAGGCCTTCGAGCCAGTCCTGGTCGAGGGCAAGGCGATCCAGATCCACCCGCTCGTCTGCACCGCCTTCAACGCCGACTTCGACGGCGACCAGATGGCGGTCCACCTCCCGCTGTCCGCGGAGGCGCAGGCAGAGGCGCGGGTGCTCATGCTCTCGGCGAACAACATCCTCTCGCCGGCAACGGGCCGGCCGATCACGGTGCCGACGCAGGACATGGTCTTCGGTGCGTACTACCTGACGCTGCGCCGCCCCGGTGCCAAGGGCGAGGGGATGGTCATCCGACACGTGCACGAGGCGCTCTTCGCGCTCGAGGCAGGCGACCTCGACCTCCACGCACCGATCGTCGTTCGCCGGCCCGAGCGAGGTGAGGACGGCGAGGAGCAGGTGGTCTCGCTCGAGACGACCGCGGGAAGGCTGCTCTTCAACGAGGCCCTTCCCGAAGGCTTCCCGTACGTGAACGACGTCGTCGGGCGCCGAAACGTCCCGATCGGCCAGATCGTCGAGCGGCTGACCGCGGAGTACTCCAAGGTCGAGGTCGCCGCAGCGCTTGACCGGATCAAGGACCTCGGCTTCCGCTACGCGGCCCAGTCCGGGCTCACCATCTCGATCGACGACGTCCGTACCCCGCCGGAGAAGCGGGAGATCCTGGAGCGCCACGAGCGGGACGCCGAGCGCGCCGAGCAGCAGTTCCGGCGCGGCATCATCACCGACGACGAGCGCCGCCAGAAGGAGATCGAGATCTGGACGGCGGCCAACTCCGAGGTCGGTCGGGTCATGGAGCGCTCGCTCTCCACGATGGACTTCAACCCCCTCGACATGATGGTCGACTCGGGAGCGCGAGGGAACAGCCAGCAGATCCGCCAGATCGCCGGGATGAAGGGACTGGTCTCGAACCCTCGGGGCGAGATGATCCCGCGCCCGATCAAGTCCTCCTTCCGGGAGGGGCTCTCCGTCCTCGAGTACTTCATCTCCACGCACGGCGCCCGGAAGGGCCTCGCCGACACCGCGCTCCGCACCGCCGACTCCGGCTACCTCACCCGCCGCCTGGTCGACGTCGCCCAGGAGCTCATCGTGCGGGAGGCCGACTGCGGCACGACCCGTGGGATCTGGGTCGAGTCGGTCGTGCCGGACGAGCCCGGCCGGCGCAGCTACCTGGAGACGCGACTGTTCGGCCGGCTCCTCGCAGAGCCGGTTGCCCTCGCCGACGGCAGCCGCCTCGAGGCGGGTCGCCTGCTGCTCGATGCCGAGGTGGCAGTGCTGCGTGACGACCCGGGCGTCGAGCGGGTGCGGGTGCGTTCGGTCCTCACCTGCGAGGCCACCCACGGCATCTGTGGCGCGTGCTACGGCCACTCGCTCGCGACGGGGCGTCCGATCGAGTTCGGCGAGGCCGTCGGGGTCATCGCCGCCCAGTCGATCGGCGAGCCGGGAACCCAGCTCACCATGCGGACCTTCCACACCGGGGGTGTCGCGGGCGAGGACATCACCCACGGCTTGCCTCGCGTCGTGGAGCTGTTCGAGGCCCGCACGCCGAAGGGCGCGGCGATCCTGGCTCGCACCTCGGGCGTCGTGCGCATCACCGAGGAGGAAGCGGGCCGGAGGCTCACCATCGTGGCCGACGACGGCACCGAGGAGACCACCGTCGTCTCGGGACGAGTGCACATCGAGGTCAGTGACGGCCAGGAGGTGAGCGCCGGCGACGCCCTCGTCGAGGGCCCGAAGGACCCGAAGGAGCTCCTCGAGATCAAGGGGATCCGCGAGACCCAGCAGTACCTGGTCGAGGAGGTCCAGAAGGTCTACCGGGACCAGGGGGTACCCATTCACGACAAGCACATCGAGCTCATCGTGCGCCAGATGCTCCGGCGGGTGACCGTTGCGGAGCCGGGCGACTCCCCGTTCCTCCCCGGGGAGCGCGTCGACGCACGGACCTACGCCGAGGTCAACCGCAGCTTGGTCGGTGCGGGGCGTCGCCCGGCCGAGGGCCGGCCCGAGCTCATGGGCATCACCAAGGCGTCGCTCGCGACGGACTCCTGGCTCTCTGCCGCGTCGTTCCAGGAGACCACGCGAGTCCTCACGGAGGCGGCGATCGAGGGCAGGTCCGACCGGTTGTTCGGGCTCAAGGAGAACATCATCATCGGCAAGTTGATCCCGGCGGGAACCGGCGTCGGCCGGTACCGATCGGTCGAGGTCGACGCACCCGACGCGGAGCATCTCGCCTTCTGGTCGTCCGAGCTCGACGGCGAGACCGACGGGCTAGCCGCGTGGCTCCGGGCGGGGCCAGAGGCCGTGCCGCCGGCCGACACCGACGCCGCACTGCTGGCGAGCTGGCTCGGCGGCGGTGACGCCGCCGATGGCGGCGGCCTCCCGCCGGCGGCGCGCGGCCCCGAGGGTCCCGATCTCGAGGGCGCGTCGAGCCCGGCGTTCGATCCCGCAGCTCCGGGGAGCACAGCGCCGGGGGCGACGACCGAGGTCGCGACGACCGAAGGCGCCGCCGGTGAAGGTCGGGTGGCCGCGCAGGGCTTCACGGTCGCCGACGAGGAGATCGAGGGAGAGGCGGACGTCTCCTGAACGTCCGCCGACCTTCGACTTCCCGTCCCCGGCACGCGCCGAGCGAGCCCCGTTGTGGCCAGCGGGGTGATCCTGCGGCCGTTCGGGCCGGCTAAGGTACAGTCGGCTTCGTGCGACCCAGCGACCTGGGGCGCACGAAACGAGTCGAAGCCCGAGTGGCCACGACGCCCAGGCGGTTCCGCCGCTCGGTCCTCGTGTCCAGCTGGGGGCGCGCGTCGGAAGGCTCACCGAAGCAGGGTCGGGAGCGGACGCGTGGCGCGCGAGCAAACTTGTCACGAGAGGGAAACCAGTGCCCACCATCGCACAGCTGGTCCGCCAGGGTCGGCAGTCGACTTCCACGAAGTCGAAGCGCCCAGCGCTCAAGGGCTCGCCGCAGCGGCGAGGGGTCTGTACCCGCGTCTACACCATGACCCCGAAGAAGCCGAACTCCGCGCTCCGCAAGGTCGCACGAGTCCGGCTCACGTCGGGCGTCGAGGTCACCGCCTACATCCCCGGTGTCGGGCACAACCTCCAGGAGCACTCGATCGTGCTCGTCCGGGGTGGCCGAGTACGCGACCTTCCCGGCGTTCGCTACAAGGTCATCCGTGGCGCGCTCGACGCGTCCGCCGTCCGCGACCGCAAGCAGGCCCGAAGCCGCTACGGCGCCAAGAAGGAGTCCTGAGCCGATGCCACGCAAGGGTCCCGCACCACGCCGGGAGCTGACGGCTGATCCCGTCTACCGCTCCGTCCTCGTCACGCAGTTCGTGAACAAGGTGCTGTCGCGAGGCAAGCGCAGCCTGGCGGAGCGGATTGTCTACGAGGCCCTGGACATCGTGCGTGAGCGATCGGGGCAGGAGCCGATCGCCGTGCTCAAGCGAGCGGTCGAGAACACTCGTCCCGAGCTGGAGGTGCGTTCACGTCGAGTCGGCGGTGCGACCTACCAGGTGCCCGTCGAGGTCCGCCCCCGGCGAGCGGGAACGCTCGCGGTCCGCTGGATCGTCGGCTACGCGCGAGCGCGCCGTGAGAAGACCATGGCCCAGCGTTTGGCCGGCGAGCTCATGGACGCAGCGAACGGAGTCGGCGCTGCGGTGAAGCGGCGGGAGGACCTGCACAAGATGGCGGAGTCCAACCGAGCGTTCGCCCACTATCGTTGGTAGCCGGTAACTGCCGGACTCGCGCGTCGGGGGGCGTCTGGCGAGACGGCCTGTGTGCGGCCTGACCCGGCGCTCGCCCCAGAAGACCCTCGCTCCACGACGAAGAGGAAAGTATGGCGTCCACTGCCACCATCCGCGAGTTCCCCCTCGCCAGGACCCGGAACATCGGGATCATGGCGCACATCGACGCGGGGAAGACGACGACGACGGAGCGGATCCTCTACTACACGGGTCGGAACTACAAGATCGGTGAGGTGCACGAGGGCGCTGCGACCATGGACTGGATGGTCCAGGAGCAAGAGCGCGGGATCACCATCACCTCTGCCGCGACGACGTGCAAGTGGAAGGACACCTGGATCAACCTGATCGACACGCCGGGCCACGTCGACTTCACCGTCGAGGTGGAGCGCTCGCTGCGGGTGCTCGACGGGGCCGTGGCGGTCTTCGACGCCGTCGCAGGCGTCGAGCCCCAGACCGAGACGGTTTGGCGCCAGGCGGACAAGTACGGCGTTCCTCGGATCTGCTTCATCAACAAGATGGACCGCATCGGGGCGGACTTCTCCCGCGCGGTCGGGATGATCCGCGATCGCCTCCAGGCGACGCCTGCGGTGATCCAGCTCCCGCTCGGCGCAGAGTCGGACTTCCGGGGTGTCATCGACTTGGTGGGGATGAAGGCCCTGGTCTGGGACGACGGAATGGGCGAGCGCTGGCACGACGAGGAGATCCCGGCCGCCATGGCGGAGGAGGCGGAGGCCGCGCGAGCGTCGCTCCTCGACGTCCTCTCGAACTTCGACGACGACCTGATGGAGCGCTACGTCGCCGAGGAGGAGATCACCGCCGGTGACCTGCGGCGTGCACTGCGCAAGGGGACGATCGCAAGCCTGGTCGTCCCGGTGCTCGCAGGGTCCGCCTTCAAGAACAAGGGCGTCCAGCCCCTCCTGGACGCAGTGGTCGACTTCCTCCCCTCGCCGCTCGACATCCCGCCCACCAAGGGAACGGACGCGAAGGGGGTCGAGGAGCTCGAGCGGCCGGCAGCCGACGACGCACCCTTCGCCGCCCTCGCCTTCAAGATCATGAGCGACCCGCATGTCGGAAAGCTCACCTACTTCCGGGTCTACTCGGGCACGCTCGAGAAGGGCTCGTCCGTGCTCAACTCGACCAAGGACAAGCGGGAGCGCATCGGGCGGATCCTGCAGATGCACGCGAACCACCGCGAGGACAAGGAGGCGGTCTTCGCGGGGGACATCGTGGCGGCGGTCGGGCTCAAGCTCACTACCACCGGGGACACGCTCTGCGACCCCGACCATCCGATCGTGCTCGAGTCCCTCGAGTTCCCCGAGCCGGTGATCCACGTCGCTGTCGAGCCGAGGACCAAGGCCGACCAGGACAAGCTCGGGAAGGCGCTCTATGCTCTCTCCGAGGAGGACCCGACCTTCCGGGTGCGTTCGGACGAGGAGACCGGCCAGACCGTCATCTCCGGGATGGGCGAGCTGCACCTCGAGGTGTTGGTCGACCGGATGCTCCGAGAGTTCCGGGTCGACGCGAGCGTCGGCAAGCCGCAGGTCGCGTACCGGGAGACGATCCGCCAGCCCGCCCGGAAGGTCGAGGCGCGCTACGTGCGCCAAACGGGTGGTCGGGGCCAGTACGGCCATGTCGTGATCGACCTCGAGCCCACTGGCCCCGGGAGCGGCTACGAGTTCGTGGACAAGATCACGGGAGGCGTGATCCCGAAGGAGTACATCCCCTCGGTCGACGCCGGGATCCAAGAGGCCCTGCAGAACGGCGTGCTGGCGGGCTACCCCATGGTCGACGTACGCGTCACCCTCACCTTCGGCTCCTATCACGATGTCGACTCCTCGGAGATGGCCTTCAAGATCGCGGGTTCGATGGCGGTGAAAGAGGCCGCACGTCGGGCGTCACCGGTCCTGCTCGAGCCCATCATGGAGGTGGAGGTGGTGACGCCCGAGGACTACCTCGGGGACGTCATCGGCGACCTCTCGTCGCGGCGGGGTCGTGTCGAGGGCATGGAGCAACGTGGGGCGAGCCAGGTCGTCCGGGCACTGGTCCCGCTGTCCGACATGTTCGGCTACGCTACCGACCTGCGGTCTCGCACCCAGGGCCGGGCGGCGTACACGATGCAGTTCCACGCCTACCAGGAGGTACCGGACGCGATCGCAAAGGAGATCGTGGCCAGGGTCCGGGGAGAGTAGCGGGCCAGCCTGGGCAGCAGCGGTTCGTAGTTCGAGGCAGCGAGGCAGCGGGGCAGGGAGCCCCTGATGGAAGGACGGAGCACTCCATGGCGAAGCAGAAGTTCGAGCGGACGAAGCCGCACGTCAACATCGGAACGATGGGCCACATCGACCACGGCAAGACAACGCTCACCGCGGCCATCACGAAGGTGCTCCACGATCGGAACCCTTCGGTCTCCTTCACCCCGTTCGACCAGATCGACAAGGCGCCCGAGGAGAAGGCCCGGGGGATCACCATCTCGATCGCCCACGTCGAGTACGAGACGGCGAACCGGCACTACGCCCACGTGGACATGCCCGGGCACGCCGACTACATCAAGAACATGATCACGGGCGCTGCCCAGGTGGACGGTGCCATTCTCGTCGTGTCGGCGGCAGACGGGCCGATGCCCCAGACCCGTGAGCACGTGCTACTGGCTCGCCAGGTCGGGGTCCCCTACATCGTGGTCGCACTGAACAAGGCCGACGCCGTCGACGACGAGGAGCTGCTGGACCTCGTGGAGCTCGAGGTCCGTGAGCTGCTGAGCGAGTACGACTTCCCCGGTGACGACACCCCGGTGGTGCGGGTCTCCGCGCTGAAGGCACTCGAGGGGGACGAGGCGTGGGCCGAGAAGATCGTCGAGCTCATGGATGCCGTCGACGCGTACATCCCCGAGCCCCAGCGCATCGTTGACCGACCCTTCCTCATGTCGATCGAGGACGTCTTCACGATCCAGGGACGTGGAACCGTCGTCACGGGCCGTGTGGAGCAAGGCGTCATCAAGGTCGGGGACGACGTGGAGATCGTCGGCCTCCGCCCGACCCAGAAGACGGTGGTGACGGGTGTCGAGATGTTCCGAAAGCTGCTCGACCAGGGGCAGGCGGGTGACAACATCGGGGCGCTGCTCCGGGGCACGAAGAAGGAGGACGTGGAGCGAGGGCAGGTGCTCTGCAAGCCCGGCTCGATCACGCCCCACACGAACTTCGAGGCCAACGTCTACGTGCTCAAGAAGGAGGAGGGTGGGCGTCACAAGCCCTTCTTCAACAACTACCGGCCGCAGTTCTACTTCCGGACCACCGACGTCACGGGTTCGATCAGCCTCGCCGAAGGCACGGAGATGGTGATGCCCGGTGACAACACGACCATGACCGTCGAGCTCGGCAAGCCGATCGCGATGGACGAGGGACTTCGCTTCGCGATTCGCGAGGGCGGCAGGACGGTCGGTGCGGGCTTCGTCACGAAGATCCTGAAGTAGTCGTGGCCGACGGCACCGCCCAGCGGATTCGCATCCGGCTCAAGGCCTACGACCACGAGCTGATCGACAGCTCGACCCGAAAGATCGTGGAGACGGTGCTCCGCACCCAGGCTCGGGTGCGCGGACCGGTCCCGCTCCCGACCGAGCTGCACCGCTACACCGTGATCCGCTCTCCGCACAAGTACAAGGACAGCCGCGAGCACTTCGAGATGCGTGTCCACAAGCGGCTGCTCGACATCGTCGAGCACACCCCGAAGACGGTCGACGCCCTCCAGCGGCTGGATCTGCCGGCCGGGGTGGACGTCGAGATCAAGATCCAGAGCAACTGAGCGCCGGCTCGCCCGCGCTGGGGGCTGTGGGCGCGTGGTCCGAGACCCACGCCCAGGTCAGTGAGAGGTCCCTTGCCAGGAGGCCAGTGGAGAGGCGCAGCCCGCTAACATGACCGGGCTCCCCAGAGCGTGCTGGGGGACAAGTGATGTCTGGTGGCGCCCGGCGACGGGGACCCACCAGCGCAACAGGCGAGCGCTCCGCTCGGGTACGGCCCGAGCGGAGCCTTTGTGTGTGCGGTGGTTCGCATCCCGGGGCCACCGCCTGAGAGGCGAGGAACGATGTCCGCAGGCGCCATCGTGGGCGAGAAGATGGGGATGACCCAGCTGTGGGACGCCGAGCAGCGCGCGCTCGCCGTGACGGCCGTGCGCGTCCGCCCGGTGCGCATCGTCGGCTTGCGGACCCCGGAGCGCGACGGGTACTCGGGGCTCCGTGTGACCTACGGGACGCGCCGGGCTCGCACCCTCAACAAGCCCGACGCCGGCCAGTTCACGGCCGCCGGGGTCGAGCCCGGTGTTCGCATCGTCGAGCTCCGAGTCGACGATGCAGGCTCGTTCCAAGTGGGTGACGAGCTGGGTGTCGACGTCTTCGACGTCGGACAGCGGGTCGACGTGACCGCGATCTCGAAGGGCAAGGGGTTCGCCGGCGGCATGAAGCGCCACAACTTCAAGGGCCAAGGCGGTGGCCACGGCAACCACAAGAAGCACCGCGCGCCTGGTTCGATCGGCGCCTGTGCGACACCGGCCCGGGTCTTCAAGGGGACGCGCATGGCAGGTCAGCTCGGGAACGTCCGGGTCACCACGCTCAACCTCGAGGTGGTCCAGGCCGACCCCGAGCGGGAGCTGCTCCTGGTCCGTGGTGCGATCCCCGGGCCCCGCGGTGGTCTCGTGCTGATCCGGGACGCCGTGAAGGGAGGTGTCCGGGCGTGACCGGAGAGACCGACGAGAACGAGCAGGCGGACGAGGGATCTGCGCCGATCGAGGACGGAACCGAGACAGCCGCTGCGACGAGCCCGACGGGGGACGCGGGCGCAACCGAGCCCGCCGCGCACGGAACCGCAGACGAGCCGGTCGAGCTGGCCGAGCCGGAATCGGCCGAGCCGGAGCTGGAGTTAGCCGAGCCGGAGCTGGAGTTGGCCGAGCCGGAGTCCGTGGAGCCGTCTGAGCTGGAGGCGGTGGAGGTCGATCCGCACCGGGCGCCGCGACGCAGTGCCGAGGGCGCGGCCCTCGACTCCGTCGACCTCGACCCCTACTACTTCGACGTGGACTGCAGCGTCGCTCTCCTCCACCAGGTCGTGACGGCGCAACTTGCCGCCCGTCGCGCCGGGACGCAGTCGACGCGGACCCGCGCCGAGGTCTCCGGCGGAGGCGCGAAACCTTTCCGCCAGAAGGGCACCGGCCGGGCCCGTCAGGGGTCCACCCGCGCCCCGCACTGGTCGGGCGGCGGGGTCGCGCTCGGCCCGAAACCCCGGAGCTACGTCCAGCGCACACCCAAGAAGATGGTGGCGCTGGCACTGCGAGGGGCGCTCTCCGACCGGGCTCGCCTCGGTCGAGTCTGTGTTGTGGACGCCTTCGACTGGGAGTCCCCGAGCACGCGCCGCGCTGTCCAGCTGCTCGGTGCGTTCGGGGCGTCGAGGCGGGTGCTCGTCGTGACCGAGCGTGAGGACGAGGTCGCGCAGCGCAGCTTCCGGAACCTCCCGTACGTCCAGGTCTCGACGCGGGGTGAGCTCGCGGCGTACGACGTCCTGCGTGCCGACTGGCTGCTCTTCTCGGATGCGACGCTCCCCCGGCGCGCCGGTGCCGACGAGGGGGCCGAGCCCGATCGGTCGCGCCGGGGTGGCGCCCGCCGTCGGGCGGCGGCCGCCCGTGACCTCGCCGCCGACCAGTCGCCATCGGCCTCGCCCGAGGAGGTATCGGCATGAGAGACCCCCGAAGCGTGCTGCTGCGGCCCGTGGTGTCCGAGAAGAGCTACGCCCGTATGGAGCTCGGGCAGCCCGTCTACACCTTCGTGGTGCACCCCGATGCCTCCAAGACCGAGATCCGTCACGCGGTGGAGTCGATCTTCAACGTCTCGGTGGCGAAGGTGAACACGCTGAACCGGAAGGGAAAGCGCAAGCGCAACCGGCGCTCTCCCACCTACGGCCGCCGGGCCGACACCAAGCGCGCCATGGTCACCCTGGCGGGCGACGGCCGCATCGAGCTCTTCGAGGGGTAGGGATGGCACTGCGCAAACGCAAGCCGACCAGCGCCGGGCGGCGCTTCCAGTCGGTCTCGGACTTCTCCGAGATCACGACGGACCGGCCCGAACGGAGCCTGCTCGTCCCCAAGCCCTCGAGCGGAGGGCGGAATGCCTACGGCCGGAAGACCGCGCGCCACCGCGGCGGAGGGCACAAGCGCCAGTACCGGTTGGTCGACTTCCGACGGGACAAGGACGGCATCCCTGCGCGGGTTGCGACGATCGAGTACGACCCGAACCGTAATGCGCGCATCGCGCTCTTGCACTATGCGGACGGCGAGAAGCGCTACATCCTCGCTCCGGCGAAGGTCCAGGTGGGGGACGTGCTGGCCTCGGGACAGGGGGCCGACATCCGCCCGGGTAACGCCCTCCCGATGCGCTACATCCCGGTCGGATCGACGGTGCACAACGTCGAGCTGCGCCCTGGCGGTGGTGGCAAGATCGCGCGCGGGGCCGGTATGAGCGTGCAGCTCGTCGCCAAGGAAGGTGACACCGCAACCCTCCGGCTCCCGTCGACCGAGATGCGCCGGGTGCCGCTCGACTGCCGGGCGACCCTCGGCGAGGTCGGCAACGCCGAGGCGGAGCTGATCTCCATCGGCAAGGCGGGCCGGAACCGTTGGAAGGGCGTCCGCCCCCAGACCCGTGGCGTCGCGATGAACCCGGTCGATCACCCGTTGGGTGGCGGCGAAGGGAAGTCCTCCGGCGGCCGACACCCGGTCTCGCCCTGGGGCAAGCCAGAGGGCCGTACCCGGCGACGCCACAAGGACTCGGACAAGCTGATCGTCCGGCGACGCCGCACTCGCGGCGCCCGGCGCTAGGAGCGCGCATGCCCAGGAGCTTGAAGAAGGGCCCGTTCGTGGACGACCACCTGCTGAAGAAGGTGGACGACCTGAACGCACGGAGCGAGAAGCGCGTGATCAAGACGTGGTCCCGCCGCTCCACGATCATCCCCGACATGGTCGGCCACACCATCGCCGTCCACGACGGGCGCAAGCACGTGCCGGTCTACATCACGGAGTCCATGGTCGGGCACAAGCTGGGTGAGTTCGCCCCGACGCGGACGTTCCGGTACCACGCCGGCCAGGAGCGGGCGGGGAGGCGCTGATCGTGACCGGTCCGAAGACCAACGAGCGGCCCGGGGTCCGTGCCGTGCACCGGTACTGCCAGATGTCCGCCACCAAGGCGCGCGAGGTCCTCGACCTGATTCGCGGCGAGGAGGTGCTGCACGCGGCGGAGATCTTGCGGTTCTCGGAGCGCCAGGCGGCGCAGCCCGTGGCAAAGGTCCTGGCGTCCGCGGTCGCAAACGCCGTCACGAACGAGCTGCTCGACCCCGACGAGCTCTTCGTCGCCGCCTGCTTCGCCGACGAGGGGCCGACAGCCAAGCGCTTCCGGCCCCGCGCCCGCGGGCGCGCGGGCAAGATCCGGAAGCGCACCTGCCACATCACGGTCATCGTGAGCCGACTGCCGGAGGACCAGCTCGCACGCCGGCGACGCCAGGCCGCGAACCAGCGTTCGGCACGGGCCCGCCGCGTGCTCGGCGGGCGCGCCCGGCGCGCGGGCGCCGAGGCGGGCACTCCCGCCCCGGAGCTCGCCCTGGCGACGCCGACCCAGGCACAGGCCGAGACGGTCGGAGCCGCGGCGGGAGAGGCCGCGGCGGGGGCGGCCCCGGTGGTCGAGGCCGGGGCGGTCCGGCCAGAGACGGTGGAGGCCGAGGGGGCCGCCAGGATCGAGGTCGACGCCGAGTCGGGCGCGCCCGAGGGTGACGGAGTGGCCGAGGACGCGAACGCCGGAGCGAGCGATGGCCGCTCCGGCGAGGAGAGCGAGGACTAGATGGGCCAGAAGGTCAACCCCTACGGGTTCCGGCTCGGCACGACGACCGACTGGAAGTCGCGCTGGTTCGAAGATCGTGGCTACCAGGACGCGGTCATCGAGGACTGGCGGATCCGCGACTTCCTCCAGCGCGAGCTCGAGGCGGCCGCGGTCAGTCGTATCGAGGTGGAGCGGACCCGAGACCGTCTCCGGGTCGATGTCCACACGGCGCGACCCGGGATCGTGATCGGGCGAAAAGGCGCCGAGGCCGACCGACTGCGCGCGGGTCTCGTCAAGATCACGAAGAACCCCAAGGTCCAGCTCAACATCCAGGAGATCAAGCAGCCCGAGCTCGACGCCGCGCTCGTGGCGCAGGGAATTGCCGACCAGCTCGCACGGCGGATCAGCTTCCGCCGGGCCATGAAGCGCGCCCTGCAGAGCGTGCAGAAGGCCGGTGCGGAGGGCGTCCGGGTCCAGTGCTCGGGACGTCTCGGCGGGTCCGAGATGGCGCGTCGGGAGTCCTATCGGGAGGGGCGGGTGCCACTGCACACCCTCCGCGCGGACATCGACTACGGGTTCCGAGAGGCCAGGACGACCACTGGCCGTATCGGGGTCAAGGTGTGGATCTACAAGGGCGACGTCCTCCCCTACAAGGTGTCCGCGGACGAGCGGGTCGGGCGGGAAGCGGCGCTCACCGGTGCCGACGGCGCAGGTGGCGCACGCCCGAGGCGTGTGGTGGTTGCCGGAGGAGGCCGACGACGCCCCGAGCAGGGCGAGCCGGGCAGCATTCCGGTCGCAGAGCAGCCGCCCGCGGTCGTGCCGGTCGCGGCGCCGGTGCCGGAGGAGCCTGGCCTGGGAGAGGCAGGCGGTGTCGTTCCCCAACCGGTCGACGTGCCGGTGGTACCCGGAGCTGGGGGAGATGCCGACCTCGAGCGCCTGCTCGCGGAGGAAGAAGAGATCGAGCGGCGGACTCGCGGCGAGCACCACGAGGCACCGCACTTCCGGAAGGACCCCGACTGATGTTGATGCCCAAGCGAGTCAAGCACCGCAAGCAGCATCGCGGTCGGCTGACCGGTGCGGCGCGCGGAGGCACGGAGGTGACCTTCGGCGACTACGGCATCCAGGCTCTCGAGCCCGGGTGGGTGACGGCGCGCCAGATCGAGGCGGCTCGTATCGCGATGACGCGTCACGTCCGCCGTGGTGGCAAGGTCTGGATCCGGGTCTTCCCGGACAAGCCGGTCACGAAGAAGCCGGCCGAGACGCGCATGGGCTCCGGCAAGGGCAACCCGGAGCTCTGGGTCGCCGTCGTGAAGCCCGGGCGGATCCTCTTCGAGCTCTCGGGCGTCTCGGAGGCACTGGCGCACGCCGCGCTGGAGCGAGCCATCCAGAAGCTGCCGCTCAAGGCGCGGGTGGTCTCCCGCCCCGCTCTTGCGGAGGCCGAGGGAGGTGCGATCGCATGACACGCGCCAGTGAGCTGTCGGGCCTGGCGGACGAGGAGCTCGCCCGTCGGGTGGACGAGGCCGCTCAGGAGCTGTTCAACCTGCGGTTCCAGCTCGTCACGGGTCAGTTGGACAACGTCAGCCGGATCGGGCAGCTCCGGCGGGAGATTGCCCGGGTGCGCACGATCCAGCGCGCTCGCGCCCTCGAGGATGCAGGTGCGCTGCGTGGGCGGCCGAGCCGGCGCACCGAGGAGGCAAGTCGATGACCGAGGACGCGACAACGGAGATGCCGGTGGCCGACGAGGGGGCAGACCAGGACGTATCCGTGCCCGAGTCGAGCCAGGACTCGGGGACCCCGCCCACGGCAGGCCACGGTGGGCCAGCGCGTGCCGCCTCCCCGGGCGTGGCGCCCGAGGCAGGCGCCGCACGGAACAGTCGCAAGGTCCGCGAGGGGCTCGTCGTCTCCGACGGGATGCGCCAGACTCGGGTGGTCGCCGTCGTCGAGCGGGTGCGCCATCCCCGCTACGCCAAGACGGTCCAGCGCACGAAGCGGCTCTACGTCCACGACGAGGACGAAGCGGCCAAGGTCGGCGACCGCGTGCGGGTCGCCGAGTGCCGACCGATCTCCAAGCTCAAGCGTTGGCGACTGCTCGAGATCGTGGAGCGGGCGCGATGATCCAGCAAGAGACCCGGCTCCGGGTAGCCGACAACTCCGGCGCGAAGGAAGTGCTCTGTATCAAGGTCCTCGGAGGCTCCCGCCGCCGTTACGCGACCATCGGCGACGTCTTCATCGCCACGGTGAAGGACGCCATTCCGGGGGCTGCGGTGAAGAAGGGCGACGTCGTCCGCTGCGTCGTCGTCCGGACGAAGAAGGAGAAGCGCCGTCCCGACGGTAGCTACATCCGTTTCGACGAGAACGCCGCGGTCCTCATCAACGACGCGCTCCAGCCGCGGGGGACCCGCATCTTCGGGCCGGTCGGGCGAGAGCTGCGGGACAAGCGCTTCATGCGGATCGTCTCGCTGGCGCCGGAGGTGTTGTGATGCGGCTGCGCAAGGGCGATCGTGTGCAGGTCCTGTCCGGGAAGGACCGGGGCAAGACCGGGGTGATCAGCCGAGTGCTCCCGAAGGAGGGACGGGTGGTCGTCGACGGGGTGAACGTCGCCAAGCGTCACCAGAAGCCCACCGGGTCCACGACCCAGGGAGGGATCATCGACAAGCACATGCCGCTTCCGGCGTCCACGGTTGCGCTGGTCTGCGCGAAGGATGGGCCGACTCGCATCGCGATGCGCGTGGCCCCCGACGGCACGAAGACGCGGGTGTGTGCCAAGTGTGGGGGTGAGCTGTGAGCGTCGCAGCGACCGAGCGTCCCCGTCTCAAGCTGCGCTACGACGCGGAGGTCCGCGCCGCGCTCCAGTCCGAGCTCGGACTGCGGAACCCGATGCAGGTTCCCCGCCTCGAGAAGATCGTGCTCAACGCGGGAGTCGGGCGCGCGACCCAGCAACCGTCCCTCCTCGAGGGCGCGGTGCGAGACCTCGAGACCATCGCCGGCCAGAAGCCGGTCGTCACCCGTGCGCGCAAGTCGATCGCAGGTTTCAAGCTGCGCGAGGGCAACGCGATCGGCGCGAAGGTGACCCTGCGCGGGGACCGGGCGTGGGAGTTCCTCGATCGTCTGATCAGCCTGGCGATCCCCCGGATCCGTGACTTCCGGGGCCTGCCGCCGAACGCGTTCGACGGCCACGGGAACTACACGTTCGGGGTCACCGAGCAGCTGATCTTCCCGGAGATCGAGTACGACAAGATCGACGCCGTGCGGGGGATGGACATCACCATCGTCACCACCGCTACCACCGATGCCGCCGGCCGGGCATTCCTCTCGGCCTTCGGCTTCCCGTTCCGACGTGAGGGGTCCGCGTAACGATGGCCAAGAAAGCCTTGATCGAGAAGCAACGCCGCACTCCCCGGTACCGGGTCCGTGGCTACACGCGCTGTCGCCGTTGCGGGCGACCGCGGTCGGTGTACCGGGCGTTCGGTCTCTGCCGCATCTGCCTCCGCACCATGGTGCACGCGGGCGAGGTGCCCGGCGTCACGAAGTCGAGCTGGTGAGGAGGGTGTCATGACCATGACCGACCCCATCGCGGACATGCTGACGCGGATCCGCAACGCCAACAGCTCGATGCACGACACCGTGCGGATGCCCTCCTCGAAGCTGAAGGAGAGCCTCGCCGCTGTCCTCGAGAGCGAGGGCTACATCGCCGGCTGGAAGGCGGCGCCGGCGCCGGAGGGGCCCGGCCGCGTGCTCGAGATCTCCCTCAAGTACAGCCCCGAGCGGGCGCGGACGATCTCCGGGATCCGACGGATCTCGAAGCCGGGGCTGCGCGTCTACACCGCAGCCGACCGCCTCCCTCGGGTTCTCGGTGGTCTGGGTGTCGCGGTGCTCTCGACGAGCCAGGGACTGATGACCGATCGCGAAGCCCGGCGCAAGCGCGTCGGTGGGGAGGTGCTCTGCTATGTCTGGTGAGCGCCCGACCGTCCGGACGTCCGGCGCCGGTACCGGCTGCGCCGGCGGGGAGCGCACCCAGGGCGGTGTGCGATGAGCCGCATCGGACGTGCGCCCATCGCCGTCCCCGACGGCGTGGACGTCGAGCTCGGGGAGGAGCGCGTGCGGGTCCGTGGCCCGAAGGGAGCGCTCGAGCGGCGGGTGCCGGCGGGGATCAGCCTCCGGAGCGAGGCCGAGGTGATCGTCGTCGAGCGTGCCGACGACAGCCGCACCAACCGGGCGCTGCACGGCCTCACCCGCTCCCTGGTCGCGAACATGGTGGCTGGCGTGTCCGCTGGTTTCGTGAAGGAGCTGGAGATCGTGGGGGTCGGCTACCGCGCCACCGCCACCTCGCCGACGCAGCTCGAACTGGCGCTCGGCTTCTCCCATCCCGTGCGTTTCGTCGCTCCAGACGGCGTCACCTTCGAGGTGCCCGCGCCGACCCGGATCCGGGTCGTCGGGATCGACAAGGAGCTGGTCGGGCAGGTCGCGGCCAATATTCGCAAGATCCGAAAGCCCGAGCCCTACAAGGGCAAGGGGGTCCGCTACGCCGGTGAGCGCGTCCTGCGCAAGGCCGGCAAGGCGGCGAAGTGAGCCCTTCGCTCGAAACGGGAACACACATGACGAGAGCTACCCACCAGACCCGAAGCCTTCGCCGCCGGCGTCACGCCCGCGTCCGAGCCAAGGTCTCCGGCACCGCAGAGCGGCCGCGCCTCGCGGTCTTCCGCTCGAACCGACACATCGTGGCACAGGTCATCGACGACGTGAGCGGACGGACCCTCGCGGCCGCATCCACCCACGAGCCGGCCCTGCGTGACGCCGGGACCGGCAACGTGGCCGGCGCAACTGCGGTCGGCTCGCTGGTTGCGGCGCGCGCCAAGGAGGCCGGGGTCACCCGCGTGGTCTTCGACCGAGGCGGGTTCCTCTACCACGGGCGGGTCGCTGCCCTCGCGGATGCCGCGCGTGCGGCCGGACTGGAGCTGTGATGGTCGAGACCACCTACGAAGAGCGCACCATCAAGGTCAACCGCGTCGCGAAGGTGGTGAAGGGTGGCCGGCGCTTCTCCTTCACCGCACTCATGGTGATCGGTGACGGCCGTGGCAAGGTCGGGCTCGGCTACGGCAAGGCGAAAGAAGCCGGGCTCGCCGTCCAGAAGGGCATCGAAGAGGCCAAGAAGAACCTGTTCGACGTCCCCCTCGCAGGGAGCACGATCACCCATCCCATCCTCGGAGAGGCCGGGGCCGGGCGCGTCCTGCTCAAGCCGGCGGCGCCCGGTACCGGCGTGATCGCCGGCGGCGCCGCCCGGGCCATCCTCGAGCTGGCGGGCATCCACGACGTGCTCGCGAAGTCGCTCGGTTCCTCGAACGGGATCAACGTCGCCCACGCGACGATCGCCGGCCTCAAGTCCCTCCGCCGGCCGGACGAAGTGGCGCGGCTTCGTGGCAAGCCAGCCGACGAGGTCATCCCGAAGGGCGTTCTCCGGGCCTACGAGGAACGGCGCCGGGAGCGGGAGGCGTCGCGATGAGCCGCATCGAGGTTCGCCAGCACCGCTCGGCCATCGGAACCAAGCCCAAGCACCGTGGCACCTTGCGGGCGCTCGGGCTGGGCCGTATCGGGGACACCAACGTGCTCGCCGACCGACCGGAGATCCGGGGCATGATCGCCCGGGTGCCCCATCTCGTCGAGGTACGGGTTCTCCCCGAGGGACCTGAGGGTCCCGAGTCCACGGCGGCACGCGCAGGGACCGAGGAGGGGTCATGAAGTTGCACGAGCTCCGCCCCGCGGAGGGGTCGCATCGGCCTCGCCGGCGGGTCGCAAGGGGTATCGGTGGCAAGGGTGGCAAGACCGCCGGTCGCGGGACGAAGGGTCAGCACGCGCGTGACACGGTGAAGCCCGGTTTCGAGGGAGGCCAGCTCCCGCTCACCCAGCGCATCCCCAAGCTGAAGGGTTTCACCAACCCCTTCCGGGTGGAGTACCACGTCGTGAACCTCGACGATCTCCCTGCGGCGAGCGAGGAGGGCCGGGTCACCCCGGCGTCGCTGCGGACGCGGGGCCTCGTCCACGCGGGCGGCCTGGTGAAGGTGCTCGGGGGCGGCCAGCTCGAGCAAGCGCTCGCCGTGGAGGCACACGCCTTCTCCGCCTCTGCCGTGGCCGCGATCGAGGCTGCAGGCGGTAGCGTGACGGTCGTGGCGCGCCCGAACGGGAGCCGGAGGGTCGCTGCCAAGGGGAACGCCCTCACCAACCGGTAGGGGCTCGCTGGGGCAGCGCCTGCGGCCCGGCTGGGGAGCCCGAGGAGGCGAAGACGGTGCTGTCCAGCCTGCGGAACATCTTCAAGATCCCGGACCTGCGCAACAAGGTGCTCTTCACCTTGTTGGTGATCGCGATCTACCAGCTCGGTGCCAACGTGCCGGTGCCGGGGATCTCGATCGCCGCGCTCAAGTCCTTCGAGCAGAGCGCGCAGCACTCGGGGGCGTTCCTCTTCCTCAACCTGTTCTCCGGCGGGGCGCTCACGAGGCTCGCGGTGTTCGGCCTCGGGATCATGCCCTACATCACCAGCTCGATCATCATCCAGCTCTTGACGACCGTGATCCCCAAGCTCGAGGAGTGGCGTGACCAGGGTGCAGTCGGTGAGCGCAAGCTCACGCAGGCCACCCGCTACCTCACCGTGGCGCTCGCGGTACTCCAGTCGACGGGCTTGGTGTTCGTGTTCCACGGCGGTGGCGGGGGCCTGTTCGGCAACGGCTCGTCGGTCGACCTGATCCCGCAGTTCACGGTGCCCCGGGTCCTGTTCATCATCCTCACCCTGACGGCCGGGACCGCCTTCGTGATGTGGCTCGGGGAGCTCATCACGCAGCGTGGCATCGGCCAGGGGATGTCCATCCTCATCTTCGCAAACGTCGTGGCGACCCTGCCCTCCGGCGGGATCGCGATCTACGAGCAGGCCGGGACGCTCAAGCTGGCCGTGGTGTTCCTGCTCTTCGTGGCGCTCGCCGTGGCGATCGTCTTCATGGAGCAGGGCCAGCGGCGGATCCAGGTCACCTTCGCCAAGCGCGTGGTCGGCCGGCGCATGTACGGCGGGCAGAGCACCTACATCCCCCTCAAGGTCAACCAGGCGGGCGTGATCCCGATCATCTTCGCCAGCTCGGTGCTCTACTTCCCGGTGCTGCTCTCGAACGTGATCCCGTGGGCGGCGTTCCGGTCCTTCGTCTCCGACCACCTCGCCAACCCGACGAGCTACGTCTACATCGGGATCTACGGCCTGCTCATCATCCTCTTCACCTACTTCTACGTCACCATCCAGTTCGACCCGGCCCAGCAGGCCGACATCATCCGCAAGCAGGGCGGATACATCCCGGGCATCCGGCCCGGCGCACCGACCGAGCGGTACCTCTCGACGATCCTCTCGCGCATCACGCTTCCCGGCTCGCTGTTCCTCGCCTTCGTGGCCCTCGTCCCGTCCATCGTGCTCTCCGCCTGGCACGTGACGGACCTGCCCTTCCTCGGCACGACGATCCTCATCGCCGTGGGGGTGGCGCTCGAGACGATGAAGCAGATCGACAGCCAGCTCATGATGCGCAACTACGAGGGTTTCCTCAGCTAGT
>JAJYWE010000022.1:29981-40072 GCA_021791675.1 Actinomycetes bacterium | reverse complement strand
GGCCCTCGAGTGGCGTGGCGAATTCGCCGGGCCGGGCGGGGGTCGAGCAGGGCCCCATCGTCTAGAGGCCTAGGACACCACCCTCTCAAGGTGGAGACACGGGTTCGAATCCCGTTGGGGCTGCCAGGAGTTGTCGACAGAAGTCGATCAACCACGACGACAGAACTCGCTGGCCAGTATGGGCCAGCGGTGTGACGCCCAACTGCGGGGAACCCTGGATTGGCCGGCAGGGCTGGTCGGGCGCGACTCGGGCCGCGTCGAAGCGAGCTGGGCGGCGGAGTCGGCGGCGTGTGCCGCCGGCATCGGCCTCCCGTTGCCGGCTCGTACCGTCCCCGGCCGATCGCCAAGGACCGATCGCCGATCGGCTATTGGGCTCCTGCGCCCCGGAGCGCGTTCACGTAGATGTTCGGGTTGGCGAGTCGAGGCCCAGCGAGCACTTCCTCCTGGTCGCGCATCCGCTTGGCGACCTGGGCGAGGACTTGGGCGAGCGAGGGCGCGAGGCTGAGCCTGCTCAGCGAGGCGACGCCCTTCGACGCGTTGCTGAGCCCATCCCCGAACTCGCCGACATCGCGCCGGAACCGTGGGAGGACCGCTCTCAGGTGGTCGGCCGCGGGGATGGCGCTGCGCGCCTGGGATGGCGTCAGGGCTGCGCCAATGGAAACCTCGAGGGTCGCCCCCAGCTGGCCGAGGCGGTCGCTGGCGGCAGCGGCGCGCTGGGCGGCAGCGCCGAGGAGGTAGGTCTCGGCGACGAAGCGACCAGCGGTGGTCCGGTTCCGGGTCTGCGCCGTCCGGGTGAACAGGCCGCGTTGCTTGGGGCCGAGCGCGTCGGCGTCCGCCTTGATGTTGCCGGCCCCCTGCAGCACCGAGGTGAAGTAGCCGCCATCGAAGACGCCCCGCTCGCGCGGAGGGGCAACTCGGAGCACGTGTCGGGGGTCCGGCGCTCGTGGGAGATCCCGCAGATCCGCGCCGAGCACCTCCCGGGACGGGACCCTCGCAACGTTCCAGGAGTGACCGTCGTCGGGGATCGTCGCGCTCGCGAGGTCGAACTCCGCGAGCATCTTGGCTGCCGCAAAGGCGGCAGCGCCGCTCGCCGACTGCGCGTGGTCCTTCCCCTTCGCGCGACCGGCGAGGTACATCGCGTTGGTCTTCAGTGCGTGGTAGGTGACCTGCCCGGAGCCCTGCTGCGCTCCGACCCCGGCGACGACCTGACGCATCTTCGCGCGCCCCTCTCTCGACTCGACGAGGTCACGGACCGTGTCGAGCCCGGACTGCCACCCCGCCGTGAAGGCCTGGAGGAGGCGGGGTCGTTGTGCCTCGTAGCTGTCGGTGAAGAGCGTGACCGGATCGAGCGCCAGCTCGGTCGGGCCGTGGCCCCCGTTCGCTTGGGCCCCCTTCATCCGGCCTGCGATGACGCGGTAGAAGCCGTCGAGGATCTCCCCCGGGCCATCCGCAAGGGTGGTCTTGGTCGAGGAGAACCCGCCGTGGAGGGAACGCGAGGCGGACCCGGTTCTGAGCACCTCCTCCGGTGCCAGATCCCGACCGAGCACGGCGTTGGTGTCGATCGCGTAGAGGGAGTGCTTCCCGTTCTGCGAGGAGATCATGACGTTGCCGACGTTCATCGCACGGGCAACCATCCGGTCGTTGTTGCCGATCAACAGGTCACCGATGCAGAGCCGGCCGAGCTGGTGCAGGAAGTCGGGGTCGAAGACCGCCGCGTTCAGCTCCCCGGCCGCCCGCGGGTCGGAGACGGACTTCTCGGCAAGGCTGCCGATGGTCGTGGAGCTCGGTACCTCGGACATGACCACGAAGGACCGTGCGTCGCTGAGCGGTTTCCAGGCCCGCGCCTCCTCCGGGTTCACCGGTCGGGGCGGCGCCTTCGGGTCGCAGAGACCGAGCAGTTGTCGGTACTCCTCCGAGCCCTTCGTGACGCTCCTCGAGATCGGCGCCTCGACACCCAGGAGCTCGCGGACTGCCTGGTCGCCAAAGGTCATCGACGCGCCGGACTCGACGGTGCCGAGGCCGCTCTCCCCGAAGATGGGCTTGACGACGACGGTCCTGATCGACGCGTTGGCGTCCTTTGCCGTGAGGATGTAGACGCCGCCGGACGCGCCCTCACCGGGGTGTCGGACCGCACCGGTCTCCGAGACCCAGTTCGTTCCGGCGGTCACGGCGGTGGCGGGGAAGCGTTGCAGCGCGAGGTCGCGACCCCCGGCTGCCGGCGAGCGCGCCGCGCCCGATCTGGGTCGCCGCCGGGGGCCTGAATCGGCCGTCCTCCGGTGCGTTCGCGCCGGCTCGACCAGGCGCGACACGGCGGCGTTCCCGACGAGTGCTTGGAGGGCGAGGACTCCGCCGTGGGCACCACTCGGTGCGAGAAGCGCTCTGCTCGACACTGGGCGAGCCCGCGACTCGCGAGCGGACACGACGTTCCCAGCACCGGCGATCGCCTTCTGGCGCTGCATCGGCGGATCGTAGCCCTCTTCGGGCGTCGTTACAAGCCTCAGCTTTCTGCTCGCTGCTCGCTGCTCGCTGCTCACTGGTCTCTGAGCGACGGCGAGGCCCCAGCCGGGTCGTGCTCGGGGCGTCCGGCCTCCCGGCGGCATAGCATCGCCGTGTGTCCAGCGCGGAGAACGGCCGAGCAACCAATCGGGCCAGCGGGGTGCCGGAGCCGGGTGGACCGGTGGCACAGCCGCCCGTATCGGTACCGCGAACGGTCCGCCCGGCACCCGCCCCCGATGACACGGCTGCGTTCCAACGCTTCTACCTCGCCGAACCGGACGAGGCGTCGCACGGCTGGCTCTACAAGCTCCTCGTCGGCTGGTGGCGCAAGCCGACGACGCCCAAGGGGAGCTGAGACGGGATGCGCGTCGGCGTCGTCTTCCCGCAGACCGAGATCGGTCCCGACCCGGGTGCCATCCGGACGTATGCCCATGCCGTGGAGGATCTCGGCTTCACCCACCTCCTCGCCTACGACCACGTCCTCGGGGCGGACCCCGCCGTTCACGCGGGCTGGAGTGGTCCCTACGACCTCCACTCGACGTTCCACGAGCCGCTCGTCCTGTTCGGTTTCCTCGCCGCGTTCACCCGGCTCGAGCTGGTCACGGGGATCCTGATCCTCCCCCAACGCCAGACTGCTCTCGTCGCGAAGCAGGCGGTGGAGGTGGACCTGCTGTCGGAGGGCCGGTTTCGCTTGGGAGTCGGGCTCGGCTGGAACGCCGTCGAGTACGAGGCGCTCGGCAAGGACTTCACGAACCGCGGCGTGCGGATGGCCGAGCAGGTGGCCCTGCTCCGGGCGCTGTTCTCCGAGGAGTCGGTCGACTTCGCCGGGGTGTACGAGACCGTCCGCGGTGCGGGCGTCGCCCCGCTCCCGGTCCAGCGGCCGATCCCGATCTGGTTCGGTGCGTCTTCCCCTCGGGCCTATCGGCGGGTCGGTGCGCTCGCCGACGGGTGGTTCCCGCAGGTCCCGCCGGGTCCCGAGCTCGAGGCCGCCCTCGCGACGGTGGCTGCCGGGGCGGCGGAGACGGGTCGGGACCCGCAATCGATCGCGATGGAAGGGCGCGTGAGCGTGGGCGGCCATGCGCTCGAGACCGTGGCGAGCCGCGTCGAGTCCTGGCAGCGAGCCGGAGCGACCCACGTTTCGCTCAACACGATGGGCGCCGGGTTCGCCTCGGTGGACGCCCACCTCGAGGTGCTCGCTCGCGTGGCCGACGCGCTCGATCTCGCCGTCCTGCGGGACTAGCTGCGAGCCTCGCGTCCCGGGAGCAGGGTGTCGGATCCGTCGGGGGAGTCGGCTCCGTCGACGAGGCCTGCGGAGGTGAAGGGAAAGCCAGGTGTCGCCGTCTCGGTCCCGTCGGGGCGGATGAGGTGGGCCTCGTAGCCGTCGAGCGCGGCCACGTCGGGGAGCAGGTCGTCGCCGGCGACCGCGAGTGCGGTTGCGAGGGCGTCGGCGAGGGCGAGGTCGGGCCCGGTGACGCTGGCCTGGACCGCCGCAGCGGTGGCAGCGCCGGTCCCCGGGTGGATGAGCTGGCCGGGGCGCTCGTAGGTGCCGGAGGTCGCGATGGCGTGGTCCAGCGTGACGACCCCGGCGAACGCGTCGGCCCGCCACGGGTGGCGAAGCCCGACCCGCCACCGCTCACCGGGCGCGGGCTCCCCGCGACAGGCGATGTCGCCGCCGCCGTTGACCAGGACGCCCCCGACGCCGGGGACGTCGAACAGCCGGAGCACCGCCTCGACAGCCCAGCCCTTCACGAGCCCCGTGGGGTCACAGCCTCCCGGCATCGACCAGGGATCGAACCAGCCCCGGCTGATCCGGCGCGCTCGCGCACAGGCCTGGAGGACCTCGGCGATCTCGTGCGGCGCGTCCACGAGCGCCAGTGATCCCTCGCGCACCCGGCTCATCGGGCTCGAGGGATCGTAGGTGGTGAGGAGCCGGTCGAGTTGGTGCAGGAGTGCTTCGGCGCGCTCGAGCTGGAGATCACCCGCCCCCGACGCGGAGACGACGAGGACGAAGGAGAAGACGGTGCCCATCGCGAAGACGGTCCGTCGCTCGGTCCGCAGCTCGTCCCGGCCGCCCGGTCCCGCCTCCGCCGCCGGCGCGGCGGTGTCCCGGACGCTCCGGGGCGCGCCCCCGGTCTCGTCCGCCGAGCCGGCGAGGTTGTCGGCGTCGCCCGAGTCCGTCCCCACGCGCGTCAGCCGACGTGGAGTGCGTCCAACGCCGCCTGGAGCGAGGACGCGTAGGCCTCGCTCGTGTAGGTCGCGCCGGTGACGGCGCTGATGTTCGCGCTCTGGTTGGCGAGCACCTCCTGGGTGAGCATCGGGATGACCTGTTGCGCGAGCTGGGCCGAGTAGGGCTCTGCGGTCTGGAGGGTCGGGGTGCTCACCGCCGTGATCTTGCCTGCCCGGGTGGTGACCCGGACGGCGAGCTCGCCGTAGCCGTACTGCTCCGTCGGGCCGGTTGCGCTGGTGGTGCCTGAACCGGATGCACCAGCGCCGCTCGCGGACGACCCCCCCGACGAGGATCCGCTCGACCCCGACGAGGACCCGCCGGATCCGGACGAGCTCCCCGCGGACGTGCCGCCGCTCGCCCCCGATCCGGCGCTGCCCGAACTGCCGCTCGAACCGCCGGAACCGGCAGTGCCCGAACCGCTGGTGCTCGATCCGCTCCCGTGGGCCGACGAACCGGCCCTGACCGGAACGACGGTCGGGGTCTGGTGCGTGTGGAAGGTCAGGATCCCCGCAAGACCGGCGATCGTCCCGGTCAGGACGAGCGGAGCACGTCGCATTCTTTTCCTCCTCGGCATGCGGGGCCCGGGTGCGAAACACTCGGGCAAGACCTGGTATGGGATGCCGCGTTGGCGACCCCCATCGGCGCCTCCTCGTCGTTCACAGGGCAAACGCCTCATGGTGTATGGCGTCGGGTGGAACCCCGAGCTGTTCGAGTGTCCGACGGACACTCTCCACGAAACCGGCCGGCCCGCACAGGAACACCTCGCGGTCGGTCACGTCGGGTGAGAGCCCGAGGATCGTCTGGTCGTCGAGCGCGGCGTCGTCCCGCCTGCCGATGACCTCGTGGAGACTGCCACGCCGTTCCCGGGCGAGCGCGACGAGCTCGTCGCGGAGCACGACGTCCTCGGCTCGCGACGCGCGGACGACGACGACCGGGCGCGCGGCGGGCGTCAGCTCCTCGAGGAGTGCCCGGACCGCGGTCACGCCGATCCCCCCTGCGACGAGCAGTACCCGCTTGCGACGCCGGGCGGCGGGGGTGAAGGCGCCGTAGGGGCCCTCGATCGCGACACGGGTACCCGGGTGGAGGCGAGCGAGGGCAGCCGAGTGGTCCCCGACCGCCTTCACCGTGAGGCGGAGGTAGGGGGGCTGCGGGAGGGCGGAGACCGAATAGGGATGGGCCTGCCACCAGAGGCCCGGGACGAGGAAGCGCCAGAGCAGGAACTGTCCTCCGGAGAGCGGGAGCCGCTCGAGCTTGTGCCCCGCACAGATCACCGAGGTCACGCCCGGCCCCTCGGGTCGCACCTCGACGACGCGGAGGCGGTGTCTGAGGCTCCGGTACGCGGGGAGCGCGAAGCGGAAGACCAGGACCACGCCCGCCGTCGCGAGCCAGACGACCCACCAGAGCGCGATCGTGAGCGGGTGGCCCACGAAGGACTGGCCGAGCACCAGGATGTGTGCGAAGGCGAGCGCGATGGCCAGGTAGACGTAGAGGTGCAGGGCCCACCAGGTCTCCCGGCGGAGCCGCCGACGGACGGCGCCGATCGAGGCGAGGCCGACCAGGACGAGCAGGCCGAGCGCGACGGTGGCCGCCAGCATGTCGGGGTACGCACTGATGAAGGTGCCGAGCTCGTGGAGGAACCCGGTCCGGGCCGCCTGGGCGTAGCCGAGCGTGACGAGGACGGCGTGGGCGAACAGGAGGCTGAGCGGCCACGGGCCGAGGCGCCGGTGCCAGCGGAGGAGGCCGTCGTGGCCGAGGACCCGCTCGATGACGGGGAGCCGGCTCGCGAGCAACACCATGACCAGCGCCAGGTAGGTCCCGACGAGCCCGGTCAGGTTCCCGGCGAAGGTGACCAGCCCTCCCCGGGTGGCCAGCTCGGAGCCGGTCTCGTCGACGATCGCCAGGCCGATCACGAGCCCCAGACCGAGGCCGACGACGAGGAGGAACGCACGGAGCGCGAGGTCGCTCGGGGGGCGCGCCGCGACAGCCGGTTCTCGGCCCGCCGCTCGCGGCCGGCCGGTGGCCCCTGCTCGCGCCGGGCGCCGTGCGGCTCCGCTTGCCCTCTTCGGCGTCCGGCTCCCCGCTGTCGTCGACATTGCCACGGCACGATCCTGCCAGGGGCAGCTGGTAGGCGGCTGAGAGCACCTGGGCGGACGCTGAGCCCGGCCGAGGTTCGCCGCTGGCGGCTCGACCCAGTCGGGTCAGCCCGCCGGAGCGACGCCGAGTGCTGTCTCCAGCCTCTCCGGGACGGCCGCCCCCGAGCGGACGAAGAACTCCTCACCGAAGGCCAGGGTGAAGATCTCCTCGGGGATGCGGAGGAAGAACGAGTCGTCGACCTGGCTCCCGTGCGCCTCGAGCGCCCGGCGCTTCTGCGCCACGAAGTCGCGGACGTCGATCACGGTCGTGAGCCGGTCGTCGTCCGTGCCGAAGTCCGGGTCGGGGGGCGCGTCCGGGTCGAAGCCGAGCGCGGCGACATCGAGCCCAGCCGCGGCAGCCGCGACGAACAGGTCGCGCATCCGCCGGCGTGGAATGGCGGCGAAGTAGAGGCTTGCTGGGAGCGCGGCTCGCTCGAGCGCCGCCACCGTGACGCGGTGGGTCTGGACGTGGTCCGGGTGGCCGTAGCCGCCGTTCGCGTCGTCGGTGAGCACGACCGTGGGTCGGTAGCGCCCGAGGATCGCTGCGAGCCGCTCGGCCGCCTCGTCGATCGGGGCGTTCGCAAACGCGCTCGGGTCGTCGTTCGCCGACCAGCCGACCATGCCGGAGTCACCGTAACCGAGCAACTCGAGATGGGTGACCCCGAGCTCAGCACAGGACCGCACCAGCTCGGCGTGACGGGTCGCCACGACCGCGGCAGGCTCGTGGCCTGGCTCGCCGGGCTTCACCCCGCCGGGTCCGTCCCCCTGCGCGCCGTCGGTGCAGGTCACGACGACCGTCTCCCAGCCGGCGGCACCGTACTTCGCCAGCGTGCCCCCGGTTGCGATCACCTCGTCGTCGGGGTGTGCGCGCACGGCGAGGAGCACGGGGGGTCTGGCCTGATCGCCGCGTTCGTCCGGTGGCACGGGTCGCGCCAGAGGCGCCGGTGCGACGGGAGCGCCCACGTGCGCGACGTCGGGCTCCTCGTGAGGGAGCGCGTCCGACTGGGATGGGGTTCGGTGGTCGCTCATCCCGGCCAGGGTACGGCGCCGAGCTCGGCCAGCTGGCCTCGGCGCAACCGGTCGGGACGCGCCCGGCCGCCGCACCTAGGCTGAGGTCGTGGCCGAGGCCCACCCGCCCGACCCAGGCGCTGGCTCGCGGCGCGTGCCCGTGCTCGACGACGCTGCGCTGACGGGACCAGTCGGGCTCTTCGTCCACGAGGCCGCACCGTTCACCGAGGCGGACCCGGCTGCGCTCCTGGCGAGCGTGCTGGTCGCCCTCGGGGTCGCCGCGGGCGGGGCACCCCACGTGGACGCCGGGAACGCCCGTCAGACCGGGGGCGTGTTCGCCCTGGTGGTCGCCGAGACGCCGACGGCGAACCGTGGCCTCTCCTGGGCGGTCACCCGGGCCCTCCTCGACGTCGTCGACCCATGGCTCGCGCGGGCCCGGGTCCTCACCGGCCTCGGGAACGGCAAGGCCGTGCTCGACGCGCTCGTGAGTCCCCCCCCGCCGTGGGCGGTGCGTCTCGGCGACACCGCTCGCCATCCGGCGCCCGGGAGTGACGAGCGGCTCCTCGTGTTCGAGCCGGCGTTCACTCGCGCGCTCGCAGTCGCCGCGAGACCGACGTCGCCACTCGCCTGGGTGATCCGAAACGCCTGGGACGGTCACCCGCTCGATCTCCCCGCACGGCGTCACCGCCTCGTCGTCGAGCGCCACCACGTCGGGATCGTCGCCCATGCGACGGCTGACCAGCTGCGCTCCCAGCTCTCGATGACCGGGCCGGGAGCGTCCTTCGTGAGCCGGTTCCTCGTGGTGCTCGCCGCCCGCCGTCAGCATCTTGTCGACGAGGGAAACGTGCCCAGCGACGTCCTGCTCCGCCACGGTCGGGCCATGGCCTCGGCCCTGGAGGCCGTTAGACGCGTCGGGCTGATGACGCGCACGCCGGCCGCGGCCGAGCGCTGGGCTGAGGTGTACGAGGAGCTGGCCCTGGGGGGAGAGGAGGGTCTCCTCGGTCTCGTCCTCGCGCGCGCCTCGCGCCAGGTGACGCGTCTCTCGGTTGCGTACGCCCTCGCAGAGGGATCGGCGGTGATCAGCCGCTCGAACCTCGAGGCTGCGCTCGCCCTGTGGCGCTACGGCGAGGCGTCGAGCCGCTTCGTGCTCGCGGCGGACGGGCCGTCTGACCTCGCGACGCGACTCCTCGAGGCGTTGGCAGCGGCAGGGGAGCGGGGCCTCACCCGTTCGGAGCAGGCGGACTACTTCGGCCGGAACGTGGCGGCACGGGATTTGGCGTCGGCGAGAGCCGAGCTGGAGCGAGCCGGGCTCGTGGTGACCGCGCCCGTGCGGCGGGCCGAGCGGGGTCGACCCGCCACGGTGACCCGGGTGGTGTTGCGTTCTCCCGCCGAGCGGCCGGATGGGACTGCCATGGGCGAGCCAGAAAGCTCGTTTCGCTCGTAGGCGAGCGAGCAAGCTCACCCAGCCGTCACCTCGCGGTCGCTGCGCGGTCTCCAAGAGTTCTCCTCGGCGTCACCCGAGTCTTCCCGGGTAGCAACGCTGCGTCCCTACCGTCGCGGTCGTGGCTCGGTGGGGAGCCGAGAGGAGACGGCGTGGCGCGATTCGATGCGGTGCTGTTCGACAATGGCGACACCCTGTTCCACAAGCCGTTGGCACCCCCGGCGATCGTGTCGCTCGTCGGCGAGCTCGGGGCGACCGTCGATGCCGATGCGGCGCGCGAGGCGTGGGAGTCGGTCAAGCGCGCGAAGCACTCGGTCGACGACACCGACTTGGTCTTCGGGCGAAACCGGTCAGCCGACGGTCATCGTCGCTACTACCTCCGCTGTTACGAGCCGCTCGACAGGCTCTGTCCGGGTCTTGCCGAGGCCTTCTACCGGGAGTTCAAGACGAGCGCCAGCTCGATGATCCCATACCCGGACACCAGGGCCACCCTCGAGGCGATCCACCGGGCCGGTCTCGCCGTCGGCATCGTCTCGAACACGGGATGGAACATCCGGGTGGGGTACGAGCGAGCCGGGCTTGCAGACCTCGTCGACTGTTTCGTGCTGTCTTACGAGCACGGCATGGCGAAGCCGGAACCCGAGCTGTTCGCGCTCGCGGCTCGCGCGCTCCACATCGAACCCAGCCGCACGCTCATGGTCGGGAACAACGGGCGCGCCGACAGCGGTGCAGTCGAGCTCGGTTGCACCTGTCTCATCCTCCCTCCGGTCAGTCGGGGAGCCGTCCG
>JAJYWE010000022.1:24425-29881 GCA_021791675.1 Actinomycetes bacterium | reverse complement strand
CAACGCAGGACGTCTTCACTCTCGCCATCCTGGCGGTGATGCTGCTCGCTTGGGACAGCTTCCTCAACGACCAGCTCTTCGGGCCGCTCATCTCGAGCGTGCCGGTGGCAGGGAACTTCCTCAACTGGATCCAGCTCCCGGACCTCCCGTACCTGTTCATCGTGATGGTAGCCGTTGCGACGATCCGGAAACCGGGTACCGTGACCGCGCTCATCTTCGTCAAGCGCCTCCTCGGCGAGATCATGTTCACCACCCACGGCGTGCGTCCCCAGATCTGGCCCGACGCCCTCGACGAGGGTGTGTTCGCCGACCTCTACATCATGATGCGTGGGGAGCGGCTCCTCGACGACGCGAAGGCGATCCTGCTCGACGGGTTCGTCATCGGCTTCCTGCGTGCCGTGCCGAACGTGATCATCGGCGACGCCGTGCTCGACCCGTTCCTGAACGGCCAGATCCACACCTACGCGAGCTTCATCGGCACCAACATCGCCGGTGGCGGAGGCATTCTCGGCAACGGCCTCGGCAACGGTATCGAGGCGGCGATCACGGCCCCGCTCGCAGTTCGGGTGGCCCGCTCGGTCGGCGCCCTCGCAGGGGCGGGGGGCGCGCCCCGGGCGACGAAGGCGCGAGCGGAGTCGCTCCCCGCGCCGCTCGGCGTAGCGGGCGGCGCAAGCGGCGCAGGGGGCGGGAGCTCGTTGGCTACCAGTCGGGTCGAGCCCATCCAGTCCGGCCTCGGTCTGTCGTCCGGGAGCGGTTCGCCGGGGGGTGTTCTCCGCTCGGAGGTTGCTGGCTGGCGCCCAGATCAGCCCGGCGGGCTCGGGAGCGAACCGACCGCGGGCCCGCTCGGCGGTGGGAACGACGGCGGCTCACCGCAGCCTCTGCCGGGCCGGGGAGGCTTCCCGGGCATCGACGGCAGCGGATCGGCACGAGGTACGGAGGGACTGCGATGACACAGCGCTACAAGATGGTGCGCCGACTCACGATCGCCGGCTCGGTGGTCGCTGCCCTGTTGCTCGTCGACGGGTTGATCCTGTTCTTCACGAACGGCCTGAGCTCCGACGCCACACCGGTGTTCCCGGTGCTCGGCGGGACCTTCGCGAAGACCCACTCGTCGGGGACCTCGCTCATCATCATGGCGGTGATGCTCGGTATCGTCCTCGCAGTCGGCTGGTTCGGCCTCGGGCGCAAGCTCCGGGACGAGAGCCGCGCGGAGCACGGAGGGGCCGGTCTGGACGTCGCAGACGGCCGTCCGAAGCATGTTCGCTGAGCTGCGTCAGCCTCCAACCGGGCGACGTACCGGTTGGCGAGGCGGGCTGCTCCGGGCCGTCGTGGACGAGTTCTGCTACGGCGACTCGGAGACCCCGGTACTTGCCGGAGTCGACCTCTCGGTGCGGACCGGTGAGCTCGTCGTGGTCGCCGGCCCGTCCGGGAGCGGGAAGTCCACCCTGGCGCTTGCCCTCGCCGGGCTCATCCCCGGCCGGATCGGCGGGAGGTTTCGGGGCGCGGTGACGTTCCAGCCTGACGGAGGGTCTGCGGTCGACCTCGGGGACCTCCCCTTGCACGTGGCCGCGCAGCATGTGGGGATCGTGTTCCAGAACCCGGAGTACCAGCTCATCCAGTACCAGGTCGACGCGGAAGTCGCGTTCGGCCCGGAGAACCTCGCCCTCGACCATGCCGAGGTCGTCGACCGGGTGGCGCGCTCGCTCGAGCTGACCGGGGTGGGCGGGCTCGCGTCCGCGGCGATCAGCTCCCTGTCGGGCGGCCAGAAGCAGCGCGTCGCCATCGCGGCCGCGCTCGCGATGCAGCCGCCGATGCTGGTGCTCGACGAGCCGACCTCAGACCTCGACCCCGTCGGCACTGAGGAGGTGCTCGCCGTCCTGTCGGCGCTCCGTATGGGTGGGGGGTGCGGCGTGGTGGTCGTCGAGCACAAGCTCGACGAGGTTGCGCGCCACGCCGACCGGATCGTGCTCGTGGTCGGCGGGCGAGTCGTGCTGGATGAGCCGCCGCGTGTCGCGTTCCTCCCGAGTGCACCCTGGCGGGAGGCGGGCGTTCGCCCGCCGGAGCTCGCGCTCCTCGCCGAGGTGCTTCCGCGCGCGTTCCGCCCCGAAGCAGCCCCGATCGAGCTGCGCAACGCGGCGGCCCCGAGGGCGCGCCTCGCCGAGCCACCACCGGACGGCACGCGGCTCGACACACCCCCGGACGGCGCCCGGCTCGACACACCCCCGGACGGCGCCCGGCTCGACACACCCCCTGTCGAGATCCCCGGCGCGTCTCCCGAGCTTGCGGCGCAGGAGGTCGGAGCACGCTCCGCGCCGCTCACGGTCGAGGAGGCTGCAGCCCGGCTCAGGAGCGCGGGGCTCCTCGCCACCCGTTTGCCACTTGCATCGCCGGGCGCCCCGGATGCGGCGCGGGGCGACCATGCGGCGTTCGAGGTGGCCGACGTCGAGGTGGCCTTCAAGGACAAGCTGGTGCTCCGAGGGGTCGACTTGCGGGTCGAGGAGGGCGAGTGGGTTGCGCTCGTCGGCGCCAACGGGTCTGGGAAGACGACCCTCGGCTCCGTGCTGATGGGTTTCGTCGAGCCACGTCGAGGCAGCGCGGCCTGCTTCGGCCGGCCGGTGGAGTTCGGGCGGATCCCCCGCCAGGCCGAGCACGTCGGTTACCTCTTCCAGAACGTCGACGACATGCTCTTCACGGAGACCGTGGCGGCGGAGCTCGACTTCACTCGAAAGAACCGCGTTGCCGCCGGCCCGGGGGCGCCGACCCCGGGTGAGGTGGCCGAACTGATCGGCCTCTCGGGGCGACTCGGTGCGCACCCCTACGAGCTGAGCGGCGGCGAACGTCAACGGCTGGCACTCGGGGCACTGCTCACGAGAGCGCCGAGGGGGCTCATCCTGGACGAGCCGACGACCGGGCTCGACGAGGCACACGCCATGGCGCTGTTCGAGCTCCTGAGTCGCGTCCGCGAGTCCCTCGGCGCCCTGAGCTGCCTCCTCATCACCCATGACATGCGCCTCGTCGCGCGCTTCGCCGACCGGGTCGTGGCGCTTCGGGACGGTCGAGTCGTCCTCGACGCGCCGCCACGCGAGGCGTTCGCGGCGCTCGAGCTCCTCGAGTCCAGCGGGGTTCGGCCGCCTGCTGTCTCCCGGCTCCACGCGAGCATCGAGGACCGCCCACCGGCGGTGGCACTCGGCGTCGACGAGCTCGCGGCTGCGATCGCCGACGCACTCGGGAGGGTGTGACGATGTGGGACACGCTCCACCACGCGTTGTTCGACACGCTCGCCGGCCAGACGGTCGTCGCCTACGCGATCACCTTCCTCGTGCCGCTCATCGGCCCTGCGGTGTTCCTCCGGTTCGTCGGTCTGAAAGGGCTCCGGAACGTCCTCTCCTACGAGGCCGCCGACACGCCCATCCATCGGCTCGACCCGCGGATCAAGCTCCTCTACCCCGTGGTGATCGGCGTGGCGTCGGTGTTCCTCTCCTGGGGGTGGGTCTACGTGCTCTTCGGCCTCACCCTGATCCCCTGGGTCCTGCTGCGGCCGTCGCTCGTGCGAGTGCGGGTGCTCACGACCATCGTGCTCTCGCCCGCGCTGTTGTCGATCTGGTCGCAGGGCCTCTACTACACGACGCCGAACGACCACCTGCTCTTCGCCTTTCCGGTGACGATGGCTTGGGTCGGGACGGCAGGGCTCTCGACCGCCGGGTTGATCTATGGCGCCCACGAGGCGGGCCGGCTGCTCGTCACCGCGTCCGCAGGCCTGGTCCTCGTGATGACCACCGGTCCGTCGGACGTGGTCTGGGCAACGACGAAGCTGTTCGCGCCGCAGCGGCTCGGCCTCGCCCTGTCGGTGGGCGTGCGCTTCCTCCCGCAGGTCTTCGAGCGGCTCGCGACCGTGATGCACGCCGCGGAGGTGCGCGGCTACGACTTCACTCGACCCTCCCGTTGGTGGCGGATGCGTGAGACCGTCGGCTACGGGCGGAGGATGGTGCGAGCGCTCCCACTGCTCACCGTCCCGATCCTCGTCGGTTCCCTCCGTGGCTGCGCGCAGATGGCGCTGGTGGCGGACTCGAGGGCCTTCGGCGTGAACCGCCGGAGGACGACCTACCGGGAGGTTCGCTGGAACCGAGGTGACCGCGTCGCGGTCGGCCTGGCGATGCTCTTCGTGGTCGGGGTGCTCGCGCTGGTGACGACCGGGATCGGGGTTCGCCACGGTCTGTGAGGCCGCTCGCACGGGCCGGGGGTCGTGAGGAGCGCTCGTCCGGCGCCCCGGCGTGTTCCTGTCTCGCTGCACGAGGGGCTCGGAGCGGACAATCTGCGCAGGGTAGCGTGGCTCGCATGGACCTCCTGGAGGCGCTCCGGACGACCGGGGCGGTCCGTTCGTTCACCGGCGACGCCGTAGCCGACGATGTCGTGTTCCGGGTACTCGACAACGCTCGGTTCGCACCGAGCGGCGGGAACCGCCAGGGATGGCGAGTCGTCGTGGTGCAGGACAGCGCCACCCGTAGGGCGCTGCGGGACGCGTACCTGCCCGGTTGGTACTCCTACCTCGCGCAGCGAGAGGCCGGGCTCGTGCCCTGGGCACCGATCACGGACGAGGCTGCCGAGCGCCAGGCCGAGGCACGGGCGGGGGAGGTGGCGGCGGCGGCGCAGGCCGGCCCCGGGGGGTTTGCGGAGCACCTCGACGAGGTTCCTGTCCTCCTCGTCCTCCTCGCCGATCTCCGTGCGCTCGCCGCGGTGGACAAGGGCTTCGATCGGTACACCCTCGTCGGGGGTGCGTCTGTGTACCCCTTTGCGTGGAGCATCCTCCTGGCGGCGCGCGCCGAGGGCCTCGCCGGCGTCCTCACGACCATGGCGGTGCGGCGGGAGGAGGAGGTTCGTGCGCTGCTCGGGGTGCCCTCGGAGCTCGCCGTTGCCGGCGTCCTCGCCCTCGGCTACCCCGAACGGCAGCCGACTCGCCTCACCCGTACGGGTGTGCCGGCGTTCGCAACCCTGGACCGCTTCGACGGCCCCCCGTTCGAGGGCTGAGCGCCGGTCTGCACGGCCGGAGTCCCGCCCCGCACGGCAAGCCGGAGAGCTCCTGCTCCGCACGCCGACGGCCTGGCCCGGGTGCCGAAGCGCCGCCCGAAGAGAGGCCCGGCGGTGCGGCGGGCCGGCGAGACTCTACGCCTGATCCCAACAAGTTCACAGGAATCTCCCAGACGGGGCGGGGAGGATGTTCTCGTGCCGTTCGGATGAGCGAGCAGCGGCGTGATCGTTTCGGAGCTCGAACGAGGAGGCGGACGATGGAAGACCAAGTACGAGGGAGCGAATCGGAACACGTCGAGGGGCCCGAGCCCGCCGGAGCTGCCTGGTGGCTCCCTGGTCCTGCGAACGGACCGGAGGCAGAACCCCCCACGATGACGGACCGAGAGCGCACGGAGCCCCTTTGGTCTGGTTCTTCGAGTGCGGACGGGGCC
>JAJYWE010000022.1:21768-24325 GCA_021791675.1 Actinomycetes bacterium | reverse complement strand
TCCGGCCGAGAGAACAGGGGAGTGGGCGCCCGGGTGGGCCACGCTGGGCGCCGAGTCGTCGGGGGGGCCCTCGACGATCGGACGCGATGCGCCTGGGCCCGGTGGCCCGAGCGCATCCGGCGGCGTGCCGGGTCGACAGGCTCGTCGGGGACGCAAGGGAGTTGCGGTCGTGGCCGTCGCCGCGGTCGCACTCGTGGCCGCCGGGGTCGGGGCTGTCGTCGGGACGTCCCTCGAGCGAGGAACTGGGAGTGCATCGACCGGCGGCACGAGCTCGAGCGCCACGACTCCGACGACGGCCGGGAGCGTGAGCTCGAACTCGCTCGACGTCCAGGCGATTGCAAAGAAGGTGGACCCGGCGCTCGTCGACATCACGACGGTGCTCGGCTACCAGAACGGGGAGGCGGCGGGTACGGGCATGATCCTGACCTCGTCGGGCGAGGTGCTCACCAACAACCACGTGGTGGACGGGGGCACCAAGATCACGGCGCAGATCGACGGCAAGGGACGCGTCTACCAGGTGAAGGTGCTCGGTGTCGACCCGACGGACGACGTCGCGCTCCTCCAGCTCGAGGGCGCGTCGGGTCTCCAGACCGTGCACCTCGGCAACTCCGCTTCCGTGGCGGTCGGTGAGCCCGTCGTCGCGATCGGCAACGCGCTGGACCTGCCCGGAGCGCCGACGGTCACCGAGGGGATCATCTCCGCGCTCGGCCGGACGATCAACGCGAGCGATGCCGGGAGCGGCCTCACCGAGACGCTGCACGGGATGCTCCAGACGGACGCCCCGATCAACCCCGGGAACTCCGGCGGTCCCCTTCTCGACAGCGCCGGTCAGGTCATCGGGATGAACACGGCGGCGGCCTCCGGCAGCTCGACACAGTCGGCGAGCAACATCGGCTTCGCGATTCCGATCAACCGGGCTGCCCACATCGCGAGCGAGATCCGCGCCGGTGACTTCAGCGGGTCGATCGAGCGGGGGTCCAAGGCGTTCCTCGGGGTGGAGGTCGAGAGCCCGAGCGTGGTCACACAGTCCGGTCAGGCCGGCAGCCCGTTCGGGGGCTTCCCTGGCTTCGGTGGCGCCGCCACCTCGCCGACGCCAGCCACCTCCAGCGGGGCGTACGTCGTGGAGGTCCTGCCCGACACGGCAGCATCATCGAGCGGACTCGCAGCGGGTGACGTGATCACCGGCGTCGACGGCAAGACCGTCACCTCCCCTTCGCAGCTCTCGAGCGTGCTCGGAACGCTCCAGCCCGGCGCAAAGGCACAGATCCGCTGGGTCACCCCCTCTGACCAGACCGAGCACGCGACGGTCACCCTCGGGAGTGGGCCGATCGGGTAGCAGGCGTCGGGTCCGGAACGACAGCACGGGAGCCACCCGGTCCGCGGTCCCTCCGGTTCCCCGGCAACCCGCCCCCGGCAACCCGCCGGGGGCGGTGCCGCGCTCGGGCCCAGCTCTGCCGGGTCGCAGGCCAAGCCCGGGCTGGCCCGCCATACGCGGGCCCGTCCTCCTCGGCTCTGTCGTCGGCTGACGTGGCGTTCCAGCGCCCCTCGCTCGCCGGTCTGCCGTCGTCGTGACGACTGTCGCCCGGTCCGTCGTCGCCTGTCGAGCGCAGGAGGTCCTACGCTCTGGCGTCAGTCCGCAGCTACGAGACAGAACGAGGAGACGACGTGGAGCGACTGCTCGAAGGGCGCACGGCCCTCGTGACCGGGGGCTCGAAGGGGATCGGGCTCGCCACGGCGCAGGCGCTCTCCGCTGCCGGCGCCAACGTGCTGCTCAGCTCCCGAAAACCCGAGGGGTTGGCCGCAGCCGCAGCGACGCTCCCCGGACCGGTGGAGGTGTTCCCGGCGAACGCCGGGGATCCCGGGGCGGCCCACGACGCAGTCGCAGCCTGCATCGCCTGTTTCGGTGGGCTCGACGTGCTCGTCAACAACGCCGCCACGAACCCCGTCGGGGGGCCCGTGATCGACGTCCCCCTCGAGGCCTTCGACAAGACCGTTGCCGTGAACCTCCGGGGTCCGCTGGCCTGGACACAGGAGGCCTGGCGCCAGGCGATGCGAGCGCGCGGAGGCGTCGTCGTCAACGTCGCCTCGGTCGGAGGCGCGAGCCCCGGTGGCCCGATCGGCGTCTACAACACGACGAAGGCCGCCCTCATGTTCCTCACGAAGCACCTCGCGACCGAGCTCGGGCCCGGCGTCCGGGTCAACGCCGTTGCCCCTGGGCTCGTGCAGACGGACTTCGCCCGTGCGCTCTGGGAGCCGAGTGGCGCCGACGCGAAGTTCCCGTGGCCGCTCGAGCGGTTGGGGCAGCCCACCGATGTCGCCAGTGCCATCCTCTGGCTCGCCAGCGATGCCGCCTCGTGGGTCACCGGGACCGTCCTCGTGGTCGACGGCGGCGCGCTCGCCGGTGGTCCTGTGCGTTTCTGACGGCCGCTGCCGTTCGGGCCGGTCTGGTTCCCGCCTCGAGCGGACTTGCCGGTTGACCTCCTCGCTGCCCGACCCCGGGGGCTCCGGTCGGCCTCGTCGCTCAGCCCCCGTCGCTGCCCGCCCCCGGGGGCTCCGG
>JAJYWE010000022.1:14799-21668 GCA_021791675.1 Actinomycetes bacterium | reverse complement strand
CCGTTCGGGCCGGTCTGGTTCCCGCCTCGAGCGGACTTGCCGGTTGACCTCCTCGCTGCCCGACCCCGGGGGCTCCGGTCGGCCTCGTCGCTCAGCCCCCGTCGCTGCCCGCCCCCGGGGGCTCCGGTCGGCCTCGTCGCTCAGCCCCCGTCGCTGCCCGCCCCCGGGGGCTCCGGCACCACACCGTTCGTTGCGGCTTCGAGGTTCGCTCGTGCGAGCTCCGCGCCAACCTGCGCCGCTGCGAGCGGATCTTCGAGGAGAACCTCACTGGCTGCGGGGGCGAGAGCGCGGGGCTCGGGAGGGGCCGGACGTCCCGGTCCGGTCGTCCCGCTCCCTACGGTGGCGTCACTCGGCGGGGAGCCGGTCGCGTCGTGGTCGACCGGCTCCTGCGCCGCGGCCGCGACGGCGGGCTGGGTCAGGGTCGCCGGGCGGGTGGTGGTTGCCGAGAGCCCGGCGCGGCCTGCCAGGTTCGTGAGCCCCGAGAGCATGTTCGTGAGCTCGAGTGGCAGCACGATCTTGGACGAGGGAGAGCTCGCGACCTGGCGTAGCGCGTCGAGGTATTGGAGGAAGACCGTGTTGGGGTCGATGTCCTTGGCGATCGCCGAGACTCGACCGAGGGCGCTCGCCGCGCCTTCGGAGCGGAGGGACTGCGCCTGGCGTTCCGCCTCGGCTGCAAGGATCACGGCCTCACGCTGACCCTCTGCCGAGAGGATCGCCGCCTGCTTCTGGCCTTCGGCCACCGTGATCTGGGCCTGCTTCTGTCCCTCGGACTCCGTGACCACAGCTCGGCGGGTGCGCTCGGCCGACATCTGGCGGGTCATGGCTTCCTGCACCGCGGGCGGCGGGTTGATCTCGCGGACCTCGACGTTGGTGATCTTCACCCCCCACCGCTCGGTGACCTCGTCGAGCTTCACCCGGAGGGTGTCGTTCATCGCCTCACGCTTGGAGAGCACGTCGTCCAGGCTCATGTCCCCGACGACGCTGCGCAGCGTCGTCGCCGCGATGTTGAGCGCTGCGCCAGAGAAGTCCTTCACCTGGAGGACCGACATCACCGGGTCGAACACCTTGTAGAAGATGATGAAGTCGATCGAGATGGGGGCGTTGTCCCGCGTGATCGCCGTCTGGTGCGGGATCTCGAGGAACTGCTCCCGGAGGTCGACCCAGCTGACTCGATCGGTGATGGGGTTGACGAAGGTCAACCCCGGTCCCTTTGCCCCGATCGATCGCCCGAGGCGGAAGAGGATCACCCGCTGGTACTCGCGGATGATCTTCACCGAGGACCCGGCACCGAGGATCGCAAGGACGACCAAGATCCCGACCAGAACGAACACGAGTGTCATTGCCGCTCCCCATCCGTCTGGGAACGCACGGCTCCTCCCGCATCGGTCCCAGCCGATCGCCCCGCCCCTGGCGGCGGACCGACCAGATCTCCGGCGTCCGCCCAGACCCGCAGGTGGAGTCCCTCGACCTCGGCAACGTGGATTCGACTCCCGGCCGGGATCGAGCCGGAGAGTGCCTCGGCACTCCAGGTCTCGCCCCGCACGCGCACCGTGCCCGTTGGGGCGAGGTCGCTCAGCGCCATCCCGTCCTCCCCCCAGAGCCGTCCCGGCTCGTGCGCGGGCGGCAGTGCCGCCGCCGCCCGGAGTCCTTGGCGGCCAGCCCAGACCGCACCGCCCGATCCGACGAGGGTGAGGCCGAGGAGCCCCCAACCGAGGAAGGTTGCGCCGCCGATCCCGAAGGTCTCGACGGCAAGGCCAGCCACGACGGCGGCCACGACCCCGACCAGGCCGGCAACCAGGGTGCCGTGGGGACCGATGTGCAGGCTCCCACCGATCCCGATGGCGACTGCGACCAGCACGCAAATCGCAAGGATCTCCATGCTGCGCCTCCTTTCGGGGGCAGGTAGCGAGCTGCCGGCCCCCTTGCAACAACCCCACGGGCTGTCCCCTTCGAGCGTACTCTCGCGCGACCGGTGTCCCCATGCCACGACGCAATGCTGTGCGCTCGCCCTGCCCAGATGCCGCGACGCTGGGCATCTTGGCGCTGAGCCACCCCATCCCGTTCGACCGGGTGGTGGTGGCCGGCTCAGGTCCCGGTCCCGACTGCCGGACCCTGCTGGCGGGCGAGGAGCGCAGCGAAGACTGCGACGGGCAGCAGCATGGTGAGCACCATGCCCCCGTAACCGAGCGCGGGAACGAGCGTTCCGAGCACGAAGGGGACGGCGATCGTGGTGAGGTTGGTCACGGCCATGAGCGTCGCATTCGCCCGGGCGAGCGCCTCTCCGGGGCAGGACTCCGCGACGAGGCTGAGCACCAGCGGGAAGGTGAGTCCGTGAGGAATGCCGAGTACGCCCATGGCGAGGAGCAACAGCCCGAGACCGTTGCCGAGCCCGAGCAACGCGATCCCACTTGCGGTGAGTCCTGCGGCAAGCCAGAACAGCGGCAGCTTCCGGCGGATCGGCGTCTTCCACAGCACGACCGCCCGCGCGGCGAAGGAGGTGACGAAGAAGACCGTGAAGGCGAGTTGGACGACCGACGGGCTGACGCCGAAGCGCACGTGGCCCACGAGGGGGCCGAAGACGACGATGCCGGCGAAGGGGATCGTGTAGAGCAGCTGGGCCACCAGCGCGAGGCGCCAGCCGGGTACGCGGAGGAGTGAACCCTTCGTGGCGCGCCGCCCGGCCGGATCCGGCTCCGTCGCGCTCGCGCCTCGCACGACCCTCCCCGGGAGGGGTTCTCCCGGCCTGGCCTCGCCCGGGACGGATGCCACCGCTCCAGTCCCGTCGCTCCCCACCGAGCCGGTAGCGCTCGGAGCGCGCGCCCGCTGCCGCCGCCCGCTCTCGAGCGCGACCAGTCCGACGATCGGCAGGCCGGCGAAGACGGCGAAGGGGATCCGGAGCGCCTGCTGGGCGAGGCCGAGCACGGCTGCCTCGAGGAGCGGGCCGACCGCCAGGCTCGCACTCAGGACGAGCGCATAGAGCCCGAGGGCGCGCTGACCTTGCTCGCCCCCGGCGCTCCCGGCTGCCGTTGCGAGGGAGGGCCCCGCAAGACCGCCTGCTGCGCCCATCACGATCACGGCGGCGACGAGGAGGGCGAGGGAGTGCGCCAGCGCGAACACCAGGAGGGCGAGAACCAACAGAGCAAGCCCGACGGCCGCAGCGCGCCGGGCTCGTGCCGTCGGGATCCGGCTCGCCACGACGACCGTCACCGTCACGCCGAGCAGTCCCCAGAGCGCGCCCAGCGCGCCGATCGCGGCGTCGGAGAGGCCGAAGTCCTGCCGCCCGAGCAGCGCGAGCGTCGTCTGCGCCATGTTCTGCGCGGACCGGAAGGTTCCTGTTGCGACCAACAGGCCGACGAGCCCAGCCGGCAGCGCGAGGCGAGCGAATCCCGAAGCCGCACCTCGCGCCCCCGGCTCCGCCCGGCCCCTCGCTTCCTCCCTCATCGGGTGGTGATCGCCGCTCGGGCGCCGCAGCGGGAGGGCGTCACCTCGGGCTTCGTGGGGTCCTGCCGGTGCGGCGCATCGCTCTCCCTCCCGCGCGGTCCCGGGTGCCCGCACGCTTCCCGCCGGCACGCGACGCACGCGGGTCCGACGGGGAGGCGGGCCGGCGGGTACGTGCTGGAACGACTCGACCGCGCCCTGGCCAGGTTCAGCGTAGCGTCCTGCCCCCAACCAGGAGGACAGTCCGATCCCTCACGACGACGGGGTGCTCGCTCGCGGTCCGCCGTGGCCCGAGTGGGTGGAGCCTCTGACGATCGCCTCGTAGAGCGCGACCGTCCGGTCGGCGATCGCCTCCCAGCTGAAGTGCTCGAGCACCCGGGCGCGTCCGGCGAGACCCATGCGGTGCGCGCGGTCCGGCTCCGCAACGAGCGCGTTCAGGGCCTCGGCGAGTGCCGCTGCAAGCGCTTCGGGCTCGGCGGCTTCGCTCCCGTCTGGGGTCAGCGCGACGGGCACGAGCGTGCCGGTCACCCCGTCGGTGACGACCTCGGGGATCCCGCCGACCGCGGTGGCGACCACCGCGGTCTCGCAGGCCATCGCCTCCAGGTTCACGAGCCCGAACGGCTCGTAGATGGACGGGCAGGCGAAGACCGTGGCCGCGCTCAGGAGCTCGACCAGCTCCTCGTGGGACAGCATCTCGGGGATCCACCAGAACCCCCCCGGCCGGTCTCGCAGCGCGGCGGCCGCTTCGTCGACCTCGGCAGCGAGCGCCGGCGTGTCGGCGGCACCGGCGCAGCACACGAGCTGGGCGCGGGGGTCGAGGGCTCGTGCGGCGGCGAGCAGGTGCCGAATGCCCTTCTGGCGCGTCACTCGTCCGACGAACGCGACGATCGGTCGTGCGGGGTCGATCCCCCGCCGGAGGAGGAACGCTCGCTCCGCGGTCGGGGCCCAGCGCTGCGGGTCGATCCCGTTGTGGACGACCCGGACCCGACCGGGGGGTATAGCGGGGTAGCAGGCGAGCACATCGGCCCGCATCGCGTCCGAGACCGCGATGACCGCCGAGGCGCCCTCGAGGCTCACCCGCTCGGCGAAGCTCGAGACGGCGTACCCACCGCCGAGCTGTTCTGCCTTCCAGGGGCGGAGTGGTTCGAGGCTGTGTGTCGTCACGACGTGCGGGATGCCCCAGGCGAGGTGCGCAAGGTGCCCGCCGAGGTTCGCGTACCACGTGTGGCTGTGGACGACATCTACGCCCGCGACCGCCGAGGCCATGGCCAGGTCGACCGAGAGGACCCGGAGCGCAGCTCGCTCCCCGTCCGCTCCGGCCAGCGCCTCCCAGGGCTCGTACGCCTGCGCTCCCGGCTCGACGTCTCGACGCGGCGCTCCGAAGCAGTGGACATCCAGGTCCACGCGCGTGGCGAGCACCCGGGACAGCTCGGCGACGTGGACGCCTGCGCCGCCGTAGATCTCGGGCGGGTACTCGCGGGTGAGGAGGGCGACCCTCACGGGATCACCGGCTGGCGCTTCCCGAGCACCACGATCCCCCCGGGCGAGGACGTGTAGCGTTCGGCGTCACGGCGCTGGTCGACACCGACGGTGGCGTGCGGTGGGACACGGACGCCCTTGTCGAGGATCGCGCGTCTCACGACGGCACCCTCACCGACCTCGACGCCGTCGAGCAGGACCGCTTCCTCGACGAGCGCCCGGGGTTGGATCGTGACGCCCGGAGAGAGGATCGACCGCCGAACGGTGCCGCCGGCCACGATCACGCCCGGGCTGACGAGCGCGTCCACCGCCACCCCGCGCCGGTCGTCGTCGTCGAAGACGAACTTCGCCGGCGGCTGCGGTTCGTGCCAGGAGTAGATCGGCCAGGCCCGGTTGTAGAGGTTGAAGACCGGATGGACCGAGATCAGGTCCATGTGTGCCTCGTAGTAGGCGTCGAGCGTCCCGACGTCCCGCCAGTAGCCCCGGTCGCGCTCGGTCGCGCCGGGGACCTCGTTCAGCGCGAAGTCGTAGGCGCGGGCCCGACCGCGCCGGACCAGCTCGGGGATGATGTCCCCCCCCGTGTCGTGGTGGGACCGGTCGTCGGCAGCGTCCCGCTCGAGGACGTCGACCAGGACCTCGGTCCGGAAGATGTAGTTCCCCATCGACACCATCGAGTGCTCCTCGTCGTCGGGGAGCCCGACGGGATCAGCAGGCTTCTCGTGGAAGGCGAGGATCCGCCCCTCTGCGTCCTGCTCCATGATGCCGAAGGCGCTCGCCTCTGCGCGCGGCACTCGTATGCCCGCGATGGTCACGTCCGCGCCGCTCTCCACGTGGTCCGCGAGCATCTGCGACGGGTCCATCCGGTAGATGTGGTCGGCGCCGAAGACCAGTACGTGGTCCGGCTCGTCGTCGTGGATGAGGTTGAGGTTCTGGTAGATCGCGTCGGCGGAGCCGGAGTACCAGTGGGGCCCGGTGCGCATCTGGGCGGGCACCGGGGTCACGTAGTTCCCGAGGAGCGGGGAGAGGTGCCAGGTCTGGCTGATGTGGCGGTCGAGGCTGTGGCTCTTGTACTGCGTGAGCACGACGATCCGACGGTGCCCCGCGTTCGCGAGGTTCGACAGGACGAAGTCGATGAGCCGGTAGTGCCCGCCGAACGGCACCGCGGGTTTCGCGCGATCCGCGGTGAGCGGGAGGAGCCGGCGGCCCTGCCCGCCGGCGAGCACGATGGCGAGGACAGAGGTCACGTGCCGATCCTGCCACGGGCCGGCGCTCCCCGCTCGCGGCGCGCTGCCCGGGGCTGGTCCCCGCTACCCCCAGATCGCCGCGTCGGTCGCCGGGTCGAAGAACTGCATCCGGGAGGTGTCGACCAAGAAGCGCGCTCGGTCGCCCGCCTTGATCGGCGCGCGCGGGTCGACTCGGGCGACGCCCGCACCCGAGGCGGCCAGCTCTTCCTCGTCCGCCTCGGCGGCACCCTCGGCGCGCACCTTGGGCGCGTCGATGGTGAAGTGCACGAGCAGCTCGGAGCCGAGCGCCTCGACGAGGTCGACGTCGCCGGCGAGCACCGGCGCGCCGGGCACCGGCCCGTCGCCCTCGGCGGCCGGGAGGTGCTCGGGCCGGAGCCCGACGACGACCTTGCGCCCGCCGAAGGCTGCGAGGCCGGGATGCGCCACCCGGACGGCGTCGGGGAGCGAGACCTCCTGCGAGCCGAGGCGGAGACCGGTCGCGCCGGGGGCGAGGGTCGCCTCGTAGAGGTTCATCGCCGGGCTCCCGATGAAGGCTGCGACGAAGAGGTTGTCGGGCCGGTCGTAGAGCGTCTGGGGGTCGTCGCACTGCTGGAGCACGCCGGAGCGGAGCACGGCGACGCGGTCGCCCATGGTCATCGCCTCGATCTGGTCGTGGGTCACGTAGAGGGTGGCGACGGCGATGCGGCGCTGGATGCGCGAGACCTCGGC
>JAJYWE010000022.1:2488-14699 GCA_021791675.1 Actinomycetes bacterium | reverse complement strand
GGGGCAGTCTCCTGCCGCCTGGCCGCCAACGATTCGAGCACCTTCATCCCCGTAACCCGATCACGACCTCCCAGGCTTCCAGCTTGTCGGGGCCCGTCCGGTCGGTCCCCGCCGCGTCAGGGCCGGCCGATCCCCCTCGCCCTCCTCGGCCGAGGCCAGTAGAGCTGCTCGGACGGGTCGCCCGGGTCGGGTCGGAAGAGAGCACGAGGCTGGTGAGTGGCCTTGTGGCAAGCGGGGCGTCCCCGAGGTTGGCGTGGACTTCGAGCGGACCCACGGTGAAGCGCCAGCTGTTCCCACGCTGTTCGAGGAGGTGATACGGGAGGACCTTGCCGCGATGGTGGCGGCGGCGGAGCGAGACGAGCTCTCGGGTGAGGGAGAGGACCGAGTCGGGGCGGTCCGCCTGGTCCGCGACGTTCAGCCGTTGGTCGCCGAGCGGCAGCCACGGCTCCACGCCGGAGTTCGTGAACCCGCCACCGGGCTCACCGGTCCAGGGGAGCGGCGTTCGCGCGCGGTCCCGGTTCGGTCCACCGCCCTGCCCGCGCCAGGTCATCGGGTCCCGTTGGCGTTCCGGGGGGACGTCGACATCGGTCATACCGATCTCGTCGCCGTAGTAGAGGACGACCGTGCCAGGGAGGCTCAGCAGGACGGCGAGCGCCGCACGGACACGCCGTGGCTCGCCGGCGCACCAGCGTGACGGGAACCGCAGGATGTCGTGGTTGGACGCGGTCCAGGTCGGGCAGGCCCCCTCGGGGAGAGTCGTCATGGTCTGGTCCACCCCGCGCGCCAGTGTCGTCGCGTCGAAGTCCCCGAGCGCGAAGGGGAAGTTGAACGCCAGGTGCAGCTCGTCGTCGTTCCCGTAGAAGCGCGCGAGATCCTCCACGTCGGTCACGAAGGTCTCGCCGAGCAGCACCCGGGGTGGGCGGTAGGCGTCGGCGAGGTACCGCCAGTCCCGGTAGACGCCGTGGGTCTCCGGGCGGTTCGCGCTGTAGACCTGGCGGAGCCCGCCGGGCCGCGGGCGGTCTCCCGGTCCGAGCGGGGGGTCGTCGCGGAGCGCCGCGTCCTTGTAGAGCCCGTGTGCCACGTCGATGCGGAACCCCGCGATGCCGCGGTCCATCCAGTAGCGCAGGATCGCCTCGAACTCCGCGTGGACGGCCGGGCTCCACCAGTTCAGGTCGGGCTGGGTCGGGAGGAAGTTGTGGAGGTAGTACTGGCCGCTGCGTGGCTCGAGCGTCCACGCGGGAGCACCCGTTGCGTCTCGCCAGTTGTTTGGCGGGCCGCCCCCCGGCGCAGGATCCGCCCACACGTAGTACGTGCGTCGCGGGGAGCTCGGGTCGTCGACCGCCTCGACGAACCACGGGTGACGATCGCTCGTGTGGTTGGGGACGAGATCCAACAACACCCGGATCCCTCGGGCCGCGGCGTCCGCGACCAGGGCGTCGAGGTCGTCGAGGGTTCCGAGCTCGGGGTGGACCCCGAGATAGTCCGAGACGTCGTAGCCCCAGTCCGTGTCGGGGGATGGCATCGTGGGAGACAGCCAGATGCCGTCCACGCCGAGGCCCGCCAGGTAGTCGAGGCGCGCCCGCAGCCCGACGAGATCGCCCGAGCCGTCTCCGTCGCCGTCCTGGAAGGAGCGCACGTAGACCTGGTAGAGGACGGCACCCTGCCACCAGCGGCCCGTGACCTCCCCCCCGCTCTCTTCGCGCGTCCCGCCACCGGCCGCGGGCTCCCGGCTCCTGGGGCCTGCGTCCAGGTCGGGAGCCTGCGAGGGGTCGCTCTCCGGTAGCTCGTCGGCGCCGACTCCCGACGGATCCGGGGTCATCCCTTCACCGCGCCCGAGGTGAGGCCGGAGACGACCGACTTCCGGAAGATGAAGACCAGGACCCCGATCGGGATCACGGCGACGGCGCTGGCGGCGAAGATGGTTCCGTAGGGCACCACGTTCGGCGAGCCGAAGAGGGCGATCCCGACCGGGATCGTCCGGTAGTTGTTCGAACTGTTGAAGGTGAGCGCCATCAGGAACTCGGTCCAGCAGGCCGTGAACGTGAAGACCGCTGCGGTGAAGAGACCTGGGAGGGCCTGGGGAAGGATGATCGACCAAAGCGTCCGAAGGGGTGAGGCGCCGTCGAGGCGGCCCGTCTCCTCCATCTCCTTCGGGATGCCGAGGAGGTAGTTCCGCAGGATCCAGATGGCGAAGGGGAGGTTGAAGGCCGTGTAGGGAACGATGAGCGCCTGGTAGCTGTCGAGCCAGCCGAGGTCTCGCATCAAGAGGTAGAGCGGCGAGACGACCGCGATCTCGGGGAACACCGAGATCATCAACAGCACGAGGAGGACCGAGGACTTCCCCCGCATCGGGAGGCGCCCGAGCCCGTAGCCGGCGAGCGTCCCGAGCACGAGGACGAGCGCGGTCGCGACGACCGTGACGATCACCGAGTTCCGGAAGTAGGTCCCGAAGCCGTAGTGGACGAACGCCTGGGTGTAGTTGGCCGTGCTGAGCGGGTTCGGGAAGTACTGCGGCGGGCTGGACCCGACGTTCACCGGTGTCTTGAAGCTCGAGATGAGCAGCCAGTAGAGGGGGAGGAGGATGAACAGCGCCGTGAGGAGCGTCGCCAGGCTGAGCCCGTTCACATAGCGTCGCCAGCCGTGCCGGCGCCGTGCCGCGATGACCGCGCTCATGCCGCCTCCTCGCTACCGGCTTGGGCACGGAAGACCCGCAGGAACGCCATGCATCCGATCAGTACCAGCAGCGCCGTGCTCGTCGCGACGGCGGCGCCTGGTCCGAACTCGAGGTCTTCGAACATGACCTTGTAGCCGAGCACCGCAAGGGACGTCGTCGCCGTACCCGGCCCACCGCCGGTCAGCACGAACGGCAGGTCGAACAGCCCGAAGGCCTGGAGGATGCGGAACAGGACTGCGAGCGCCAGCGTCGGGCGCAGCAGTGGAAAGGTGATGCGCCAGAACGTGGACCAGCCAGAGGCCCCGTCCACCTCGGCTGCCTCGTAGACATCCTCGGGGAGCATCACGAGCCCAGCGAGCACGATGATGGCGACGAACGGAGTGGTCTTCCAGATGTCCGCGACCATCATCGACACGATCGCCCCGTTCGCGGTGCCGAGGAACACGGGCCGCCCGAGCCCGATCGCTCCCGAGATCGCCTGCAGGACGCCGTAGGTGCCCTCGTAGATGTACCCCCAGAGCTCTGCGGATATGACCGTGATCATCGACCACGGGAGGAGGAGGAGGGCCATCATGAGGCCACGACCTCTCGTGAGCCGCTGGAGCACGAGCGCGATCGCGGTTCCGAGGATCAGTTCGACCATCACGGTGATCACCGTGTACCCGACCGTGAAGCCGAGCGCGTAACGCCACACGCCGGCATGGATCAGCTCGTCGTAGTTGTGCAGGGTGAAGCCGTTCAGCGCGAACCCGCTCGCCGACAGGCCCACGTTCGAGAGGCTCATCACGATCGAGAAGACGATCGGGAAGATCGTGACGAGGCCGACGAAGATCAGGGCGGGGAGGGTGAACCCCCAACCCAATCGCGCGAGGCCCCGGCGGTGAGCGTCCGGGCGGCCGACGATCGCGGCCGGCGCTCCCGGAGGTCGTTCGAGTGTGACGCTTGCGCTCATGGTGCTCCTTGCTCGGAAGGTCCGCCTCTTGCGAAGGACTACTTCACCCGGCCTGGGCGCTGCACTCCCTCGAGAGGATTGCCGGGGCTTCGCCAGGGAGAGCTGTGCGCGGGGTCCCGGCCCGTGTCGTGTGGGTCGCCCCCCGGGGTCCGGTGTCGCACCGGGCCCCGGGGGGCGGCAGCTGCATCGGCTCTCGCCTGATGTCCTACAGGCCGCCGGACAGTGCCGTGTTGATGCCGGACTGCGCCGCGGCGAGCGCTGCCGAGGGTGACGTGGATCCCGACAGGGCCGCGTTGACGTTGGTGTAGATCGCCGAGCTGACCTTCGGGTAGTTCGGCGTCCCGGCCGGACGTGGCACGAGACGGGTCTGCGCTGCCACGTGGATCGGGGGTGCGGCGGACGGGTCCGCGGCGAGCGCCTTCCGGACGGACTCGACGGTCGGGATCTCCGAGTAGGTCTTCCCGAGGATCATCTGCGCCGTGGTGCTCGACATCCACTTGACGAAGGTCAGGTCCGCAGCCAAGTGCGTGCTGTGGGGGTTGATGTAGAGGTTCCACCCGCCGATGTTGGAGTAGCCCGGGTAGGACTGGCCGGCGAAGGTCGGGAGCGGGGCGACGCCCACCTTGCCGACCACCTTGGAGTCCGACGGGGTCTGGGAGTTCGACCAGGCGTAGTCCCAGTTGCGTAGGAACGCAGCCTGCCCAGCGTCGAAGACGGACATGGCCTGTGGCTCCTCGAACGTCGTCACGGCGCTCGGCGAGACACCGGAGGTGATGAGGCTGCGCATGAAGGTGAGAGCCCGCAGTGCCGCCGGCGAGTCGATCTCTGCCTTGGTGTACGAGCTGTTCACGACCTTGCCGCCCGCAGAGGTCAGGTACTCCATGAAGTCACACGTGAGCCCCTCGTAGGAGTTGCCCTCCCAGACGAAGCCGTACTTCACGAGGCCGTCTTTCTGCAGCGTCTCCGACTCGCTCTTGAGCTGCTCCCACGTCTTCGGGACCGGGAGGTGTGCCTTTGCGAGGAGGTCCTTCCGGTAGTAGAGGAAGCCCTGGTCCTCGAAGAGCGGAGAGCCGTAGACCTTCCCGTTGTAGCTCGCGCCGGAGACCAGGCCGGGTGCGAACTTGGACCAGTAGGAGGACGGGAGGTAGTTCGACAGGGGCACGGCGAGGCCGTGGGCGCCGAACTCGGCAGGCCAGATCACGTCGCCCATGAAGACGTCCGGGCTGGTCGAGCCGCCGGAGATCTGCGTGACGAGCTGGGCGCGGTTCGTGTCGGTGTTCGTCGGGGCGCTGATCAGGGTGACGTGGATCTTCGGGTACGCGGCCTCGAAGGCCTTGATGAGGGCTGCGCGAATGCCCACCTGCGCGATCGGGCTCGCCGACCAGGTGATGCTCGCAGACGTCGCCGAGCCGGTGGGCTGCTTCGGGGATGTGCTGGTCGGGGTGGAACCGCTGCTGCACGCGGCGAGGGTGACGGCGGCCGCGGCGGCAACCGCTGCAACGCGGACGCCGTTGCGACCCGAACGCCTCGGACTGCGTTGTTTCTGGTCGGAGGTGTTTCTCATTCGCTTCCCTTCTGATCGGTGGATGTCTGGTTGGCTTGGCTGATCCGCAGACGGTCGTCTGGTCGGTGGGTGGCCGGTTGGCTTGGCTCGTCGGTCCTGTCGGGTCGTCGGGTGCTCGCCCCGGGGGCCCGTGCAGGTGGTCTTCCTCGCGGGCATCGGAGCCCCTCTCCTGGACGTCCTGTCCGTGGCCGGCCGGAGGGGCCGGTTTCAGTACGGGGCGAAGCGTCGGGACACGGCACCCGGGCCGGCGCCGCTGAGGGCAGGTTCGGTCGCGAGAGCGGGCCTGTTCCGCGCAGGTCGGTGTTCCGGGCCGGATCTCGCGAGGTCGACGTCGTGTCCACGCAGCGGAGGCTTCGTCATCCCGAGCGAGGGGCCGGTGGGGCGGACGGATCGGGTTCGATCGGGGGCGGGTCCCGTGCTCGAGCGCGGGACGAGCTCGAGCGCGAGGATCTCGCGGAGCGGCCGAACGGGCTGGTTGTGCAGGATGTTCACCAGACGCCTTGCGCCGCGGGCGCCGCTCTCGTGGAGTGGTTGACGAACGGTGGTGAGCCTGAGCTGGGCGGCTGCCTCGATGTCGTCGTAGCCGACGACCGAGAGCTCCTCGGGGACCGCTCGCCGGGCTTGCTCCGCGGCGGCGAGCACGCCGAGCGCCTGGGTGTCCGAGGCGGCGAAGATCGCCGTCGGCGAGGTTGCCCGGCCGAGGAGCGCGCTCGCCTGGCTCTCGGCTGCCTCGGTCCCGTGCGGTCCGAGCCGCACGAGCTCGGGGTCGAGCGAGATCCCCTGAGTCGCAAGTGCCTGTCGGTACCCCCGGAGCCGGCGCCGGGTCGAGGTGAATCCGAGCTGAGACCCGCGGTCGTCCCCGATGAACCCGATTCGCTGGTGGCCGAGGTGGAGCAGGTGCGCCGTGGCGAGTACGCCCCCTGCGAAGTCGTCGATCTCCGTGGACGGGATCCGGGGGGCACGGGTATCGACCGTCACGATCGGCACTTCGGCTCGGTCGAGGCGCTCGAGGTGGACGCGGGGGAGGGCGAGGGAGATGCAGAGGATGCCGTCGGCGCGATGGCGCTCCGTCAACGCGATGAGATGGTGGTCCCGCTGGCTGGCGTTCTCGACGTTGCAGACGACGGTGTCGTAGCCGGCGGCATCCAGCTCGGCGATCGCTCCGGCGAGTCGCGCGACCACCGACGGGCGGGTGAGGAACGGGACCAGGATGGCAATCGTCCTGGTGTTGCCGCGAGAAAGACCGGCAGCGAGCCGACTGGGTCGGTAGCCGAGCGCGGTGATCGCCGCTCGGACGCGTTCCCGGGTCGCCGGACTGACGGCGGGGCTGTCGTTCAGGACCCGGGACACCGTTCCCACGCCGACGCCTGCAGCCGCTGCAACCGCTGCAATCGTCGCCCGCTCGACTCGCTGCCCACGTTCGTGCACGTCCACGACCCCCCGGTCGGCTTCGGTCAGCGGGCCCTGAAGTGTCCCGCCGCAGCCCACCCGGCAGCTCCTGCCGACCGGATGGAACCGGTTCCAGTTCAACACTCATTCCTACTCACTCCCCGCGGCCGCGTCAAGGGGGAATGCGCGCGTCGTGGCGCGCTCGGTACCGTGGCCCGATGCAGATCCGGCTCGCCCATGCCACCAGGGCAGAGGTGACCGAGGTCCTGGCGCTGCCGCTCGAGACGCCGCTCGCCGAGTGGCCAGCGGAGGTCTGCGTAGACGTCCAGGACGTCGGGCTCGCCCGGCACGTGGTTCGTTTCGTCGAGGTGGGCGGCACGCTCGTCGCGTGCAAGGAGATGCTCGAGGAGCTCGTTCGGCGAGAGGCGAGGTCGCTCACGTACCTGGCAGAGCAGGATGTCCCGGCGGTCGAGCTGATGGCAACGGCGACTGAGCGGGGAGGCGAGGGAGAGGGGCTGCTCCTCACTCGCTATCTCGAGTTCTCCCTCCCCTACCGGGCGCTCTTTCGGGGGCATGTCCGCCGGGAGACCGCGGAGCGGCTCCTCGACGCGCTCGTCGAGCTGCTGGTCCGCCTGCACCTCGTGGGCTTCTTCTGGGGGGACTGTTCGCTGTCCAACGCGCTCTTCCGCCGTGACGCTGGTGCGTTGGCTGCCCACCTCGTGGACGCGGAGACCGCCGAGGTGGTGCCGGACCTCACCGTCGGTCAGCGTCAGTTCGACCTCGCGCTCGCGACGGAGCGGGTGGCCGGCGGCATGGCCGACCTCGTCGCCGAGCGAGCGGCCTCGGGCGCGGGTGCGGATCTCGACCCGCTGTGGGTCGCCGAGGAGCTCGAGCGTCGCTACGACGCACTCTGGTCGGAGCTGACGAGGGAGGAGCTCATCGATGCCGGAGACCGCTATCGAGTGGAGGACCGCATCCGCCGCCTCAACGACCTCGGGTTCGACGTCGCCGAGCTCGTGCTGCGCACCACGGACGGTGGGGCAAAGCTCGCGCTGGCCACGCGCGTGGTCGAGCCGGGCTACCACCGCCGGGAGCTCGCGAGCCTGACCGGTCTCGATGTCGGCGAGAACCAGGCCCGGCGGCTGCTGAACGACCTCAGCGGGTACCGGGCGTGGCTGTCCGAGCGTGCAGGAGCCGACGTCCCGAAGGGGGTCGCCGCGAGCCGCTGGCTCGCGGAGGTCTACGAGCCCACGATCGCGAGCGTGCCTCCGGCCCTCCGTCACAAGCTGGAGCCGGCGGAGTTCTTCCACCAAGTTCTCGATCACCGGTGGTTCCTCTCCGAGGCCCAGGGCCGCGACGTCGGGACCCGAGAGGCCGTCCGCTCGTTCTGCCGGACGGTCCTCCCGTACATCCCGGACGAGCGCTCGCCGGTCGAGGAGCTCGGGCCCGTCTCCGGCGCCGCCTTGCCCGGGGCGTCGCCGACCTCGGGCGTGTCCCCAACCGTCGTTCTCCCGGGCGCTCCCGATCCCGGATAGCCCTCCGGCCCCGCGAGAGCCTCTGCTGGTCCTTCCGGCGGGGGTGCGGCTCGCCGTACCGTCGGGATGCGCCTCGCCGGGCGTGGCCGTGGGCCGGTTCCGGCGAGCCCTGTTGCCGGTCGCGGCCTGGACCCGAGCGGACCGGAAGGGGCGATGCCGTGGTCGGGAACTCGACGGGACGCCCTCGGGGGTCGGCCACCTGGCGCTTCCTCGTCACCGGGTCGGTGGCGATCGTCGGGTTCCCCGTGGTGCTCGGGGTCGTCGTCGTCCTCGCGCTCGCCGCCCCTTTCCCCACACCGACCTCGGCACCGAACCCCAGGCCTACCTCCGCGCCGAGCTCGCCGTCCCGTCCGGCGGTCGTCCCGACGGAGTGGTTCGTGGCGGACGAGTCTGCTGCGGCGACGTGCCCTGGCCTCCCCTGGACGGTGCTCGCAGCAATCGGCGAGGTCGAGACCGACTTCGGTCAGGGCGGCGAGGTCTCGCCGGCCGGGGCGCTCGGTCCGATGCAGTTCGAGCCCGCGACCTTCGCGGCCTACGACCACCCGGTTCCCGCCGATCGGGCGCCGAACCCGTCCGGAGCGCCGGAACCCCCGTCGATCTGGGACCTCTCGGAGTCGGTCTACGCCGCGGCGCGGTATCTCTGCACGAACGGCGGCGCTGCACCGGCTTCGCTCCCAGGTGCGATCTTCGCCTACAACCACGCCTGGTGGTACGTCCGCGAGGTCCTCACGCTTTCGGCTGGCTTCACGCCCTGAGGGCACACTCGCCGCTCGCCTCCGGTACTCGGGCGCCGGGGGGACTGGTACTCGTGCACCGGGAGGGCCCACGGTCCCCGGAAGTGCCTCCGTCCTGCAGTCCCGCCGTCGAGGAGGAGAGTGTGCGTCCGGCGCTCCGGTTCGCTCGCTTCCCGGTCTCATCCGAGCGAGGGTCGTCCTGCCCCTGTAGCTAGGGTGGCGGCTGTGACGACGTCCGCGATCGACGAGCGCCGTGCGATGGCGGCACTGCTGCGAGAGCTTGGCCCCGACGCCCCGACACTCTGTGAGGGCTGGACGGCGCGGGACCTGGCGGCCCACCTCGTGGTGCGGGAGCGACGTCCAGACGCTGCGGTGGGGATCGTGGCCCGCCCGCTGGCGAAGTACTCCGAGCGGGTTCGCGCGAAGACGGGTGACCGGGACTTCGACGAGCTCGTCACAGCGGTCGCCGAAGGACCACCGGCGTGGTCGCCGATGCACATCGAGGCCGTCGACCGGGTCGCGAACACGGTCGAGATGTTCGTGCACCACGAAGATCTCCGACGAGCACAGCCGGGCTGGAAGCCGAGGGAGCTGTCGCCAGCGCTCGAGGACGAGCTCTGGCAGCGGCTTCGTTCCATGGGGAGGCTCCTCTTCCGGAAGGTCGACGTCGGGGTCACCCTCGTCCGACCGAACGGCGTTTCCGCACAGGTTCGCCGTGCCACGCCGGTGGTGACCGTGACCGGACCCCCCTCCGAGCTCGTCCTGTTCGCGTACGGGCGAGGTACCCATGCAGACGTGCGCCTGGATGGCGCGCCCGAGGCGGTCGAGCGGCTCCGGGCCGCCCCCCTTGGGATCTGAGCGCCGGCGCTCGCCTCGGGCCGCGAGGACCCGGTCGGAGACCCGGGCCGGGCGGAGCCGGTCGGGACCGCTCCGGAAGCGGCCGGTCCGGCAGGGCTTCCTGGGCTGGCGAGCGCGGCGATGAGCGCAGCCGGAGCCGGGCCGCTCGCCTTGGTCGGCTCGGGGGAGTACCTCCCCGAGATGGCTGCGGTGGAGGGGGCGCTCCTGGCCGGTCGCGCTCCCCGCTACGTCCAGATCCCGACGGCTGCGGGGCGGGAGGGCCCAGAGCGCCTCGACTACTGGATCCGCCTGGGCCAGGCTCAGGCGGAACGCCTTGGTGTCGAGGCGGTCCCGGTCCTGGCAACGGACCGTTCCGCTGCGGACGACCCTCGCATCGCCGATCTCGTTACCGGCGCCGGCCTCATCTACCTCTCCGGCGGTGATCCGATCTTCCTGGTGGAGACACTTCGCGACACCGCACTCTGGGTGGCGATCCGGCGCGCGTGGGAGGGGGGCGCGGCGCTCGCAGGCTGCAGCGCTGGCGCAATGGCGCTCGCCGGCGCCGTGCCGCGTATCGGACGCCGGCCCGGTCCCGACGGGATGGAGCAGGCTGCGAACGAGCGGAGCTCGCACCAGAGTCCTGGCCAGAGGGGCCGATCGTTCCCCGGCCTCGGTTCGCTCCCGGGGTTCGGTTCCCTCCCTGGTCTCGGCCTGCTCCCGGGGATCGTCGTGCTCCCACACTTCGACCGGATGGTTCGTCGGTTGCCGGACGGACTGCTCCGGCGGGTCCCAGGTGGTGAGGGCAGAACGGTGCTCGGCATCGACGAGGGGACGGCGCTCGTCGGGGGACCGTCCCGCTTCGTGGTGCAGGGGCGAGGGGCCGTCTGGGTGCTCGGTGACGGGGGCGACCGCCGCCGAGTCAGTCCGGGGGAGGCACTGGAGCTCGCCCCCTGAGCCGGCGTGGGGCACGGGGTTCTCCGGCGCGCCGCGAGAAGGGGCCGCTTCAGCGGCCGAGGGTGAAGAACTCCGGGTTCGGCTGGATACGGAAGGGTGAGGCGAGGCGGTTCGAGAGGGCGAAGAACGCCGTGATCGCGACCACGTCCCAGACCTCCTCCTCGGAGAGCCCCGCACCCAGCGCCTCCTGGAGGTCCTCCTCGACGACGGCGCCGGGGCGCTCGGCGACCTTGCTCGCAAGCCGGAGTATGGCCTGCTCCCGGGGGCTGAGGGACGCATGACGCCAGTTGACCGCGACCCGGTCGGCGAGCAGCGGATCTTTCGCCCGGACCCGCAGGATCGCACCGTGGGCCACCACGCAGTAGGCGCAGTCGTTCACTGCGCTGGTCGCGACCACCACCATCTCGCGCTCGGCCTTCGTCAGGCCCTCGTCTCGGTCCATCAAGGCGTCGTGGTAGGCGAAGAACGCTCGGAACTCGGCGGGCCGGCGGGCGAGGGCCAGGAAGACGTTCGGGACGAACCCGCTCCGCGCCCCGACGGCCTCGATCCGCTCGCGAATGTCCGACGGGAGCTCCTCGAGGTCGGGGAGTGGGTAGCGGCACGGGGGGGGTGGGGTTCGCTCGTTCACGGGGCCAGTGTGGCGCGCTTCCGGCGCCGGTGCCTGCCGGGCCCTCGGGGGCGGGGCTCGAGACACCGACGAAAGCGAAGGCTCGGGGGGGCAACGCAATCCCCGAGGTCGACGCGCCCCCCAGCAAGCGACAGACTGGCGGCGATGGATCTGAACGCCGACATGGGCGAGAGCTTCGGTGCCTGGAGGATCGGGGATGACGAAGCCCTCTTGGGGGTGGTCACCAGCGCGAGCATCGCCTGCGGTTTCCACGGCGGCGACCCGCGGGTGATGCGGCGGGTCGCCTCTGCTGCACGGGCCGCGTCGGTGGTCGTCGGCGCGCACGTCTCGTACCCGGACCTCGTCGGGTTCGGCCGCCGGGCGATCGACGCCACACCAGAGGAGGTCGAGACGGACGTCCTCTACCAGATCGGGGCGCTCCACGCGATCGCACGCGCCTCGGGCGCGTCCGTCCACTACGTGAAGCCGCACGGCGCCCTCTACCACGCGGTTGCGAGCGACCTCGCCGTCGCCACCGCGGTCGTCGGAGCCGTCGTGGCGTTCGGTGAGCCGCTGGTGCTGCTCGGGCCACCGGGGTCGGTCGGTGCCGAGGTGGCGAGCGCGCTCGGCGTTCGCACGGCAGTGGAGGGGTTTGCCGATCGGCGTTACCGCGAGGACGGCACGCTGGTCCCTCGCCGCAGCGCGGGCTCCGTGCTCGAAGGAGAGGACGAGGTCGTCTCCCAGGCGCGCGCGCTCGCGAAGGGTGCCGTCACGACGGCAGGGGGAGCGACGATCCGACTCGAGTGCGACTCCATCTGCCTGCACTCCGACACCCCGGGTGCGGTGGACCTCGCGCTCGCCGTCCGGCGTGCCCTGGAGACCGACGGTGTGACGCTGCAGTCGTTCTCGTGAACGGTCAGCGTCCCTGGTCCGAGCAGCGCGCGGCGGCCGAGCCCGCGGGTCCC
>JAJYWE010000022.1:0-2388 GCA_021791675.1 Actinomycetes bacterium | reverse complement strand
AGAGCCAGGGAGCGGCAGCACCGCAGAGCCCGGGAGTGCCGTCGCCGCGGGTCCCGGTCGTGCCGCGTCCGGCGGCCCGGCGAGCTCCGTCCGGGTCCGCCCGTTCGGCGAGGCGGCACTCCTGGTGGAGCTCGACCCGGCGAGTCTTCGCCCGTCGACGCTCGGGCGACTCCTGGCCGTGGCGCTCTCGCGGAACGGCCCCGCGGTGGCGGACCCAGCCGTTGCCCGGCCGCGCAGTGTCCGTGCGCTCGAGGGCGTCGAGGATGTCGTCGTCGGCGAGGAGAGCGTCGTGGTGCTGGTTGACCCCTTCCGCTGCGATGTCGGGGCCCTGGAGGAAACCCTGCGCGAGTGGGCCTCGCTGGACCGAGCTCTGCGCTCGGGGGTCTCGGAGGGACAGTCCCTACCAGGGGGCCGCTGGGACGCGGGGGAGGCCGGGGACCCTCTGACGGTCACCCCGGTGCCGACCCGCTACGGCGGCGAGGACCTGCGTTCGGTTGCCGACCTCGTCGGGCTGAGCGTCGAGGAGGTTGTCGCCCGCCACGTCGCGCCCGTCTACGAGGTCACGATGGTCGGCTTCGCCCCGGGCTTCTGCTATCTGAGCGGGCTCGACCCCGTGCTTGCGCTCCCCCGGCTCGACACCCCCCGGCCCCGGGTGCCGGCCGGAGCGGTCGGCATCGCGGGGCTCCGCTCGTGCATCTACCCGATGGCAACCCCGGGTGGCTGGAGGCTGCTCGGGCGAACCTCGATGACGCTCTGGGATCCTGCGCGAAACCCCCCGGCCCGCTTTCGCCCTGGTGACCGGTTGCGCTTCGTCGTGGATCCGACGTGAGCCCGGGCGACCCATCTCGCCCCGGGAGGACCGGGCCTGCTCGGTCGGTCCCCGTCTCGTCGGCATGGCTCGAGGTGCGCCGCCCAGGGCCTCTTGCCACCGTGCAGGACCTCGGACGCCCGGGCCTCTCGCACCTCGGAGTGCCGCGCGCCGGTGCGGCTGATGCCGTCGCGCTCCGGCTGGCGAACGCGCTCGTCGGCAACGCCCCCGGCGCGGCGGGAATCGAGGCGACGCTCGCCGGCCCCGAGCTCGTGCTCTCCCACGCGCGTGCGGTGGCCGTCACGGGTGCCGCTGGGGGTTGGACCGTTGGCGGGATCGAAGTGCCGCTGGCGGCGACGGTCGTGGTGCCAGCCGGCGAAGTCGTCGCCGTCAGGCCGACGCAGCGCGGCGTGCGGAGCTATGTGGCTGTCGAGGGCGGGATCGCGGTCCCGATGGTGCTCGGGAGCCGCTCGAGCGACACGCTGTCGGGTCTCGGTCCGGCCCCGCTCTCGACCGGCACGAGCTTGCCACTCGGCCCGGCGGGCGAGCTCTCGCCCTGGCTCGCCGCGCCGGCCGGGCACGGTTCCGCCGTGGTTCGGACCCTCCCGCCGGCGCTCGCTGCGCTCGCGCTCGGGGAGAGGGCCGAGGAAGACGCCTGGCCCGTCCTACCTGGGCCGCACCTCGCTCGGCTGGGCGAGGAGGCACTCCGCTCGCTCTGCGCCACGACCTGGGTGGTGGCGCCGGCGAGCGACCGCACGGGGGTGCGTCTGGAGGCCGCCGCCCGCCCGCCCGCCCGCCCGGATTCGGGCGGGCGGGCGGGCGTCGGTGAGATCCCACCCCTCGGCATGGTCGCGGGGGCGGTACAGCTCCCGCCTGGCGGGTCACCGATCGTGCTGCTCGCGAACCACGCCACGACGGGCGGCTACCCGGTGGTCGCCGTCCTGGCCCGCGCCGCACTTGGCCGAGCGGCGCAGGCTCGGCCCGGGAGCGCTGTTCGGTTCCGGCCGGTCGCCCTCCACGAGGCGCAAGAGCTCCTGCGGCGGCTCGAGGTCGCGGTGGCCTCGGCCGGAGCCGGCTCCCCGAGCCCCCTTCCCAGGGCAGGGCGACCAGGGTCAGCTCACGCTACGGTCCGTCCCCGGCTTCATGGCGGTTGAACAGGCGCAGCTCGGGTAGGTGGCGTCGCCGGGCGAGAGCTGTTCGGCGAGTCTTGGTTCGCCTCAGCAGGTCCTGACGTCGCGCGCACCGTTGCCCCTGGGCGTCGCGCACCTCGAAGCGGGAGCACACCCGTGGGACGGGACCGAGGTCCCTCAGCGCAGCGTCAGCCTGAAGACGCGGTCCCCACTCTTGAGGGCCGCCCACCACGTCGCGAATGCCTCCGCCTCGCCTTCGCTGATCGTTCCGCCCGGCTCGACCCCCTCGACCGCTCCGCGCCGTACCCGTAACACCCCCTTCGTGTTCGGCATGTTCCTGACATTGGTGGCGCTCAGGACGAACAGGATGTCTCCGAGGACGAGCGGTCGTCCAGTACCCATTTGCCACGTGTGTAGGTCCAACTTGAGCTTGAACTTCTTGCCGAGTGC
>JAJYWE010000021.1:36382-40143 GCA_021791675.1 Actinomycetes bacterium | reverse complement strand
GAGAAGCGATGGGGACGACGGCGTGGTGGGGCGTGGCCCGCGGCGGCGCGACTGGCCGACACGGTCTGGCGGTCGGGCAGCGGACGGGCCTGAGGCAGTAGTGGGAGAGGGGGCGGCCATGGGGGCTGTGCGGTACCTGGCGGGGTTGCGAGCGCGTCTGGGAGCGCCCGAGAGGCGAGCCCCGGGGCTCCACGCTGGACCGGCGCCGGGGGCTCGCGCGGGACGGGAGCCCGGGGTGCAACCCGGAGCCGCGCCGGTGACGCGCGGAGGCGCGCCGGTGGTGCCCGGAGCCGCGCCGGTGACGCGCGGAGGCGCGCCGGGGCGGCGCGCAGACGGGTGGAGTCGGGCACCCGGGAGGTCGAGGACGCCGGCTCCCCGGGGGCTGGGGGCCTGCCTCGCCGTGGTTGCCCTCGGAGCGGGGCTCCTCGCCGCCTGTGGAGGTCCGAAGACCACGAAGACCTCGACCGTGCCGTCGTCCAAGAAGGTGCTCTCGGGTGGCGTCGCCGTCTACGCCCACTCGGTCGGGGACGACTTCAGCTGGATCCTCCCGATCATGAACCAGGCCAACTACGAGCCTTGGGACCAGAACACCGAGCTCATGATGTGGCGACCCCTCTACTTCGCCGGCAAGGGCTCCGCTCCGATCGTCAACCAGGCGCTGAGCTTCGCGTACCCTCCGGTCTGGTCGAACCACGACAGCACCGTGACCATCCGGCTGAAGCACGAGCTGTGGTCGGACGGGAAGCCGGTGACCACGCGCGACGTCGAGTTCTGGTACAACCTCTACGCCGCGAACACCTCCTCGATCGGGACCTACATACCGGGCGACTTCCCGGACAACGTGCGGTCGGTCGACTGGACGAGCTCGACGTCGTTCACCCTTCACCTCACTTCGAGTGTGAACCCGCTCTGGTACGACCTCAACGAGCTGACGCTCATCATCCCGTTGCCCCAGCAGGCCTGGGACAAGACGAGCCCGGCCTCGCCCGTCGGGAACTACGACCTCACGCCAGCAGGCGCTCGGAAGGTGTTCTCCTTCCTCGTCGGGCAGTCCGAGAAGCTCTCGACCTACGCGACGAACCCGCTCTGGAAGGTCGTCGACGGGCCGTGGGTGCTCACGGGCTACAACCCGGTCACGTACCAGACCACGCTCAGCCGGAACGCGGGCTACACGGGCGTCGGGAAGCCGCATCTCGACAGCGTGGTGTTCGAGACGCCGGCCAGTGGAACCGCCGAGGTCGACGCGCTGCGGTCAGGCCTGATCGACTACGGCTACCTGCCGTTCAGCGACTACGGCCTCGTTTCCTACTTCGAGCAGCACGGCTACACCGTGAAGCCGTGGGCGCCCGCGTACGTCAACTATGCGGAGCTCGGCTACACCGGCCCCTATCGCCACCTCGTCGACCAGCTCTACATCCGCCAGGTGCTGCAGCATCTCGTGGACGAGCCGCTCTACATGAAGACCGTGATGCACAACCTCGGCCAGTACACCTACGGACCGGTACCGAACATCCCGGGCTCGCCGTATGTGACGGCGGAGGAGAAGGTCGATCCTTACCCGTTCTCCGTGGCCGCGGCCAAGCAGCTCCTCGCGAGCCACGGCTGGGTCCCGAATGCCGCCGGCGTCGCGGTGTGCGAGCGACCGGGAGACGGCTCCGCGGACTGCGGCTCGGGGATCCCGAAGGGCCAGACCCTCACCCTCAAGATGATCTACGAGACAGGGTATCCGTCGCTGCTCGCGCAGGTCGAGGCGTTCGAGACCGCCGCGGCGCAGGCAGGGGTGCAGATCCAGCTCCAGGGCCTCAGCCAGACGACGATGTTCTCGGTCGGTGGCGTCTGCCCGCCAGGCCCGTGCAACTGGGGCATCATCATCTACTCCTACTACCTCTGGGACTACACCCCGAACGATGCACTGCCGACCGCCGGGGAGCTGTTCGGGAAGGGGAACTACTGGGGCGGTGGCTACTACTCGCCGGTGGCCCAGCGCCTCATCGAGCGCAGCCACACCGAATCCGGTCTCGCGCCCCTCGACGCGGTCGAGAACTACCTCTCTCGGCAGGTGGCGGGGCTCTGGTGGCCGACCCAGGACACCAGGATCTCGGTGGTGAAGGACAGCCTGCAGGGTTGGCAGCAGCAGCAGGCGTTCGGCAACCCGCGCCCGTCGCAGTGGTACTACGTCGGCTGAACCCCATACAGAGGCCGCGCGGCGACCAGGCGGGCCGGGCCGCCCACTCCCGGCCCGCCTGCTCCCGGCCCGGCGCTCCCGGCTCGTCCGGTAGTCGCCGCCGGCAGCACAGCCCTGCCTGCCCGGCCGGCCCGCTATCCGCCGATCAGGCTGCGGGGTCCACGCTTCGCGAGCTGGCCGGCCACGATGACCCGTTGCACCTCGGAGGCGCCCTCCCAGATGCGCTCCACCCGTAGCTCCCGGTAGAAGCGCTCGGCGACGTTCTCCCGCATGTAGCCGCGCCCTCCGAAGAGCTGCACAGCGCGGTCTGCGACCCGCCCAGCCATCTCCGAGGCGTAGAGCTTGACCATCGAGCAGAGCCCGTGGGCGAGCTTCGGGTCGACGCCGGCGTCGTGGGCGCGCGCCGCCTCGTAGGTCATGAGGCGGCTGGCCCAGAGCTCGACGACGGAGTCGGCAAGCATGCACTGCACGGCCTGGAGGTCTCCGAGGTGGCCACCGAACAGCTCGCGTTCGCCGGCGAACGCCTCGACCTCCTCGAGGAGCCGCTGCGCTGCGCCACAGCAACGCGCGGCGATCATCAGGCGCTCGTGCCGGAACCAGGCCTGCGCGAAGGCCATCCCGTCGCCCTCGGACCCGACCCGGTTCTCGGGAGGTACGACCACGTCCTCGAACGCAAGGATCGGGTGGTGGTGGGCGAAGGTGTGGCTGTACGCGGGCGTGCGCACCGTCCGCACCCCCGGGCTGTCGAGGTCGACCACGAACAGCGCCTGTTCGCCGGCGTCTGGACCGTTGGTGAGGCGCGCCTGGAAGAAACAGTGGTCGGCGAGGTTCGCGGACGTGACGTGCCACTTCACCCCGTCGAGGCGGTACCCGTCCCCGCTTCGTGTCGCGGTGGCGCGAGTCGCCTGCACGTCCGACCCCGCCCCCTCCTCGGTGATCGCGTAGCACTCGCGGCGCTCGCCCCGCACCGCAGGGAGGAGCCACGTCTCGAGCTGGTAGGGGGTTGCATGGCCGACCCACCACGACGCGGGCGTGGGCACCACCCAGGCGAGCGCGTTGGTGACCCGGCCGAGCTGTTCGGTGACGAGCACCTGCTGGAGGTGGGTGAGCCCCGGTCCACCGACGTCCGCCGGCATGTTGTACGACCAGATGCCCGCCGCGCGGGCGGCCTCGGCCTGGGCCGCGACCACCGAGGGCGCCAGGAGGCCGTCGTGGAGCTCCGCTTCGACCTCGTAGGGGAGGAGAGCAGTCTCGGCGAAGGCACGAGCCCGGCCCTGCACCTCGAGGTCCCGAGCTCCGAGCCCGCCCCCTGACCAGGGCGTGTCGCGAGGTGAGAACGGCGCTGCCGGGCTTGCGGGGCCATCCGGGATATGTTTCACTGAATGTTCAGTTTATGAACCTGCTGTTGCGTGGGCAAGGGCCGGCGGCGGCAGGACCAGGGCAGCGCGCGGCGAGCGGAGGGCTCCGGTCCAGGAAGAGCGGGAGCCCGCTGCCGCCACGGCGAGGAGCGCTGGGCACCGAGGGGGCCCGAACGGGGTTGTGCGGACCCGTCGAGTTCGAAGCCTGTCGAGTTCGA
>JAJYWE010000021.1:31476-36282 GCA_021791675.1 Actinomycetes bacterium | reverse complement strand
GCTACGTTCGCTATGAGCCACGGCGATCAGTTCAACTGGATCCTGCCCCTCCCGAACGAAGCCTCGTTCGAGCCCTACGAGCAGAACACCGAGTACAGCATGTGGCGCCCGCTCTACTTCGCCGGGAACGGCGCGAGCCCGACGATCGACCAGCCGGAGAGCCTGGCGTACCCGCCGGCGTGGTCGAACGGCGACCGCACGGTGACCATCCGCCTGAAGCCGCGGCACTGGTCGGACGGGAAGCCGGTCACCACTCGGGACGTGCAGTTCTTCTTCGACCTCCTCGAGGCCAACAAGTCCCAGATCGCGACCTACATCCCGGGTGACCTGCCCGACGACGTCACGAGCATCTCCTACCCGAGCGCGTCGACCTTCGTGATCCGCCTGAAGGCAGCGGTCAACCCCACGTGGTTCGACGACAACGAGTTGACGTTCGTGGTCCCGCTGCCCCAACAGGCTTGGGACAGGACGAGTGCCACCGCTCCCGTCGGGAACTACGATCTCACCCCGGCCGGAGCGAAGGCGGTCTTCCACTTCCTCTACGGCCAGTCGGAGAAGCTCTCCACCTACGCGACGAACCCACTCTGGAAGGTGGTCGACGGCCCCTGGGTCCTGACCGGCTACAGCCCGACGACCGCCACGACCACCCTCACTGCGAACCCGGCCTACGACGGACCGGATCGGCCGCGCCTGCACCGGGTCGTGCTCGAGAGCTTCCCGAGCGAGACGGCGGAGGTCGACGCGCTCCGCTCGGGTGGGCTCGACTACGGGTACCTCCCGCTCAGCGACGCAGCGCTCGCAGCCTCGTTCCGCGCCAGCGGCTTCACCGTCGCCCCCTGGAACGCCGACTACATCCAGTGGGCGCAGCTCGGCTACACGAGCAAGACCTACGGTCCCCTCGTTCGCCAGGTCTACCTCCGCCAGGCGCTCCAGCACCTCGTCGATCAGCCCTTGTACATCGCGAAGGCGCAGCACGGCTACGGCTCGGTCAACTACGGACCCGTTCCCGACACCGCCGGCTCTCCCTACCTCACGAGCGAGGAGGCCACCAACCCGGATCCCTACTCGCCCGGAGCGGCGAGGGCGCTGCTCCGGGCGCACGGCTGGCGGCCGGGACCCGGAGGCGTCCTCACCTGCGCCCATCCTGGGACCGGTGCAGGGCAGTGTGGCACCGGCATTGCCCGAGGCGCCCCGCTCCGGCTGCTCTTCATGTACCAGACGGGCTCCCCCAGCCTCACGGCCGAGGTGGAGGCGTACCAGAGCGCTGCCGCGGGCATCGGGGTCGATCTCGTTCTCGACCCCCAGAGCCTGACGACGATGTACTCGATCGGTGGGGTCTGCCCTCCGGGGCCGTGCAACTGGGGGATCATCCTGTACGCGAACTACTTCTGGGACTACGGCGACCCCGAGGTCCTTCCCGGGGCGGGCCAGGCCTTCGGCCCCGGTAACTACTGGGGCGGCGGCTACAGCTCGGCCACCGCCGATCGACTGATCAACGGCTACCACACCGAGGCGGGCCTCGCCCCGCTGTTCGCCTACGAGAACTACATCTCCCGACAGGTCGCGGGACTCTGGTTCCCGAGCGCGCCGTACCAGATCTCGGTTGTGAAGGACACCCTGCGCGGGTGGCAGCCCCAGCAGGTGTTCGGCGATCCGCAGCCGTCCCGCTGGTACTTCGTGAGGGGGTGAGCCGCACATGTGGGGTGGCGGCTCGACAAGGTACCGGCGGGGTCGGATGAGCGGTCGGCACGGCGAGGCGGGCATCACGCGGTGAGGGCTGGCCCCGAGCACAGGGATGGTGGCGGGCTGGCGCGCCCGGGCGCGGTGCTCTGGCTGGAGGAGGCCCTCCGAGCGGAGTCTCCACCCGAGGCCTGCCCACCGCTCGCCGGTGTCGCGACTGCAGATGTCGCGATCGTCGGCGGTGGATTCACGGGGCTCTGGACGGCACTGCACCTGCGCCTCGCCCGGCCCGATCTCCGGGTCACGCTCCTCGAGGCGACGGCCTGCGGCTTCGGTGCGAGCGGCCGCAACGGAGGATGGGCGAGCGGCTGGCAGGACGAGCTCGAGCAGCTCCTCGGCTGCGCCTCGCCGGCGGGCGCGCGCTTCTTGCTCGACGAGTGTGCCGCCGCGATCTCGGGGATCCAGAGCTTCTGCGCAGCGTGGGAGATCGACTGCCACTGGCGCCAGCGGGGCGCACTCTGGGTGGCTTCCTCGCCGGAACAGCGAGCGGGAGTGAGCGAAGCGGTCGCGACGTGTGCCGCGTCCGGCCGGCCCGACCTCCTCGAGGCGGTCGAGGCCGGGGAGGTCGCGCGCCGCACGGGCAGCAGCGCGCTCGGGGGAGGAGCCCGGTTGACCGACGCGGCGGCGGTCCACCCCGGACTGCTCGTCCGGGGGCTGCGCCGTGTCGCGATCCGTCTCGGGGTGCAGATCCACGAGGGCTCGCCGGTCCTGTCGCTCGACCAGCAACGTGGGGTCAGCCTGCTCACGCCCGCAGGGCGGGTCGACGCGGGTGCCGCAATCGTCGCACTCGGGGCGTGGACCGCGACGCTCCTGCCGGAGGTCTCCCGCGCACTGGTGGTGGTGCCCTCGTACGTCGTCGCCACGGAGCCGCTCGGGAGGCGGATGGAGCCGTTCACGCTGGCCGAGGGCGAGCTGGTCTGTGACGCACAGTCAACCGTCCACTACGCGCAGGTCACGCGCGCGGGTCAGCTCGTCTTCGGACGCGGGGGGTTGGGACCGCTCGGTTGGCGGAGCAGGCCCAGCGCCGGGCACTTCGCCGATCCGAGCGCGACCGACAGCCTGGCCGAGGACGTGGCCCGCTGGTTCCCGTACCTCGACGGTGCGGCGATCACCCACGCCTGGGGAGGCCCCGTCGATCGTTCGCCGAGCCGCCTCCCGATCGTCGGGACATCGGAGCGGGGTGCTGGACGCGTCTACTACGCGGCTGGCTACTCGGGCAACGGGGTCGCACCCTCCTTCCTCGTCGGCAAGATCCTCGCCTCGCTCGTCTGCGAGACCGGGGACGCCTACGCGACCTGCGCGCTGGTCGGGCGACCGACACGGTGGTTCCCGCCCGAGCCCCTGCGGAGCCTCGGGGGTGAGCTGGTGCGTCGCGGGGCGCTCGCCGCCGACGACCGGGAGGCCGATGGGCGCAGAGCACCGCGGCTGGAGACACTCGCGCGTCGGACGTCGACCCGTACCCTGCCCGGCGCGCTCGGCCCGATCCGCGGGCGGATCCCGCCCCCCGGCGGATGGATCCCGAGCCTCGCGGCGTCCGGAGTGCATCGGCGGTCTCGATGGCCGGCCCCCGTGCCGGCGGCGGGCGAGCAGTGCGATCAACCCGCGAGAAGGGCTCGTGGGACGAGAGGAATGCCAACCAGAGGGAGGATGCAGTGATGACGACGGTCACCGGAGCGACCACGACGGCACGTCTCGAGCAGTTCATCGCAGAGGAGGAGGCCCACTTCGTCGACCGCCAGCCGGCCTCCCGGCGGCTCTTCGAACGAGCCAGGGCGTCGCTGGCGGGAGGCGTGACCTCGAGCTGGCAGATCACGAGGCCACAGCCGGTCTGGCTGCGCGGTGGGAAGGGCTCAAAGGTCTACGACGCGGACGGCACCGAGTACGTCGACCTACACGGCGGGTACGGGGCCGGTCTTGCCGGCCACGGCCATCCCGCCATCGTGGCGGCCGTGCGCCGTCGCGTCGCAGAGGGGACGCACTTCGCGCAGCCGACCGAGGACGCCATCGCCGTGTCGGAGGAGCTGGCTCGGCGGTTCGGCCTGCCGCTCTGGCGCTTCGGGAACTCCGGGACCGAGGCGACCATGGATGCGGTGCACCTCATGCGTGCCATCACCGGTCGGGACCTCATCTTGAAGGTCGAGGGTTGCTACCACGGCCACCACGACTCGGTGCAGGTCTCCGTCGCGCCCGGCGCGGAGGAGATCGGGCCGGCGGATCACCCGGTCGGCGTGGCGTCGAGCACCGGGATCCCCCGTCAGATCCGAGAGCTGACCGTCGTGGTGGGCTTCAACGACGCGGGAGCGGTCGAGCAGGCACTGGCCGAGCACCCGGGCGAGGTCGCGGGCATGATCATCGAGCCCATCATGATGAACGCGGGCATCATCCCGCCCGAGGCGGGCTATCTGGAACAGGTCAAGGAGCTGCTCCACGCCGCCGGGGCGTTGCTTGCCTTCGACGAGGTGAAGACGGGGCTCACGGTCGGACCCGGCGGCGCCACGGCGCGCCTCGGCGTCCAGCCCGACCTCGTCTGCCTTGCGAAGTCCATCGGCGGCGGGCTCGCCTCGGCGGCCATTGGCGGCACGGAGGACGTCATGGACCACATCACGAGGGGCGTCTACGAGCAGGTTGGTACGTTCAACGGGAACCCGCTCGCGATGGCGGCGACGCGCGCGATGCTGTCCGAGGTTGCGACCCCCGACGCCTACGAGCATCTCGATCAGCTCCGGGAGCAGGCGGTCGCAGGCCTGAACCGGGTCATCGACGCGAGCGGGCTCCCCGCCCACGTCGTCGCGATCGGGGCGAAGGGCTGCGTCACCTTCGCAGCGGAGCCGGTGCGGAACTACCGCGACTTCCTCGGGATCGACGACCGCTTCAGCCACGCACACTGGCTCGCCCAGCACAACGGCGGGGTGTTCCTGCCCCCGTGGGGCAAGGCCGAGCAGTGGCTCTTCTCCGTCCAGCACACCGAGGAGGACGTGGCGTTGTTCGTCGGGAACTTCCAGCGCTTCGCCGAGGCCGTTACCGGGTGATCCCCGGACGGCCTCGATCTGGCTGCCTGGCAGCTCG
>JAJYWE010000021.1:22547-31376 GCA_021791675.1 Actinomycetes bacterium | reverse complement strand
ACGTCGAGGTCCTCACGGTCGGGGTGCCGCCCCCGCACTTCGGGGGCGCCTACTGGACGTTCGTGCGGCTCACGACGGACGCCGGGGTGACCGGGGTGGGGGAGGTGTACGGCGTCCCGTTCCATCCCCGGGTCGTGGAGCGGATGATCGAGGACGTCGCCGCGCGGAACCTCGTCGGGGAGGACCCGTTCCGGCTGGAGCGCCTGTTTCGCGTCGTCTACTCGTCGGGCTACACCCAGCGTCCGGACACCTCCCTCGTCGCCATCGTGAGCGGGCTCGAGACGGCCTGTCTCGACATCGTCGGCAAGGAGACGGGACAGCCGCTGTACAACCTGCTCGGCGGGAAGGTCCGGGAGGCCCTGCGCTGCTACACCTACATCTATCCCGCGCCCGGTGCGGACGCACGCGTCTACTCGGACCCGGCGATCGGCGCGGCGCGCGCGGCTACGTACCGGGAGAGAGGGTTCAGCGCGCTCAAGTTCGACCCGTTCGGCCCGTACTCCGCGCTCGACCCACGCCATCCCTCCGAGGCGACGCTCGGGCTCGTGGAGCGCTACGTGGCGAGCATCCGCGAGGCCGTGGGTGGCGGGACGGACCTCCTGATCGGGACCCATGGCCAGATGACCCCGGCCGGCGCGATCCGGCTCGCCAGGCGGCTCGAGCCCTTCAGCCCGCTCTGGTTCGAGGAGCCGGTCCCGCCGGAGATGCCCGAGGAGATGGCGGTCGTCGCGCGGGCCACGAGCATCCCGATCGCGACCGGGGAGCGGCTCGCGACGAAGTACGAGTTCGCCCGCGTCCTCGACACCCGGGCCGCCGCCGTGTTGCAGATGGCCGTCGGTCGGGTCGGGGGGGTGCGTGAGGCGAAGAAGATCGCGGCGATGGCCGAGCCCCGCTACGTCGACATCGCGCCGCACCTCTACGCCGGGCCGGTCGAGGCGGCGGCCAACGTGCACATCGGGCTCTCGACCCCGAACTTCCTCGTCCAGGAGAGCATCGAGGACATGACCGGGTTCGCGGCGCAGCTCGTCTCGCCCCCGCTCCGCTACGAGAACGGCATGCTCCTCGCCCCAGAGGGCCCCGGTCTCGGCCTCGAGCTGGTGGACGAGGTGGTACGTGCCCATCCCTACGCGGGGAGCCAGCTCCACCTGGAGATGGGCGAGGGGGAGGACGCCGCCTGGCGGGGTGGGGACGGGGGAACCCCCTGACCGACGGCCGCAGTTGGTCGCGACGCGGCGGGCGAAGCCGGTGGGTTGTCGCGTCGGATCCGGCGCCGCTGGCGCCAGGGGCCGCGCCCCGCTGCCCGAGACCGCGTTCCGTCCCGTCCTCTGCTATCGTTCGCTCGTCTCGCACGACGAACCAGAGTGAACTTCGTTTCTTCAGAAGGGGGGTGGCCGACGATGGACATCGACCATGAGAGGTTGGACCCGCTGCGCCGCGGGCGAGGACCCATCCAGGAGCACGTCATCGACGAGCTCGTGGGCGGGCGCCTCACGCGCCGGGCGTTCATTCGCAGGGCGAGCCAGGTCGGCATCGGCCTGCCGGCCATCGCAGCGATCCTCTCGGCCTGCGGGAGCAGCTCGCCCAAGACCGGATCGGCCCCGAGCAGCACGAGCACCCCGGCGACGAGCGCGAGTAGCAGCGCGACCGGCAAGGCCGGCGCCACCATCCGAGCCGGCCAGATCGTCCCGTCGGGCGCGATCAACCCCCTCACGGTCAACGACCAGGGTGGTCTCGAGACCCTCGACATCGTGGGCGAGTGGTTGACCTTCTGCAACGAGCAGCTCGTCCACCAGCCCCTCCTCGCGACGAGCTGGGCGCCGAACCACGACGCGACGGCGTGGACCTTCAAGATCCGCCAGGGCGTGAAGTTCAACGACGGCACCCCGATGACGGTCGACGACGTCGTCTACACGATGAAGCAGCAGGCGGATCCGAAGCTCGGGCTGAACGCGGCCTCCGTGTTCGGCGGGACGCTCACCTCGGACGGGGTCGAGAAGATCGACGACCAGACCATCCGCTTCAACCTCGAGGCCGCCGACGGTTCCTTCACCGACGCGGTGTCCCAGACGAACTACAACGTGATGATCGTCCCGAACAACTACGACTGGGCGAACTTCGAGAGCGAGTTCCCCGGCACCGGGAAGTTCAAGATGGTGAACTACACGAAGAACGTCGGCGGCACCTTCGTCCGCAACCCCCACTACTGGGGCTCGCCGGCGCTCCCGGCCAAGCTGGAGCTCACCTACTACTCGGACGAGGGCTCGACGACCTCGGCGCTCCAGGCCGGGACGATCGACTGCGACGACCTGTTCACCGTCGAGGGCAGCCCCCAGCTGCTCGCCGGTGGCTACAACGTCCTCGCTCTCAAGTCCACCCTCCAGCGGCAGCTCTCCATGCGCTGCGACGTGGGGCCGTTCACCAACAAGCTCGTCCGCCAGGCGATGGCCCTCACGTTGAACCGACCGGAGATCGTGGCAGCACTCTTCAAGGGCTACGCGATCATCGGCAACGACAACCCGTTCGCGCCGATCTTCCCGATGTACAACCCGAGCGTCCCCCAGCGGGTGCAGAACATCCCGATGGCGAAGAAGCTGATGGCGCAGGCCGGGGTGCCACGCGGGTTCGCCGTCACCCTCGCCACCGAGCAGTTCGAGGAGATCCCCGAGTACGCCCAGATCGTGAAGCAGTCGGCGGCGGCCATCGGGATCGACATCAGCCTCTCGATCACGTCCCAGACGGAGTACTACGGCGCCGGGACCTTCGGCCAGTCACCCTGGCTCGACGCGACCATGAGCATCGTCGACTACGGCGCGCGCGGGGTCCCGAACGTCTACCTCGAGGCGCCGCTCCAGTCGATCAACCTCAAGACCGGCCAGGGCTCCTGGAACGCCGCGCACTTCAACGACCCGACCTACGACGCGCTCTCCAAGGAGTACGTCGCAGCGGTGGACCTGTCGACCCAGCGCCGGCTGGCCGGCCAGATCGAGTCGCTGCTGCTCGACGAGACGCCGATCATCTGGGCCTACTTCTTCGACGGGCTCACTGCTCAGGCGAAGAACGTGAGCGGCATCTACCCGGCACCCCTCTCGATCTTCTACTACAACATGACGAAGTCCTGACCGAGTCGAAGTTCCTTCGGGGCAACCGCTGGATCGGACGAGTCTCGGTCTGGTAGGTCCGGCGGCCCCGCTCAGTCGACCGCCGCGGCGGTCGCGAACGGACCGAAGGCGCCGGTGTCGTCCACCGCCGCCTCTCCGAGCGCAGTCGTGAGCGCCTCGACCTCGGTCCCGAGGTCACGCCCCGTTGCAGGTGCTCCGGGATCGACGAAGGAGCGGACGCCAGCGAGGAACGGGCGGAGGGCGGGCGCCGGTTCTCGATCCGTGACCCAGAGTGCCTGGCTCGCGCTGGCTGCGAGGCAGGCGAGGCAGGCGTCGAGGCACCACGCGACGCGCCCGTGGCGTGCGTAGGTGAGGAAGATCGGCGACGGAACGTCGTTCTGCCCCCCGAAGCCGCCACTCTCGCTCATTGGGAGGAAGGTGCGCGCTGCTTGGTGGCGAGCCTCTTCCCCGAAACCGGCGACGCTCAGGCAGAGGAGGTGCGTCCGGCTCGCACCAGGAGCGGTGTCGGACGCGAGGTGGTGGGGGAGCAGGGAGACCGGGCCGTCGTGGAGCTTTGCGGTGTGTCGCTCGGCCAGTGCACACAGATCCGCCCATGACCCGGAGACCCCGTCGATCGCCGGGTAGGCGCTCGCGTTGTGGTAGCCGCCGGTGGAGATCGCCCGTCCGAGCGGGTGCGCCTCGTCGGGCAGGAGGTAGACCGGGTTGTCGGTGACGGAGCGGAGCGAGATGGCTGCCACCTCGGACGCCGTCGAGACCGCACGGCCCGCCTGTCCGAGCACTCTCGGGAGAATGCGCCAGCTGACTGGGGCCTGGTAGGGCCGCCGGCCGGTGGTGCTGGCGCCGTCGAGGAGCCGCGCGAAGTGCTGCAGCGCCGCCGCCTCGTAGGGATCGCCCCACAGGGCGGCGAGGGCGGGGTCGTAGGCCTCGAGCGGGGCGCCGAGCGCCTCGATGGACAACGCGAAGACCTGCTCCGCGAGGCGCAGCCGGCGACTCGAGTCGAGCGCCACCTCGGCTACCAGGGCTGCGGAGCACGGTGAGCCGTTGATCAGGGCCATGGGCTCACCCTCTTCCAGGTCCGAGACGTCGATCGGAGCCACGACGCGAAACAGCGGCACGATCTCCCCGGCGAAGACCTCTCCTGCGAGCGGAACCCGAGGGAGCGGTCCGTCGAGGAGGTCGGCGATCCGCTCGGCGACGACCGGCCGGGTCTTCGCATGGCCGCCGACGAAGTTGGCGAGGCGAGCGAAGATGATGCCCCGCACGGCGCGCGCCGGGAGGTCGCCCCCACCGAAGCTCGCCGCGCCGCGATGGCTCTCGGCAACCCGCCTGGTCGCGGCCCGCTGGTCCTCGGGGGCGATCCGGTGGCGAGCGCCTTCCCCCGCGCCGGTGGTGACGCCGTAGATGAACTGGTCACGGTCGGAGTCGAGGAGCGCCAGGAACGACCGCCTCGCGTCCTCCATCGCTTGCCGAGCGCCCGCCCCGATTTCGACACCCTCGCCGTGGCGCGTCACCCGCTCGTAGTTGACCAGGTGGAAGTCTCGCCGATCGTCCAGTGTCACCGTCATGTTCGCAACCCTAGGCCAGCCGATCGGTACGCCCTGGACCGTTGCGGACGAGCCCGTCCTGCCCCGGACCGAGCCGCCGGGGCCGAGAGGCTCGTCGGACCCGAGCCCGCGACGCTCGAGCTACGCGCGCGGAGCAGTCCCAGATGCTGTGGGCTACGCTCGCCGAAGCTCCAGAGGGACCGGGAGGGGGCCCAGCACTGAAGACCTACCTACTCAAGAGAATCGGGCTCGCTGTCCTCACCGCGGTCCTCCTCAGCATCATCATCTTCCTCGCGGGCCAGGTGCTCCCGGGCAACCCCGGCCGGGCTGTGCTCGGGCACACGGCCTCCCAGGCCGCCGTTGCCGCCTTCAACCGCAAGCTGGGTCTCGATCGCCCACTCGCGGTCCAGTACTGGAGCTGGCTGACCGGCTTGCTCCATGGCAATCTCGGGATCTCCTACCAGTACCAGGCACCCGTCTCGCAGTTCCTCTGGCCTGCCGCGCTGAAGTCGCTCAAGCTTGCAGCGGTCGCGTTCGTCATCGTCGTCCCGCTCTCCATCCTCGGCGGGGTCATCGCGGCGCTCAACAGGGGCCGGGCGGTCGATCGAATCATCAGCACGACCGGGCTCTCCCTCTCGACGCTCCCGGAGTTCGTGTCCGGCATCGTGCTCATCGTGGTCTTCGCCATCGAGCTCAAGGTCCTCCCCAGCACGGCGAACCCGCCGCAGGGGGCGGGACTCCTCACCCAGCTGCACTACCTCATCCTCCCGGCTTTCCCCCTCGTCTTCGTCCTGTTCGGCTACATTGCTCGGATGACCAGGGCGGGGACGGTCGAGGCGCTGGAGTCCGACTACGTCCGTACGGCGACGCTGAAAGGGCTCTCCCGGCGGACCGTGATCTTCCGCCACACGCTGCGGAACTCCCTCCTGCCGACGATCACCGTCATCGCGACCCAGACCGGTTACCTGATCGGGGGCCTGGTTGTCACCGAGACGCTCTTCAACTACCCCGGGCTCGGACGGCTCATCTTCAGTGCTGCGCAGTTCAAGGACTTCCCGATGCTCGAGGCCGGCATCCTCGTGATCGGCGTGGTCTATCTGGTCGCCACCCTCGTGGCGGACGTCATCGCCACACTGCTCAATCCCCGGGTTCGGCTACAGGGAGCTGACTGATGGTGACGACCGAGACGGGTGACGGGGCTGGGGTCGTGCTCGAGACCGTGCCGCTCCGGGACGACGTCGCGGAGGAGAAGGCGGCCCGGCTCGGCGCGGGCTCCGCGAAGCGGATTCGTAAGGAGCAGGTGCGACTCCTGGTTCGATCCGGCCCGTTCCTCGTCGGCGCGGCGATCCTCCTGTTCTGGATCGTCTGCGCGATCTTCGGGCGGCTCTTCGCGCCCGACAACCCCTTGTCGCAGAACCTGCTCGCGATCAACGAGGCACCGTCCGCAGCGCACTTGTTCGGAACCGACAACCTCGGTCGCGACGTGTTGTCGCGGGTGATCGTCGGTTCGCAGGAGATCCTCGTGGTTGCACCCGTTGCAACCCTGCTCGGCACCGTTGTCGGTACGGTGCTCGGCCTCCTGCAGGGCTACTACCGCGGTTGGCTGGACAGCGTGACCGGGCGTGTTGTCGACGCGTTCTTGGCTCTGCCGGTGGTGATCGTCGCCTTCCTGTTCATCGTCGCGGCAGGGGCGTCGGTCCCGACCCTGATCGTCGTCATCGGGCTGGGCTTCGGACTCGTCATCTCCCGCACGGTGCGCACCGCCGTGCTGCAGGAGCGCGAGCTGGACTATGTCGCCGCAGCGCGCCTGCGCGGTGAGAACGCGTTCCACACGATGTTCGTAGAGATCCTTCCGAACGTGCTCGGGCCGATCATCGTCGAGTTCACGGTCCGTCTCGGCTACGCGATCTTCGCCGTTGCGACCCTCTCGTTCCTCGGCTTCGGCATCCAGCCACCCACGCCGGACTGGGGGGCCGACATCGCCGCGACCTACCAGTTCCTCGCTGCCGGGTACTGGTGGGAGACGCTGTTCCCCGCGCTCGCCATCGCATCGTTGATCACCGCCGTGAACCTGATCGGCGACTCCATCGAGTCGGTGGTCATCCAGTGACGTTGGCCGCCTCGATCACGTCGGAAGCGGGTCGGCGTGAGGACGAGGTCCTTCGCGTGCGCGACCTGGACGTCGCCTACCGCGTCCGGGGGGTCGACCGCCTGACACTCCGCGGGGTCGACTTCGAGATCGGCCCCCACGAGTCCTTCGGCCTCGTGGGCGAGTCCGGGTGCGGGAAGTCCACCACCGTCCAGGCGATCACCCGCTATCTCCCCCGGAACGGCCGCGTCGTGCGAGGGTCGATCGAGATCGGCGGCCAGGACCTGATGGGCATGCGGCCCGAGGCCCTGCGCCAGCTCCGTGCGCGCACGGTTTCGGTCGTCTACCAGGAGCCAGGCCGAGCGCTGAACCCTTCGATCCGCGTCGGACGCCAGGTCGCAGAGGTCTTCGAGGTCAGTGGTGTCGGTCGGGGTGAGGCACTCGAGCGCGCCGAGCAGGCGCTGCGAACCGTGCAGATCGCCGACCCGGGACGGGTGCTCGGCGCCTACCCGCACCAGCTCTCCGGCGGGATGCTCCAACGTGTCGTCATCGCAATGGCCATCGCCGTGGAGCCGAGCCTGCTCGTCCTCGACGAGCCGACGACGGCGCTCGACGCGACGGTCGAGGCCGAGGTCCTCGAGCTGATCTCGGGCCTGCGCGAGCAGTTCTCGACTGCGGTCCTGTTCATCAGCCACAACCTCGCCGTGATCGCCAAGATGTGCGACCGGGTGGGGGTCATGTACGCCGGCGAGATCGTCGAGACCGGTCCGGCCCGAGCGGTCTTCGAAGCGCCCCACCATCCCTACACCGTCGGGCTGTTGCGGTGCGTGCCGCGGCGTGGCCAACGCAAGGACCACGCGCGTCTCGACACCATCCCGGGCTTCCTCCCGAGTCCGGGCGAGGTCCCGACCGGCTGCATCTTTGCCGCCCGCTGCACGCTCGCCGACGACCGCTGTCGGAGTGAATCCCCCGCGATGGAGCTGATCGGCGAGACGCGCACGGCGCGTTGTTTCAAGAGCGCCGAGGCACCGAACCTGCCCCGCGCCGAACCCGAGGAGATGGCCCTTCGCTCGGCCCCCCCGTCGCCGGAGCCGGTGATGCGGCTCGAGCACGTCTCGAAGACCTACCACGTGCGCGGCACCGCGGTGCGCGCGTTGGTGGACGTCGGACTCGAGTTGTTCCCGGGAGAGACGCTCGGCGTCGTCGGGGAGTCGGGATGTGGGAAGACCACCCTCGCCCGGGTCATGCTCGGCCTGACCGCGCCGGATACCGGCTCCGTCGTGGAGCTCGGAGGGCGGGCGGTTCCCCCGGTGGCGACCAGCCGGAGCCGCGAGGACCTCCGGTTGCTGCAGATCGTGTTCCAGAACCCCGACTCTGCGCTCAACCGCCGCCACAGCGTCCGCCACATCGTCAGCCGCACGCTCTCCAAGCTCGCCGGGCTGTCGGGTGCCGCGCTGGAGGACCGGTTGCTCGAGATCGTGCGCTCGGTCCGGATGGAACCGCGCCACCTGCCGATGCGACCGGTCCAGCTCTCGGGCGGGCTGAAGCAGCGAGTGGCGATCGCGCGGGCATTCGCCGGCGAACCGGCGGTGCTGGTCTGCGACGAGCCGACCTCGGCGCTCGACGTCTCCGTCCAAGCTGCCATCCTGAACCTGCTCGTCGACCTGCAGAGCCGCGAGCGCGTCAGCTACGTCTTCATCTCCCACGACCTCGGGGTGGTGCGCTACCTCTCGGACCGGATCGTGGTCCTCTACCTCGGCCGGGTGATGGAGTACGGGCCGGCGGAGTCGGTCTTCGCCGGGCCGCACCACCCCTATACCGAGGCGCTGCTCTCCGCGGTGCCCACCCTGGACGGCACCGGTCGGGAGCGGATCAGGCTCGCCGGCGACATCCCGAGCCCTGCGAACCCGCCGTCCGGTTGTGTGTTCCACACCCGCTGCCCGCGCCGGCTCGCCGACGGCACCTGTGACACGGTCGAGCCGCCGCTTCGGGAGGTCCAGCCGGGCAAGGTGCTTCGCTGCCACTTGCCCCTCGAACAGCTCGGTCGACTGGAGGAGGCACCCGTCTCGGCCTGAGC
>JAJYWE010000021.1:8686-22447 GCA_021791675.1 Actinomycetes bacterium | reverse complement strand
TGCTCTTGCTGGCGCCCGAGTTGCGCTCTATTCTGTCCGCATGACGGTGGAGGTATCCGGATAGTGGACACTTGGGGGGCCCACTGGTGACGACGAAGAGGCAGAGGTGAGGCGGCAGATGTCAGCACCCGATGCCCAGGTGCTGGCGAATCTCCTCGCAGCTGGCGAGCACGTCTGGAGCGATGCGGTGGATCCGGTCCATCGTGAGGCGAAAGGACGGGCCCGAGACGCTGACGAACGCGACGGGGCGCCCGGACTCGCCGAGGATCGTGCCGGAGACGCCGTTGATGTCCTCGTACAGCTCCTCGTGGCAGATCCCGTACCCGAGCGAGCGGATGCGCGCCAGCTCGACCCGGAGCGGGCCCGGATCGACGATGGTGCGGGGGGTTCGACGCTCGAGCGGACTGGCGAGATAGGACTCGAGCTCTCCTTCGTCCAGGCGCGCGAGCAGGAGTTTCCCGTTCGACGTGCAGTGGAGCGGGAAGGACTCGTGGGTGTAGCTCATCTGCCGGATCGGACGAGGTGGGTCGAGCTGGACGAGCTCGACGAGGCTCCCGGCGATGGGGACGCTCAGCCCGACGGTCTCCTCGACGCGACGGAGCAGCCTCTCCAGCCAAGGCCGGGCGCGCCGGGCGAGCGCCTCCTCTGCTGCTCCGACTCGCGACATGCGCGTCGCCTTGAAACCGAGCACGAAGCCCGAGCCGGGTACGTAGTCGAGGTAGCCGGTCGTGGTGAGTGTCGTGAGCAGTCGAAGGGCCGTCGTGCGGGCGAGCCCGGACTGCGCGGCCAGCTGGGTTGCGCTGAGCGCCTTCTCGCTGGTCGCCACCAGATCGAGCAGGGTGAGCGCCCGCGTCACGGTCTGGCTCGTCGCTCCCTCGGCGTTCCCGCCTTCGTCCTGCTGCCGGCTCACACGAGCCGAAGGTAGCACCAGGATGCGCGGGGTGGTTCGGGGTGGGGACCTACCGGGGATCCGGCGCGCCGAGGCAGGGTGGCGGAGCGAGCGCGAAGCCGTGGCGAGAAGAGCGCAGCGCAGAGTGAGGGGAGGATGCGATGGATGACGGGCGTTTCGGGCTCGACCGAGTCGGCACGAAGGGCGGGCCCCACCGAGGGGGCCTTCCCGCAGCGGTGTTCGACCGACGGCTGAGTAGGCGAGAGATCCTCGGGCTCGCGGCTCGGCTCGGGATATCGACCGCGAGTCTCGGCCTCGTGCTCGAGGCCTGCTCGACGGCGAAGCCGAGCGCGACATCGACAGCCGCGGGCCCGAGCACGAGCACAGGCAGCCATCCCCGTCGGGGTGGGACCCTCACGGGCGGGGTGAGTGGGGGCTCGAGCGCCGACACGCTCGACGGGCAGGATCCGGTGACGAATGCCGACTTCGCCCGGGTGAACTCGCTCTTCCAGCCCCTCGCCGGTTTGGACACGGCCGCCCAGTTGAAGCTCGTCCTTGCGGAGTCGATCGAACCGAACGCGGACGCGACGAACTGGGTCGTCCGGCTGAAGCCGGGGATCACCTTCCACAACGGAAAGGATCTGACTGCCGACGACATCATCTTCAGCTTCCAGCGAGAGGTGAACCCGAAGGATCCGCTGCCCGGTGCGACCGGACTCGTGCCGGTGGACGTTGCAGCAATGAAGAAGCTGGACCCCCTGACCGTGAGCATTCCGTGCCACACCCCGTTCTCGACGTTTGTGGAGACGATCGCCCAGGTTGGCTACGGCAACATCGTCCCGGTCGGCTTCGACCCGAAGAACCCGGTCGGGACAGGACCATTCCGGTACAAGAGTTTCACCCCTGGCGCCCAGAGCACGTTCGTTCGTTACACCGACTACTGGGAAACGGGCCTCCCTTATCTCGACGAACTCGTTCTCACGGACGTTGCGGACGAGACGACCCAGGTGAGCGGGCTGGTCGGCGGGCAATTCGACGTGGTCGACCTCCTCTCGAGCAGCTCGACCGGGACCGTATTGAGTGGTGGGGCGCGATTGCTGATCGCAGAAGGGGGTGGCTGGACACCCTTCACCATGCGGGTCGACCTTCGCCCGTTCAGTGACGTCCGCGTACGCCAGGCTCTTCGCTACCTCGTCGATAGGCCTGAGATGATCAACCTGGTCTTCGATGGTCATGGAACGATCGGGAACGACCTGTTCTCGATCTGGGATCCGAACTACGATCACGAGCTTCCCCAACGGGTTCAGGACATCCCTCGAGCCAAGCACCTTCTCAAAGCCGCAGGCTACGAGAACCTCACTCTGCAACTGGTGACCGCCGACATTGCCCAGGGAACGGTCCTTGCCGCCCAGGTCTTTGCTCAGCAGGCCCAGGCTGCTGGTGTGAACGTCCAGCTGAACAAGGTGACGGTCACGGACTTCTACGGCAGTAGCTACCTGAAGTGGCCTTTCGCTCAGGACTACTGGTACTACACCTACTATCTCCCGCAGGTGAGCGATGCAACGTTGCCGAACGCTCCGTTCAACGAGTGCCACTTCGACAACGCTCGTTACTCGGCGCTGTACAACGAGGCTCTCAAGCGAGTAGGTGCGGCCGCGAGAGCTGATATCGTGCATGAGATGCAGCAGATCGACTACGACGAAGGCGGGTACATCATCCCGTACTTTCCTCCGGTGATCGACGGGTATGCCGCCTCGGTCCACGGGCTGGTCCCGTCGAAGGTTGGCGTCTCACTCGGGAACTTCGACTTCTCGAGGGTGTGGATAGATTGAGCGACATCCGTCGGTCCTGCCCAGCCGTCTGGTCACTCGTTCCGTGCCGACGGTCGCCGCGCAGACAGCGTGGCGTCGGCGAGGAGGGACTCCGTTGAGCGAACCCCGTGCTGCCCGCTCGACCGGCGAGGAGTCGATCGCCGGCTTCGGGCCGGTTGGGTTCATCGGGACCGGGAGCCTCGGTGGACAACTCGTCCGGACGCTCCTTCGGAACGGTGTGCACGTGGCCGTGCTCGACGTGGACCGGTCCGCCGCCGAGGATCTCCTCAACGGAGGTGCCACCTGGGGCGGGTCCGTTGCCGAGCTGGCCAAGAGCTGTCCAACCGTCGTGACCTGCCTCCCGAGCCCGGCAGCTCTGGCCGGGGTGCTGCTCGGCGGCGACGGGCTCCTCGCCAACGCCTCCGGCCACCTGACGTGGGTGGACATGGGGACGACCGGTCCCGACGAGGAGGTTCGCCTCGGCCAGGCTGCGCTCGACGCCGGGGCAGAGATGCTGGAGGCCCCGGTGACCGGTGGCGTGCACAAGGCGGCGCTCGGAGAGCTCACGGTCCTCGCAGGTGGCGCTCGGGAGACCTTCGACCGTCTCCGGCCCCTGCTCGGTGTCCTCGGATCCCAGGTCTACTACCTCGGGCCGCTCGGTCAGGCGTCCCGGATGAAGGTCATCACGAACCTCCTTGCCTTCATCAACCTCGTCGGCGTCGGTGAGGCGCTCATGCTCGCCGAGCGATCTGGTCTCGACCTCGGCGTCGCGTACGGCGCCATTCGCGACAGTTCGGGGACCAGCTTCGTCCACGAGACCGAGGGCCAGCTCATCCTCTCAGGGAGCTACGACATCGGCTTCACCGTCGACCTGGCGCTGAAGGACCTCGGGTTCGCGCTCGATCTGGCGCTTGCCGGTACCGTCCCCCTCGAGCTCGGCAGCCTCGTCCACCAGCGCTTCGTGCAGGCGAAGGCACGGTACGGAGGGGCGGCGCTGTCACCCCGTGTCGTCCAGCTGCTCGAGGACGATGTCGGCGTCGAGCTCCGCGCCCCGGGCTTCCCCGAGCGGCTGGTCGCGCCGGAAGGCGGTCCGGCCGCCGGCAGAACGGGCGAGCGGAGCTCGTAGCGTCCGTCCAGCGCCGGGACCGGGACACGACCCCGTAGGGCCGCGCACGGCGTCAGTGCCCGCAGGGCGCTGGAGCGGACGCACGGGGTTGCCGAGGGGGCGATCGTGGTGACGACGGCGGCGGGCCGGAGGGGTGCGCGGTGGGTGACGGACGCGGCTGGTTGACGGTCCGAGCGGCCGTCTGCCGGAGCTTCGACGCGCCCCCCGTGCTGGAGGAGCTCGAGCTCCGCCGCCCAGCTCCGGGAGAGGTGCTCGTCCGCGTGGCAGCGTGTGCAGTCTGCGGCAGCGACCTGACCTTCCTCGCCGGCGGATGGGGTGGCTCTCTGCCGGCAGTCTTCGGCCACGAGGCCGCCGGGTTCGTCGAGGAGGTCGGGGACAGCGTCGAAGGGCTCCGACCCGGCCAGGCGGTGGTGGTGACCCTTGTCCGGAACTGCGGGAGCTGCCCGGCCTGCGTGCGTGGTGAGCCGGCGCTCTGCGACGCGCCCCCCGAGCCCGCCGGCGGGACGCCGCTTCGCACCGACCGGGGCGAGCCCGTCGTGCAGGGCCTCCGGACGGGGGCGTTCGCCGAGCGGGTCACCGTCCACGCCTCGCAGGTCGTACCGGTCGACGCCCGACTCGAGATGGACGCGGCCTCGCTGCTGGCCTGCGGCGTGCTCACCGGGCTGGGTGCCGTGACCCGGACGGCTCGGCTCGGCCCGGGAACGACGGTCGTGGTGGTCGGCGCGGGAGGAGTGGGGCTCAACTGCGTGCAAGGAGCGGCCATCGCCGGAGCCAGGACGATTCTCGCCGTGGACCCGGTCGCGACCAAGCGAACCGCGGCCGAGCGCCTCGGCGCGACGGGGACGCTCGATCCCGCCGCCGTCGACCTCGTCGCGTCGGTACGTGCGCTGACGGAGGGAAGGGGGGCCGACGCCGTGTTCGTGACGGTCGGCTCGGCCTCGGTGATCGAGGCGAGCGTGCCGCTCACGCGTCGTGGCGGCACGGTCGTCCTCGTCGGGATGCCCTCGTCGGGTGCCTTCGTCTCCCTCGACGCCGTCTCGATCGCCGACGACGGCCTTGCCGTCCTCGGGTCCAAGATGGGCTCTTCGCTCCCGTCTCGTGACGTCCCCGAGGCGGCAGCGCTCGCGCTCGCGGGGGAGCTCCAGCTCGACGCGCTGATCTCGAGTCGCTATCCGCTGGAGCGCATCGGCGAGGCGATCGAGGCCGCCCGCGGCGGGTCCGAGCTGCGAGTGGTCGTGGTGCCCTGAGGGCAACTGCCGGAGGCCGGGTCGCGCCGAGCTCCGGCCTCGCGCTGCATCGGCTCCGTCGGGCCCCGCACGGTGTCGGGACCGTCACCGTGCGCGAGCCCGCGCCACGGGCCGGCGACGCGCTGGCGGTCGAGGGTAGCCTCCCGGTATGTCGCGAGGGGGCCCGGACTTGACGACCGACGAGCCACTGGGGTCCGGCGAGGGGCGGCGGGTGTCGCTTGCGAAGGACGCGAACGCCGGGGCGGTCGCGCTCATCACCGGCGGCGGGACCGGCATCGGCCGGGCGACCGCCCTCGCCTTCGCGCACTCCGGTGCGGACGTCGCCATCTGCGGTCGCCGCCCGGCTCCCCTTGCCGCGACACGTGCAGCCGTCGAGTCCGCTGGCCGCTCGTGCCTCGCGCTCCCGGCCGACGTGCGGGACAGCGCGGAGGTCACCCAGGTCGTCTCGGCTGTCCTCGAGCGCTACGGGCGCATCGACGTCCTCGTGAACAATGCCGGTGGGCAGTTCGAGGCCGCAGCGGAGGAGATCACCGAGCGGGGCTGGCGGGCCGTACACGCACTGGCGGTTGATGCCGCGTGGAGCCTCACCCGTGCAGTCGCCCGGTCGGCGATGCTCCCCGCACGGCGGGGCCTGGTCGTCTTCATCGGCTTCAGCCCGCGTCGCGGGATCCCCGGCATGGTGCACGCCGCGGCGGCACGGGCGGCGGTGGAGAACCTCGCCGCGGGCCTCGCGCTCGAGTGGGGTCGGTACGGACTCCGTGCCGTCTGCGTCGCACCGGGCAACATCGCGACCGAGGGGCTGGCAGGCTACGGAGAGGAGCAGGTCGCCGCGTGGGAGGCGGCGGTCCCGCTCGGCCGGCTCGGGCGACCGGAGGAGGTGGGCGAGGTCATCGCGTTCCTCGCGAGCCCCGGAGGTGCCTACGTGACCGGCACCACGGTCGTGGTGGACGGCGGCGTCGACGCGTGGGGCCAGGCACTCCCGCCACCCACCCCGGGGCCGTGGCACGAGCTCGACGACTCGGCTCGCGCCGCGCCTCGTCGCGAACGAGGCGACCCCCGGTGACGCCGTACCCGACCCTTCTGTCCCCGTGGCGCGTGGGCCCGGTCGCGCTGCGAAACCGGGTCGTCTCGACGTCGCACCAGACGGGGCTCGTCCACGACCACCTCCCGACCCCGGACCTCGTCGCCTATCACGAGGCGAGAGCGGCAGGTGGTGCGGCGGTGATCGTGCTCGAGGCCACCGCCGTCGATCCGTCGGGCCTGCTCACGCCCCACACCATCGGGGGGTTCCGCCCCGAGGTCGTTGCTGCGTACACCGAGCTCGCTGGGGCGCTGCACGAGCGGGGGGCCAAGCTGTTCGTCCAGCTGTTCCACGGTGGACGGGAGCAGATCGCCGCGCCCCCCCGCGCTCCCGCCGTCGCTCCTTCCGCCGTGCCGAGCGCGCGCTTCCACGCCGAGCCGAGGGCGCTCACGCTCTCCGAGATCGCCGAGCTCCTGGAGGGCTACCGCTCCGCCGCCTCGCTCGCCCGCGAGGGCGGCGTGGATGGGCTCGAGGTCTCAGCGTCCCACGGCTACCTGCCGGCACAGTTCTTCGCCCGCTCGACCAACCAGCGCGAGGACCGGTACGGGGGTGCGCTCGACGCGCGTGTGCGCTTCGCCGCGGAGGCGATCGCCGCGGTGCGAGACGGCGCGGGCCCCTCCCTCGCGGTTGGCGTCCGGCTCTCGGCCGACGAGATGGACCCGGCCGGCCTCGACGCCGAGGGCTGCGCGGCGATCGCGGCCACGCTGCAGGCGGCCGTCCCGCTGGACTTCGTCTCGGTCGTGCTCGGGAGCTCCTCGAGCTATGCCGGTTCGACCTGGATCGTCCCGCCGCCTCCGCTCTCGAGCGCGTCCCTCGACGGCCCGCTGGCGCAGATGCGGGCTGTCCTGGACGACGTCACCGTCGTCGCCACGAGCGGCGTCGTCGAGCCCGCTCGTGCCGAGTCGCTGCTCGCCGGCGGCCATGCCGACCTGGTCGGGATGACCAGGGCGCAGATTGCCGACCCTGGGCTCGTCACGAAACTCGCAGCGGGCCGAGAGCGTGCGGTGAACTGGTGCATCGGCTGCAACCAGGGCTGCATCGGCCACTACCACGCCGGTACGCCCATCTCGTGCGTCGTGAACCCCCGGGCAGGGCGCGAGCGAACCTTCGGGCGACCGGCGACTCCGACAGCCCCGCCCGGAGCGCCTCGGACGCCCGGTCGTCCCCGGGTGATCGTGGTCGGCGCGGGGCCCGCGGGCATGGCTGCGGCCGTCGAGGCGGCTGCTGCCGGCGCCGCGGTGACGCTCATCGAGGCCTCGCAGACCCTCGGCGGGCAGTTCGCCCTCGCCGGCTCCGCACCGGCGCATCGCGAAGCCTGGGAGCGCTGGTCGGTGTCGCTGCGCACCCGGCTGGCGGAGGGGCGCGTGGAGGTGCGCCTCGGCGAGCTCGTGACACCGACTGGAGCTGAGGCGCTGCTCGCCGACCTCGGGGGAGCCCGAGGTGGCCTGCTGCTCGCGACCGGGGCTCGCCCCTTCGTGCCGCCCGGGCTCGAGCGGGAGGTGTCGCTCGGGGACACCCGTGCGGTCGTCGTCGATGCCTGGGAGGCGATCGCCCGGCCCGAGCGCGTCCAAGGTCCGGTCGTGGTGGCCGACTGGGGAGGCGGCTGGACGGGGCTGGACGTCGCGGAGGTGCTGGCAGCGGGAGGGCGGACCGTCACCCTCGCCTGCGCCGCTGCCGCGGTGGGCGAGGGTGTCCACCAGTACCAGCGGAACCTCTACCTCGCCCGGCTGGACCGCCTCGGGGTGCGGCTGGTTCAGCACTGCGAGCTCGCGCTGGACGACGGGCGCGCGTGGTTCCGCCACGTGTTCTCCGGGAGAGTGCTCGAGACCCCGGAGGCGGCCACGCTCGTGATCAGCTTGGGGCGAGCGCCGAGCGACGCGCTCTGGCCAGCGCTCGCGGGTCGGCCGAACGTCGAGCGGATCGGCGATGTCCTCGGTCCTCGCAGCGCAGAGGAAGCGGTGCTCGAGGGTGCGCTGGCCGGTGCCCGGCTCGCGGGCTGAAGCTCCACGAGCCGGAGCGCGAGGTCCTGCTCGCAGGAGGGGCACTCGGCGGGCGTCAGGGCCGCGGCGGCGAGACCCCCGGCTCGTCCCCGGCTCCGTGGTCCTGGGCTTCCGTAGAGGGTCGTGCCGCGCCGAGGTAGCCGTATGCCAGCTCCTCGAGCAGGAGGACGCTGCGATGCGAGCTCTCGGCTGCTGCGTCGATCGAACGCCGCGCCACCCGCTGGGCGAGGCGGGGGAGGCGAGCGAGCTCCCCGGCGATCTCCACGGCGCGTTCGAGGACCATCCCTGGCGGCTCCACGACCTCGCTCACGAGGCCCATGCCGAGCGCCTCCGTGGCCGACCACCGGCTGCGCCAGAGCACGAGCTCGCGCGCTCTGGCGACCCCCACCATGCGGACGAGGCGGGCGATCCCGCCAGAGCTCGGGACGATGCCGATCCCGACTTCGGGCAGCCCGAAGCGGGCGTCGACGGCGGCGACCCGGAGGTCTGTCGCGAGCGCGAGCTCGAGGCCGCCACCGAGACACCAGCCGGCTATCGCCGCGACGCTCGGTTGGCCCAGGTTGGCGACCTGCTCGTAGACGCGACCGGTCGTCCGGTAGTAGCGATCGACGGCGGCCACATCCCCGCTCGCGAGCTCGGTCGTGTCCGCCCCGGCGGAGAACGCGCGAGCACCGCCGTAGAGGACGACGGCGCCTGCGCTGGCGGCCGGGGGACTTTCGAGGGCCCTGGCGAGCGCGTCCTCGAGCGCGCCCGAGAGCGCGTTCAACTTCTCCTCCCTGTGGAGGCGGAGGACGCAGACGTCCCCGCGACGCTCCGTCACGACGAGCGGGTGGTCACCTCCATCGATGCTCACCGAACGGTCGGGTGCAGGAGGCCGTCGAGGCCGCGCTTGTGGATCTCGTTCGCGATGACGAGGCGCTGGATCTCCGAGGTTCCCTCCCAGATCCGGTCGACCCGCACGTCGCGATAGAGGCGCTCGACTGCGTGGTCCCGCAGGTAGCCCCGACCTCCGAACAACTGCAGACAGCGGTCGACGACCCGACCGGCAGCCTCGGAGGCCGAGAGCTTCACCATGCCCGCCTTTGCGAGCACGAGCTTGCGGCTCGCGCCGGCGTCGACCTCCGCAGCGACCTGGCGGACGAGTGCCCGGTTGAGCGCGACGTCCACCGCCGAGTCGGCGAGCATGGCCTGGACGAGCTGGTACTCCCAGAGCCCACGTCCGAACTGGGAGCGCTCCTCGACCCAGGCCGCCGCCTCGCGAAGGGCGCGCTCGGCGGCCCCCACGCAGCGGGCACCGATCATGAGCCGCTCCTCCACGAACCAGTCCCGAGTCAGCTCGTAGCCCTGGCCGATCTCGCCGAGCAGCGCGTCCGGCCCGACCTCGACGTCGAGGAGGAACTCGGGGTGCTCGAAGACGAACGTGTGCATGTAGCGCGGGACGCGCTTCACGGTGACGCCGGGGAGATCCTTGTCGACGAGGAACATCGTGAGCTGGTTCTCCGGGGCCACCCGGGCGAGCACGATGAGGAAGTCCGCGACGTCGCCGACGGTGACGAACCACTTCTCCCCGCGGATCCGCCAGCCCGCCGAGGTCCGCTCGGCCGTCGTCTGGAGCGCCGTGGGATCCGAGCCGGCGTGCTCTTCGGTGATGGCGACGCAGTCGCGGCGGCTTCCCTCGATCGCGGGGAGGAGGTAGCGCTCGCGCTGGGTGTCGTCACACGCCTTGAGCGCGTTGGCCGGCCGCCAAACCGTGTCCCAGAGCGCGTTCGTGAGCTGCCCGAGCTCTTCCTGCACGATCGCCTGGTCCGAGACGGAGAGCCCTGCTCCGCCCCACTCGGCGGGCATGTTGATGGCGTTGAGGCCGGTCGCGAGGGTCTCCTTGGCGATCGCCGCGAGGACGTCCGGTGCGAGCCCGGCGTGTTCCTCGCAATCGAGCTCGTATGCCTGGATGAACTGGGTCAGCGCTCGCGCTCGCTCGCGGAGCTCCGCCTGCTCCGGTGTGTCGGTCAGGTTCATGCCGTTTCCTCCTCGGTCGTGGGTGCGTCCGCACGATCGTCGTGGCGGGCCGCTCGGCGGTGCGGGTCTCCGACCCGCGTGTCGGCAGTGGACTCGGGCCGGCTTCCCGCCCGGGTGCGTGGGGGCTCGTCTGCGGGAGGACCGTCACCGATCGCCGCTCCCGTCGTGACCATGCGGGCGTCCAGGGCGACGACCTGGTCGCGCGCCACCACGAGCGGGTTGACCTCGAACGCGGAGAGCTCCGGGTGCGCGGCGGCGAGCCAGCTCAGGGCGGCGATCGCGCTCGCCGCTGCGTCCAACGCCAGGGGCGGACGGCCTCGGGCCCCCGAGAGGAGCCCTGCGCCCTTCAGGGAGCGGAGCAGGATCCGGGCGCCTTCGTGGTCGACGGGCGCGAGCCCCGCCGCGACATCGTCGAGGAGCTCGGCGAAGATGCCGCCGATCCCGACCACGACGACAGCGCCGAAGCGCGGGTCGCGGTGGCAACCGACCAGGAGCTCGACGGTCTCTCCGAGGTCGACGAGCCGCTCGACGCTGAGCACGCCTGGGCCGAGTCGTTCCCAGAGTGCGCTCGCGGCCCGGCGGAGCGAGTGCTCGTCCTGGATCCCGAGCACTACCCCACCGGCGTCGGACTTGTGCTCCAAGAAGGCGGCCTTGACGGCGACCGGGTAGCCGAGCAGCCGGCCCGCCGCGAGCGCGTCGTCCATGGTCGTCGCGGCAAGGGCGTCGACAACGGGAACCCCCGCAGCCTCGGCGAGCGCGCGCGCGGCGAAGTACCCCTCCCCCACGACGGGGGGTGCCGCCGGGACCTGAGGCGGCAGCCCCGCGCCCTCGCGGGCGATGCAGAGCCGCCGGAGGCCCGACGCGGCGCTCTCGATACGGCGGAGCACGGGAACTCGCGCTGCGACGAGCTCGCCGAGCACCTCGTTGACGCCGTGCATCGAGTGGACCACCAGCGGGGTGCGTGCCGCCGCCGCGAGGGGTCCGAGCCGTCGCGCCACCGCTCGCTCGGCGCGCCCGAGCTCGGCGCTGTAGGCCCCGTAGCCGCCGAAGTAGCCCGTGACGAGCACGGCATCCACCTCGTCGCTCTCGAGGACCGCCTCGACCACCCGCTCGAAGGAGCGCACGTCCTGCTCGCCCGCCCCGGCGAGGTCGACGGGGTTGCTCCTGCCGCCCGCGGTACCGAGTGCTGCGCCGATGCGATCCTGGAGTGGGCGCGAGAACGGGGGCACCTCGAGGCCGCTCGCAGCGCAGACGTCGGCCGCGATCCCGCCGTGCCCGCCACCGTCCGCGACGACTGCAACCCGCCTGCCTCTCGACCGGCGGGGGTGGAGGAGCGCCGCGGCCGTCTCGACCAGCTCCGCCGGCGTGTGGACGAGCGCAATCCCCGCTGCCCGGGCAGCTGCCTCGACCGCGCGGGGTCCGCTCACCAGGGCCGCGGTGTGCGAGCGCGCGGCGCGGGCCGATGCCGGATCCCTGCCAACCGTGAGGAGCACCACCGCCCTCCCGGTCCGCCCGAGGTCCCCTGCGGCTTCGAGGAAGGCCCTGCCGTCGACGAAGTCCTCGCAGTAGCAGGCCACGACCTCCACGCGCCGGGCGTCCGCCATCGACGCGAGCAGGTCCGCGGCGGTGAGATCGGCCTGGTTGCCGAGGGAGACGAAGCGTGCGAAGCCGAGCCCGAGCTCCTCCGCCAGCACACCGAGCTCGAGGGCGAGGTTCCCGCTCTGGGAGAGAAGTCCGATCGGTCCGCTCGGGAGGGCGTTCGACGTGAGGGAGAGCTCGGCTTCTGTGTCGAGGAGGCCGAGGCAGTTCGGCCCGAGGAGCACCGCCCCGGCGTCGCGCACCCGCTTCGCGAGCGCTGCCTCGCGCGCCGCTGCCTCGGGTCCGGTCTCTGCCCCTCCGGCGGTGATCCCGACGATCGCACGCGCCCCGTTCGCTAGGGCGTCCTCGACCGCGGCGGTGAAGCCGGTCACCGGTACGGCGATAACCGCAAGGTCCACCGGGTCGGCAAGTGCTTGCAAGGAAGGGACGGTGCGCTCTCCGAGGACCTTCGAGGCGCGTCGGTTGACGAGGTGGACCTCTCGCCGGCCTCGCCCCGCCAGTGCACCCCGGGCGAGCCAGTTGCCCCACTTGGCGGGGTCGTCAGAGGCCCCGACGATGGCGACCACCGCGGGGTCGAACAGTGGTCGCAGGCTGCGCAACGGTTGGCGCACCACGGGCTGTGCGCCACCGGCCGTGCCGGCGTCGGGGGCCCGCTCCCGGTCGACGCCCGCGGGCGGTTCCGTGCCAGCAGCCCGAGGAGTCGAGGTGCCGGCCGGAGCCCGCACGGCAGGTCCCACTCAGCGCTTCCCGAGGTGGCGACTGATGACGAGGCGTTGGATGTCGGAGGTGCCCTCCTCGATCTCCTCGAGTTTCGCGTCGCGGAACCACTTCTCGACGAGGTGCTCCCGGGAGTAGCCCCAGCCTCCGAGCGTCTGGATCGCCGCCCAGGTCACCCACATGGCCGTCTCCGAGGCATAGAGCTTCGCCATCGCAGCCGCCGCACTGGCGGGTCGACCCGTGTCGAGCGCCTGGGCCGCGCGAAGGACCAGGAGCCGGCTGGCGTCGATCCGGGTTGCCGCATCGGCCAGGCGGAAGGCGACGGCCTGGTGCTCGAGGATCGGCTTGCCGAACTGCACTCGGTCCCGGGCATAGGCCACGGCGTAGTCGAGAGCGGCTCGCGCCAGCCCCGTTGCGGCAGCAGCGAGGACCACCCGCGAGGTGTCGAACGTGCGCATGAGGCCGCTGAACCCCTGCCCCTCCTCGCCGAGGCGCTGCTCGTCCGGCACGAAGACGTCGTCGAGGAAGACCGGGCAGCTCACGATCGCTCGCTGGCCGAGCTTCGGGAGTGGCGGTCCGAACGAGAGTCCCTCCACGCCCCGCTCGACCAAGAACGCCGTCACGCCGCGGTAGCCGCTGCCCGGGGAGAGCGTCGCGAACACGACGTAACGGTCCGCAACGCCGCCGTTCGAGATCCAGGTCTTCGAGCCCGACAGGAGGTAGCCGCCCGAGGTCCTGGTGGCCCGCGTTCGCAGGGACGCAACGTCCGACCCGGCGTCGGGCTCGGTCACCGCGACCGCGGTCAGCGGCGGATCCAGCCCCGCGAGCGGTCGGAGCCAGTGCGCTTGCTGTTCGGGGGTGCCGAGCGCAAGCACCGGGCCGGCGAAGAACCCCCCCGAGGTGAGCAGGTTCCCGAGCCCAATGTCCCCGACGCAGAGCTCCTCCTGGACCATCGCCTGGGTGAGGACGTCGGTGACGCCTCCCCCTCCGAGCTCCTCCGGGAGCATGAAGCCGGTGATCCCAGCCGCTGCGGCCTTCCGCCACAGCTCCCACGGGACTGCCGTGTCCGCGTCGTCGACCTCGCGGGCGATCGGACGGACCTCGCGCGCCGCGAAGGTCCGGACGAGGCCGAGGAAGGCTTCCTGGTCGGCGCTCAGCGTGACGAGCTCGGACCAGGGTGTGTGCTCAGCTGCGCCGGGCATGGTGACGCTGCGGGCGCGCCCAACAGGCTCGCGTGGTTGACATGACGGATGTACTATATCGCACGCCCGTTCG
>JAJYWE010000021.1:0-8586 GCA_021791675.1 Actinomycetes bacterium | reverse complement strand
GGAACCGACCGTGACGACCCGCCTCGGCTGGCTCTAGAACCACCGTGCTGGCCCCCGCTCCCCGAGCGGACCGGACCGGTCCCGGGGAGCGGGACACGCCATCGCGTGCAGAGGTCCGGCTGGGCTCGGCGTAGGACGCTCCTGGCGCCGCCCAGGGAGGACCGGCGGGCGGCGCCAGGGGGACCAGGTCACGCGAACCACAGCCGCTTGAACGCGTATCCCCCGAGGGAGAGCCCTGTCTCCGACGGCAGGAGACCCTTGACTCTCGGGCTGTACCCGTCGATGACCGGCGGGAAGTAGGGGATGATGTACCCCCCCTGACTCCAGTCGATCTGCTGCATCTCGTGCGCGATATCCGCCTGCTTTGCCGCATCCAGAGTCCCCACCGCTTCGTTGTAGAGCGCGGTGTAGTGAGGGTCGTCGAAGTGGGTCTCGTTGAAGGGAGAGTTGGGCAGGAACGCTTGGCCGACCTGGGGTAGGTAGGCGCTGTAGTACCAGTAGTCCTGGGCAAATGGCCACTTCAGATAGTTCGTGCCATAGAACTCGGTAACCGTGACCTTATTGAGGTTGATCGTGACGCCAGCCTGGGAAGCCTGCTGCGCCAGTACCTGCGCCGCGGACACCGTTCCCTGAGCGATGTCCGCGGTGACGAGCTCGACGGTCAGGTGCTCCTGCCCCGCCTTCTTGAGGAGGAACTTCGCGTGGGCGAAGTCCTCGTGCCGTTGCGGGATGCTGTGGTCGTACTCTGGATCGTAGATCGAGAAGATGTCGTTGCCGAGCAGGCCGTCCCCGTCGAAAACGACATCCCTCATCTCATGGCGTCCGGCGATGTAGCGCAACGCTTGACGGACGTTCACGTCGTTGAACGGTGCCACGTCGACGCGCATCGTGAACGGCGTGAAGCCACCCGCCGGTGAGACGAGGACTCCGTAGCCAGCCGACTTCACCGAAGTCGACGCGGAAGCAGAGAGCAGGTTCACGACGTCGGCGCTCCCGCCCTCGAGGGCATTGATCTGCGTCGTCTCGTCGGGATAGTCGGTGATCACGACCTGGTCGAAGTACGGCCCGGGGCTCTCCCAGTAGTGCGGGTTGCGGACGAAGGTGCTCTGGAGCCCGGGGGTAAAGGATTTGTACATGAACGGGCCGGTGCCGATTGGATGCTTCGGATCGTAGCCTACCGGAACGATATTGAGGTAGTATTCGTACCCCGCCATTGCTTCGACGAGCGAGGCGTATGGTGCAGAGAACGGTAAGGAGACCGTGTAGGTGTCGAGCTTCTTCGCCTCGTTGATCTTGAGTCCGACCAGCATCGATGCGCCGGGGTAGTTGTTGCGCACGATCCGGTTGATGCTGAACAAGACGTCGTCTGCGGTGAGCTCCTTGCCGTTGTGGAAGAGAACGCCCTGCTTGGTCCGAACGGTCCAGACCGTCGCGTTGGCGTTCGGTGTGATCTCCTCGGCGAGCGCGAGCTCCGGGACCACGTCAGGCGTATAGCCGACCAGCGGGTTGTAGAGCTGGAGGATCCGGGCGAAGTCGACGTTGTTGATGCCCTGTTGCGCGTCGAGGGTGTCCGAGCTCGACCCGCCCGAAAGCGCAGCGCGCAGCGTCCCCCCGCGCCGCGGTCTCGCGGTCGCGACGGAGGTTGCCGGACTCGAGGTCGTCGTGGTCGACGGCGTGGCAGACCCGCATGCGGCGAGGAGGCCGCCGGCGCCGAGGGTCGCGAGCGCAGCGGTGCTCCCCGTGAGGAAGCGCCGCCGGCTGAGTGGCTGGTAGGCGGGCGAGGCGAGCGGGGTCGGGGGAGTGTCGGGCATGGGGTTGGCCTCCTTGTGCGGTCGGTTGCTGAGTGGGCTGACGGTCCCCTTCGGGTGGGGGTGGCGGCGGCTTGTCGGAATGACGCTCTCGAGGGACTGGGTGGGCTGTTCGTGGGTGGACGCGGGATTCGAGGAGCCGCTGGCGCCGGCTCAGGCGCGACCGGCCGCGGCGTGTCCTGCTGCTGGGGCCTCCTCGGGAACGTCCTCGAGGAGGCGTTGGGTGTAGGGGTGCGTCGGGTGATCCAGGACGTCGGCCACGGAGCCCGACTCGACGATCCTCCCCTGCTGCATGACCACCACGTCTTGGGCGATGCTGCGGACCAAGGCGAGATTGTGCGTGATGAAGAGCATCGCGAGCCCGCGTTCGTGTTGGAGGTGGCGGAGCAGCTCGACGACCGCGGCTTGGACGCTGACGTCGAGGGCCGAGGTGATCTCGTCGCAGATCAGCAGCCTGGGTCCGAGGACCAGGGCGCGAGCGATCGCGACTCGCTGGCGTTCCCCGCCGGAGAGCTGGTCCGGGTAGCGCTCGAGGACCTCAGGCGGCAACGCGGCGGATCGGAGTGCCTCGACGACCCGCTCGAGTCGCTCGGCCGCCGAGACCCGTTCGAACTCCTCGAGAGGTTGGGCGACGAGCCCGCCGACCGTGCGGCGGGGGTTCAGGGACGCGTAGGGGTTCTGGAAGACGTACTGCAGCCCCCGTCGGGCCGCGACCGACCGACCCCGCACCCCCGTCGGGAGCCGCTCCCCCGCGAAGCAGACCTCTCCCTGCCAGCGGGAGTGGAGCCCCGAGATACATCGAGCGAGCGTGGTCTTCCCGGAGCCGGACTCGCCCACGACGGCGAGGCACGCGCGCTCGGGAACCGCCAGCTCGATGTCGTGCAGCACCGCTCTCGCCCCGTAGGCCGCGGTCACGCGCCGGAGCTCGAGGAGGGGCGCCCCGGCGCCCACGGGACGGAAGTCGGCGGACGCCGTCGGTGCATCGACCCCCCCGCGCGGAGTTGCCTGTCGACCTGGTCTCCCCGCCTCGACGAGGACACACCGAGCGCTGTGGCCGGGGCTCGCCTCGAACAGTGCGGGGAGTTCGTCGCGGCACTCGGGGAGGACGTGTGGACATCGGTCGGCAAAGGCGCAGCCCTGTGGCCAGCGGCCGGGGCGGGGTGGGATGCCGGCCATACCCCGCAGGGTCCGGGTCTCGGTCGGGGAGGGAACTGCGTCGAGGAGACCGATCGTGTAGGGATGCGCGGGCGTGTTGAAGACCGCCTCGGTGTTCCCGAGCTCGATGACTCGACCGGCGTAGACCACCGCGACGCGGTCCGCAAGGGTGCTCACGACGACGACGTCGTGGCTGATGTACACCGCTGCGACGCGGTACGTCCGGCAGAGCTCGCGCACGGTGTCGAGCACCCGGCGCTGGGTTGTGACGTCGAGGCCAGTGGTTGGTTCGTCGAGCACGATCAGCGAGGGCCTGCAGGCAAAGGCGATCGCGAGCGTGACCCGTTGCTGCTGGCCGCCCGAGAGTTGGTGGGGGTACGCAGCCAGGAGCTCCGGTGTCATCGGGAGCCCGACCTCGGTGAGCACCTCGGCCACCCGCTCCCGCACCTCTCGACCCCGCCCGTGTGCCGCGAGCACCTCCTCGAGCTGGGTGCCGATCCGCAGCGCCGGGTTGAGCGCGGTCCCCGGATCTTGCGGGACGTACGCGAGCGCAGCTCCCCTGAGGCGCCGGAGCTCCCCCGGCGAGAGCTCGAGGAGGTTCGTCCCGTCGAGACGTACGGACCCGCCCGCGATGCGCAGGCCGCGTCGGGCGTGTGCGAGCAGTGCGAGCCCGAGGGTGGTCTTCCCGGAGCCGGACTCGCCGACGATGCCGAGGATCTCGCCAGCGCCCACCTCCAGGCTCACATCCTCGACGACCGACAGCGCGGAACCGGTGGTCCGGACGGTGAGCTGGCTCACCGAGGCGCGCGCTGCCAGGCCCGACAGGTCCTGGTGCGCCGGCTCCGGCCGCGGCGTCACTCGCTCGCCATCCCTGCGGGCAGCTCCGCCCCGCCGATGCGTTCGCCCACGACCGCCTGCTCGGCCCGATCCACGCCGAGCGCGACGCGTGCCACCGCGTCGGTGAAGGTATTGAGCCCGATCGTGAGGAGGGCGATCAGCGCAGCCGGGGCGACAACGGCCCAGGGGTTCTCCGACAGGCCGATCCGGTTCTCGTTGATCATCAGGCCCCAGTCGGGGGCGGGCGGCTGGATGCCGAAGCCGATGAAGGAGAGGCCAGCGATGATGACGATCGAGTAGGTCATGCGGAGGCCGGTCTCCACCATCAACGGTGTCACCAGGTTGGGGAGGATCTCCTTCGCCATGACTCGCCGCCGCGGCGTGCCGAGGATCTCCACCGCCTTCACGAAGTCTCGCTCCGAGACGTCGAGGGCCGTCGAGCGGATCACCCGAGCGACCTGCGGCGCGTGGGAGAGACCGACCGCCACGACGAGGAGCCACAGCTTCGGGCCGATGACCGAGACGAGCAACAAGGCGAAGACGAGTTGGGGGAAGGCGAGGATGACGTCGACCACACGCATGATCAAGGTGTCGGGCGCGCCGCGGAGGTAGGCCGCGGAGATGCCGGCGATCGCACCCAGCACGACGCCGAGCGCAGTCGCTGCGGCGGCGATGAGGAGGAGCTGCCAGCCCCCGTCGAGCAGCCGCGAGAGCACGTCCCGGCCGAGCACGTCCCCCCCGAGCGGGAACTTGCCACTCGGGGGGGCGAAGGGGGTGGTGACGAAGCTGGTGGCGCTGTGGGGCGCGAACGCAGGTCCGAGAGCCGCAACCGCGACGACGACGATGGTGAGCCCGAACCCGACCCGTCCCCGGGGAGTTCGGAGCGCGGCTCCGAGGACATGAGTCCACTCGCGGGTACGGACGGTCGCGACGGTGGTCGGTGGTGCGGGCGAGGGAGGGGCTGCAGTGGCGGTACTCACCTCGGTGCTCTCCGGCGAGGAGTTGCGAGCAGCGCAACCACGTCGGTCAGGATGTTGGCGACCACGTAGAACGCTGCGAGCACGACGACGATGAACTGGATTGTAGGGATGTCGCGATTCGACACCGCGTCGACGAGTGCCTGGCCGATCCCTGGGTAGTCGAAGACCACCTCGACGATGACGATGCCACCAGCCAGGTACAAGAAGTTGAGCCCGATCACCTGGATCGTCGGAGCGATCGCATTCGGAAGGGCATGCCGGAGCAGGATCCTCGCTCGGGACAGTCCCTTGAGCTCTGCCATCTCCACGTAGTCGCTCTCGAGCGCTTCGATGGTCGCCGCCCGCATCATCCGGAAGATGTAAGGGATGATGACGATGACGAGCGTCGCGACAGGCAGCACGAGCGCGCGCGGATCATCCCAGGGTGCGACCCCGGGTGGGAGGACCGAGACCGCTGGGAGGACATGGCTCACGACGACCGCGAACAGGATGACGAGGACGATGCCGACGACGAACTCCGGGAGCGACGTGACGGTGAGGGCCGCGACGGAGAGCGCATGGTCGAGCAACCCGTCCCGACGAAACGCTGCGAGGAGGCCGAGCCCTACCCCGAGCAGCGTGCCGACGATGCCGGCCGCCACCACGAGCGCGGCCGAGTTGACGAGGCGGGGGCCGATGAGCGTGGCCACCGGCTCGTTGTTCGCCAGGCTGGTCCCGAGGTGTCCCGTCAGCAGCCCAGTGAGCCAGTCCCAGTACTGGGTGACCGCAGGCTTGTCCAGCCCCAACTGCACTTCGAGTGCATGGACGCGTTGTGGGGTGGCCGAGTGCCCGAGGACGGCGTATGCGGCGTTCCCGGGCAGGACTTGGGTGGCGGCGAAGACCACGACCGAGACCGCGAAGAGTGTGACGACACCGAGCCCCACTCGCTCGAGGAGCAAGCGCCGGACGGGGTGCGCCGCACGAGTCGGAGCGCGGCCCACCGGCGCTGCGACCGCGGTCATCGAGCCCGAGCCCCCTCGCGCCAGAACGTCTTCGCAGCGGTGCTCGTGCACATGCGCCTCGGCACCTGGTGACGCAAACGGCAGCTGTCGCTGCAGCGCCGGTCGGTGAGGCTCACGCTCCCCCTCCCCGTGTCGTCGGGCGACCCCTCGAGTGCTGGCGCCTCCCGCATCAGGAGAGGGCCGGGCGGATGGTCGAGGCGCCGGCTCGTAGGTCGTTGTACAACGGCTGTGCGAAACTAGCACAGCCGGGCCGCCGGTGGTGCGCGGATGGGGACGCGGACCCCGCGCGCACGTCGAGTTCGCTGGCGCGTCGGGGGGTCACCCCTCGCGGGCGGCGACGGGCGCCGTGTGGTGCAGGCTCGGTCTCCACCGGGCCCGGCAACGGGGTCTCAGCGGGGATCGGTCGATGCTCCTCGTTCCGGCGCTCGTGGCTCGGCGAGCCAACCGGCCCGAGCGAATCCGACGGGGAGGTCGTGGGAGAGCACCAGCGCTGCGGCCTCGTCGCGCGCCCGCTGACGGAGGTGGGCGAGCGTCTCGAGCGCCGTCCCCACGTCCCACAGGTACCCGGAAGGCCGCGCAGCCCGAAGGGCCTCCAGGCGGTACGAGGCGTCTCCGGCGAAGAGGACCCGGACGCGGCCGCTCGTCACGAGGACCGCCTGGTGGCCCGGGGTGTGGCCGGGCGCCGGGAGGACGACGATCGATCCGTCGCCGAGCAGGTCGTGCTCCCCGTCCAGGAGGTGGAGCAGTTGGGGGGCGAGGTCCGCGAAGTCCTGGCGGACGTAGGCCTCTCGCTGGGGAGCGCTCGAGTCGGTCGCAAAGGCGAGCTCGGCTCGGGAGACGTATACCTCGGCGCGGGGAAGGAGAGCGAGCCCGCCGCAATGGTCGTAGTGCAGGTGCGTGAGGACAACGGCATCGATCGACGCGGGACTGATCCCGAGTGCCGAGAGCCCCGCGGAGAGGGTTCCGCCCCCGCCGAGGCGGAGGGATCGCGCCGTCTCCGGCGACACCCGTGCCGGAAGGTCGGGATGCGGTCCGCAGTCGACGAGCACTCGTGCCGAGCCGGTGTCTACGAGGAAGCAGAAGTACGGCAGGAGGACCTCCGCGCTCGCCGGGAGCGAACCAGGGTCCACCACCGACCCGCTGGCGACCTCCGCGCCGCAACGCAGAGCAGCCAGCCCGTAGGTTCCCATCCCCGTCTCCCGACCCCTCCCTCGTCACCACTGAAGAGCAGCTACGACTACCTCGGCTCACGCATCACGTCGTCGAACCTCGAGACGCGCCCCGGAAGCGTAGCGCTGAACTGCTACGGTTACGCATTGCGGCGGGGGATGCCGCGCCAGCAAGGAGGCAGACCCATGGCGCTCAGCATCGAGCCGTCGCTCGAGGACGCACTCGCAGCGGGGTGGACGATCCCGACCAGCTGGTACGTCGATCCCGAGGTGTTCGAGCGCGAGCGGACGGCGATCTTCGAGCGGAGTTGGCAGTACGTCGGGAAGGCTGACGAGCTTGCTCGGCCGGGGGACTACCTGACCGCGCGGGTCGGGCGGGTGCCCGTGGTGGTGGTGCGGAACGGATCGGGGGACCTCGCGGGCTTCGTGAACGTGTGCCTGCACCGCTGTGCCGAGGTCGTTCGCGGCGCGGGGCACCGGAGCACACTTCAGTGCCACTACCACGCGTGGACCTACGGCCTCGACGGGAGACTGCTTTCCGCACCGCGTTCCGAGCGAGAGGCGTGCTTCTCCACCTCGGACTACCGGTTGGAGCCAATCCAGGTTGGGCAGTACGGCCCGTTCGTGTTCGTGAACCTCTCTTCTGCGGCACCTTCGTTGGAGGATTCGCTCGGCGAGCTACCGGACCGTCTGGCCGACGGGGGGCTCGACCTGGACGGGCTCGTCCCGGTCGAGCGGAGCGAGTGGGAGGTCGCAGCGAACTGGAAGGTGGTGGTCGAGAACTACGACGAGTGCTACCACTGCCCGGTTGCACACCCGAGCTTCACCCGGTTGATGGAGGTCGATCCCGACCGCTACGCCCTGGAGGCCGGCTCGTGGTGGTCGAGGGCAAGCACCCCGCTGCGCTCGTGGCCGGAGGGCAGGGCAGTCGAGCTCCCCTACGACCCGACGGGGGAGGTCACGGTCGGACAGTTCGGGTATCTCTGGCCGAACTTCACGCTGGTCCAGAACCCTGGCCCGCCGAACGCCATGGCGTTCTACTTCGTGCCGCTCGCCCCCGAACGAACGCTCGTCGTCTCGGAGTACCTCTTCGCCCCTGGGACACCCCCTGGACTGGTGCGTGACATGATCGAGTTCAACCTCGCCGTGGGCGCCGAAGATCAGGCGCTCGTGGAGTCGGTCCAGCGTGGGGCGGCGTCGGGTCGTGTCGGCAAGGGGCGGCTGCTGCTCGACTCCGAGCGGCTCATCCAGCACTTCCACGCGCTGGTCGCAGGGGCGCTCGCGGAGTCGGACCAAGCTTGACCAGGCGCTTCGAGGACGCCCGGGTGCTTGTGACCGGCGCGACCAGCGGGATCGGGCGAGCCACTGCGCTCGCGTTCGCCAGGGAGGGGGCTCGGCTCTTTGCGCTCGGGCGGCGGCGCCAGCGCCTGGAGGAGCTGGCCGGCGAGGCGTCCGGGCAGATCGAGCCGGTGGTGGTGGACGTGTGCGATCGAGCGGCCCTACGTGCGGCAGTCGGCGAGGTGGCGGCGGGCGGTCTCGACGTCTTGGTCAACAATGCCGGCGTCGCGTTCGCCGAGCCGCTGCTCGGGGTGACCGAGGCGCACTGGGACCAGACCCTGGAGACGAACCTCACCGC
>JAJYWE010000083.1 GCA_021791675.1 Actinomycetes bacterium | reverse complement strand
TCGCTTCCTCCGGGCGCTCCACCTCGACGCCGCCGGCGGGGCGACGCCACGCGCGCAGTCGAACCTCCGCACCTCGTCCAACAACACTGGACACCCCATTGATCGGGGGTCCCTTCACAGGTAAGGATCCCCGGCTGCGCGCTCGCCACCGCCCGCTGCGAGATGTCGGTCGTAGGCCGCCCGGCGGTCGGGATCGGACAGGGTCTCGTAGGCGAGCTGGATCTGGCGGAAGAGCGCGTCCGTTCCACCTGCGTCCGGATGGACCTTCCGGCTGAGCTTGCGGTAAGCCGCGCGGATCTCCTCTCGCGTCGCGCTCGGTGCCACACCCAGCACCTCGTAGTAGGTGTCCGCGGCCACACCGACAGCCTCGCGCGAGGCTGTGACGACGAACGGCACCGTTGCCGCCACCTACCGCTCACGCTCGGTGTCTCGGCACCTCCACCCGCCCCAGAGCACCCGCCCCCCGGCTCGCCCGCGCGCCGAGGTGTACCTTTGCGCCATGCCCGCGAGCGAACGTCGTACCGAGGCTCCGACACCGCCTCGGGAGGCCGTCCGCGACGTGATCGTGGTCACCGGCCAGGGCAGCGCGGAGCTCCGGCCGAGCCAGGTCATCCTCGACGTGGGGCTGGCCTGTCGGGCCGGTTCACCCGGCGACGCGCTCACGGCCGTCACGGCGCGGGCGGAGGCGGTCATCGCCGCGGCCCGGGGGACCGGGCTCGCCGAGGAGGACCTCCAGACGCAGGGGCTCGCCGTGGCCCCGCACTTCGACAGCAAGCACGACCGCGTCGTCGACTACCGATCGTCCTACACACTCGAGCTGACCGTCCGGGACGTGGCGCGCGCGCCCGGCGTCGTCGACGCCGTCGCAGGAGCGGCCGGGGACGCGCTGCGCCTTGGGGGTTTCCGACTGACGAGCCCGCTCGCCGCGGCGGCGCGTGCAGAGGCGGGGGTCGCTGCGGTCCGCGACGCACGCGATCGAGCCGAACGCCTCGCGGCCGCCGCGGGCGTCGGGCTGGGCCGCGTGCTCGAGATCGTCGAGGATCCACCTCCGGAGCTGCCGATCCGCCGCCCGCCGATGCGCATGGCCGCCATGGCTGCCGCTTCCATGGCTCCGCCCCTCGAGGAAGGCAGCGAGCGCGTCGTGACGCATGTCCGGATTACCTACGCCCTCGCGGACTGACCTGCCGGCCGAGCTCGGAACCAGCGGGGCTCCCGGCCAGCCGGCCCCGCACGCCTCCCCGCCCACGCCGGCCGCCGCCTCGCCCACACTCGAGGAGCTCGTTCGCCGGGCCCGGGGCCTGGCAGCGCCCGGCGCCCGACGCGTGCTCGGCATCGTCGGCCCGCCCGGTGCAGGCAAGTCCACCCTCGCGGCGTCGCTCGTGGAGGCCCTCGGTCCCCGTGCGGCGCTCGTCGGCCTCGACGGCTTCCACCTCGCGAACGCGGAGCTCGTCCGACTCGGGCGACGGGACCGGAAGGGCGCCCCCGACACCTTCGACGCGCTCGGCTACCTCGCGCTCCTCCGCCGGCTCCTCGAGCGTCCGACGGAGGTCGTCTACGCGCCTCGCTACACCCGCGAGCTCGAGGAGCCGATCGCCGGAGCGGTCCCGGTCCCCCCGGAGGTCGACCTCATCGTGACCGAGGGCAACTACCTGCTCCTCGACAACCGACCCTGGCGGTTCCTCCGCGACCTCCTCGCCGAGACGTGGTACCTCGACCTCGACGATGCGACCCGCGTCGAGCGCCTCGTCGCCCGCCACGTCCGCTTCGGGAAGACCCCGGCCGAGGCCGCTGCGTGGGTCTCGCGTTCCGACGAGGCGAACGCTCGCCTGGTCGCTGCAACCCGCGCCCACGCGGACCTGGTCGTCCGCCTGTCCCGTCGTGACCTGCCGCAGCCCAGAGGCACCGGCACGGCGCCACACGAAGCGGTCAGATCTCGAGGACCCGGGTCTGCCACTCCCTGACCCGCCGAGACCCGAGCAGGTCGTTCACGCCGAGCATGTGCGCGTTCGTCACGTCGTTCCAGGTCTGGATCACCCGGAGACCGGGCTCGGCGGCGGCCAGCCAGACGAGCATCTCCGCCTTCAGCCAGAGCCCGAGGCGATGTCCTCGCGAGCCGGCGAGGACCGTCGTGTCCTCCTGCCGCCCGAGGCCCGGGTCGTCGCCCCCGACCAGCAGCTCCGTGTACCCCGCGACCTGGCCGTCCGACCGACGCGCGAGCACCCGGTACTGCCGCACGCCCGCAGCGGCGTAGCTCGCCTCGACCGCTCGCAGCTCGGCGACGTCGGTGCTGCGGGGCTCGAGGTCGAGCGCGCCGGTCGGAGCGTCGTTCATCCCCGACTTCGCCTGCGCGAGCGACGCCGCGAGGTGAGCTGGACACGGGCCCTCGACCCGCTCCAGCGCGAAACCAGCTCGAGCAGCCACCCGCCTCGCCGACGCTGCCAGCTCCTCCCAGTGGCGCAGCTGGCTCACCGGCTCGTCGATCCGTCCCTCGGCCTCGGTCGACGCGACGCTCGCGCCGAGCGCTGTCGCAAAGACATCCCCTGCGCCACCCACCAAGGCGTGCGCCACGAGCTCGCGGCGTCCCTCCGCCCGGGCGAGCGAGGCGGCTTCCTCGACCAGCGCCTGGCCGATGCCGCGCCGACGGGCACCGGGGTGGACCTGCACCTCGAGCCACGCGAGGTGCCTGTTGTCCTTCGTCGGCAGCCCGATTACTACCATCCCCACCAGCTCGCCGGCCGAGGCCGATGCCCGGAGCGACGACGGCAGGGGCGGAGCCTCGGCCTCTCCCAGCGGCGCGAGCGTGGCCGGGGCATGGGCCGGCGGCGCTGGGGCCCGGACCTCCCCCGGCGGCGAGGGCGCGGCCGGGGCTTGGGCTGGCAGCGCGGGCGAGACCTCCGCCAGTACGAGCACCATCCGCTCACGTGGGCTCGGTGTCAGGAAGGCGCGGACCAAGGAGCGGGGCAGCGGTCGATCACCAGGCAGGTCGGTCGCGGTCACGGCTGCGCCGAGCGCGAAGACGCGTTCGACCTCGATCGCCTCCGGGGGGGAGGGAGTCCAGCGCGTCGTGACCGGCACGGCGAGAGCATGACCGGGACGCCGAGGACACACAAGCGAGTTTCGGACCGCGGAACCCGTTGCCGGGTCTGCTGGTCATGTGGGTATGGAGCCCCGCCCCTCGCCTCGGCCCCCCGCAGTGACTGCCGCGGCCACGCTCGTACTGCTGGCAGCGGTCACGCTCGCCAGCTGCACTTCGCTTCCCGCTCGGAGCGCCGCCCGCGCGGACGTGAGCCGGAGCCACCAGCACCCGTCGGCCCCCGTCGCGGCGGAGGCCCGAGCGGCCGGCACCGCCGGAGACGCAGCGGCAGCAGCGGCCGCGGCGGCAGCGGCGGCGGTGGCAGCAGCAGCACCGATCGCGCACCTGCTCGCAGCCGATGGCGGGCATTCCTGCGCCGGGGTCCTGACCGCGCAGACGATGACCGGCGCGGTGAGCGGGTGCATCCGGATCCCCGATGTCAGCCCCGGCGCTTACCACCTCGTCATCGAGCAGGTGCTCGTCACGCCTGCCGCACCACGGGCGAAACCAGCGTACGGCGGCGAGGCCGTTCCTCCCCCACGGGCGAGTGCCGGCCCGCCAGGGCCACCAGTGCAGCTCTCGGTCATCACTCGCCACCCTCGCCCCGGCGGGGACCTCGTGATCCTCGGGACGGTCACCGGCGCCCGCCCACCTGACGCTTCGACCCCGAACCTCTGCCTCGACGGCTGCACGGGCGGCCTCGTCTACGACGGCGTTCCTGTCCAGTGGACCTCGCGAACCCGCTTCATGCTGCGCATCGTCCTGCCGGCAACCGGCTGGCTGGCGGCCTCGTCCGGCCGGGTCCGCACACTGGACCCCGGCGACAACACGCTCTCGCTCACCTGCCTCGCGCCCGAGAGGGGTTGCGCCGGGGCGCCCCCCGAAGGGAGCGCTACGTTCCGCCTCGCCTCCACACCGAGCCGCTGCGCGGCCGCCCAGCCCTGCTCCGTGCTCGCCGTGGATCCCGCAGTTGCCACGCCCGGCCGGGTCGTCGGCGTCGCCGGGTTCGCCCCGCTCGTGTCGGTGATCGGCTCGGACGAACCCTTCGTCTACCAGCTCGCACTCCTTCCCGGGTCCGGGTCCGGGTCCGGGGAGCCGACACGTTTCGTGGGGAACGCGGCCCAAGGAGTCCTGAGGCTCGACGCCAGCACGGTGGAGCTCGGGGCCGCCGCAGTGACCGTCGCTCCCGCCCCCTCCCTCGCGTCGCTCGGCGTCCTCCACCCACTCCTCGCGACCGCGGACGGCCCCTCCGGGGCCGGGCCCGTCACCCCCGACCCGACCGACCCGTCCGCAGTCGCCTGGTGCGGAACCGGCTCGCTCACGGTCGCATCGACGGGGTCCGGCCCAGCCGTCTCCGTTCCGACCGGTGCGGCCAGTGCGGCCCTCGACGCGCTCGGGACCCCCGGACCAACCGGGATCCCGCCGCAGTGCGTCGCCGCCGTTCCCCTCGGGCCCGCGAGCGACCCAGCTGGCGTGGTGGCCGCCGCCTTCCCGACGCTACCCGCCGACCAGTCACCGATGGTGGCGGACGTAGCCCTCTCTACCAGCAACGGTGGACAGTCCTGGACGCCGCTACCCGTGCCGGCCGGCGTCAGCCCCGACGGGTTCGGCGGGTTCCGGGTCGACAGCGGGACCCTTCTCGCGCTGTACCCGCCCTCCCCTGCCCGGCCAGCAGCGACGCCCCTGGTCGAGGCAGATCACGCGCCCGGGACGGCGTGGGCGCCGAGCCGGCTCGGCTGCCCGGCCGACGGACCGTGCGTCACCTTCGCCGCCTACCAGCCTGGGGCCTGTGCGATGAACGGGACCTTGCAGGGTCTGCTCTCCTCTCCCGACGGCGGCCGGACCTGGGCCACGCCGTCCTGGCCGGCCGCGGTCGATGCGTGCTCCCGCGCGGAGCTGGTCGCGACCAGTCCGACGAGCGAGCTCCTCCTCGATCCCGGGTCGCAGTTCCCTGTCCGGAGATCCGTCGATGGCGGCGTCAGCTGGAACGCGCTGGCCGTGCCGTCGCTCCCTGGCGTGCCGCCCGGAACGGCGCCCACACCGGGGGACGGCTCACTGCTGCTGCTCCCGAACGGCTCGCTCCTCCTCACCGGTGAGCACGGATCCAGCTCGGCGTGGGAGCTCCTCCGCCCGGATGCGACGCGGTGGTGTTCCGTGACGAACGCGCCCCGCGGAGCAGCCGCCGCGACGGCGTTCGCCCCGGTCGAACTGCTCGGCGGGCAGCTCTGGTGGCTCCCGGGGCGGCCCGGCACGGCCCAGCAAGATGCGCAGCACGTCGTCGCAGACGCACTGCGCTGCTGAACCACGCACGACGGTTTCCGGCCACCCTGCCCTCGCAGCTCAGCGGCTCGCCGCCTGTCCTCGACCACTCGGTGCCGGGTGAGCGCCCGGCGCGTCACGGGCGCCGGGCGTCACGCAGCGGAGGCTCAGACCCCCGGCACCTCGCCGGCCACCGCACCCTCGGAGCTCGACGGACTCCGGATCGTGCGGGCTCAGGCCTCAGGCGGCTCGCTAGGCGCCTCACCCCCGAAGCTCGACGGACGCTCGACCGTCGGCTGACCCTGCTGCGTGGCAACACCCGGCTGCCAAGGGTCGACCCGTCGCGTCGGCGCCGCTGGCGTCGCCGGCGCGAACCCGCCAGCGGTGCCGGATCCGCCAGCGAATGACCCACCGCCAAACGGTCCTGCTCCCTGCGTGGTCCCACCAGCCATCCTGGTCGTGTTCTCGGCAATCGTGAAGACCGCCATCACCACCTCGAGAAAGACTCGGTAGAGGATGACGTAGAACAGAAAGGCGAGCGGGGCGAGGATGACGAGCGTGACCAGCCCGAGGAGGATGTTGATCTCGAACGCTGTGACCAGGAAGCCGAGCGCGGTCAGCGCCGCCACCACGACGACCACGACGTAGATGACCCGGATCAGCTTTGGGGTGACGTAGCTCGAGAACGAGAAGTCGAACAGCGAGGAAAGGAATCCCCGCGCCTGTTGTTGCGGCGTGTTCATAGAACCCCCCATGCACTGCGAGCGGCGGCCCACTGCCACCGGTTGCGGCACAGTAGTCCAACTCACGGGGCGGCTGCCCCGGATCAGCGCACGAGCCCACGGCGGTGGGCGTACGCCGCCGCCTGGGTCCGGTCGCGGCAGGCGGTCTTGGCCAGGATCCGGTTGACGTGTGTCTTCACCGTGGCCTCCCCGACGTAGAGCTGCGCAGCGATCTCTGCGTTCGAACAGCCTTCAGCGATGAGCACCAGCACCTCGAGCTCACGGTCCGTGAGCCCGTCCGGCGGCCGATCGTCACGACGATTGCCAGGGCTCGTCCCACCCGGCTGCGACAGACGGACCAGGCGTGCCTGGACCGACGCGTCGAGCACGGACCGACCCGACGCCGCCGCTGCGATTGCGAGCGCGAGATCCTCACGACCCGCGTCCTTTGTGAGGTAGCCGAGCGCGCCTGCGCCGAGTGCGCGGACGATCGACTCGTCGTCCGCGTAGGTCGTGAGCACGACGACCTGCACCGACGGCAGACGCTGTCGGAGCAGTGCGGTCGCCGTCACGCCGTCGGTCCCGGGCATCCGCAGGTCCATCAGCACCACGTCGGGTCGGTGCTGCTCCGCGAGCGCCAGCGCCTCCGCGCCGTCGGCCGCAGCTGCGACCACGGCAATCCCGGGCAGCGTCTCCAAGATGGTCACCAGCCCCTCGCGCACCATACGCTGGTCGTCAGCCACCAGGACCCGCACCGGGGGCAGCGTCATCGGGGAACCCACCTGGTCATCGGGGAACCCACGCGTCCACGCGCCAACCCTCGCCGTCGGGTCCCGCCGAGACGGCACCGCCTGCGAGGCGCACCCGTTCTGCCATGCCGTCCAAGCCGTATCCGGCCCCCGTCCGCGCGAGCGCACCCGGCGGGGTCACGGATCGGCCGTTGTGGACGGTGAGGTTCACCCGCCCCTCCTCGAAGGCCAGGTGCATCGTCACCGCCGCGCCCGGCGCGTGCTTGGCTGCGTTGGTGAGGGCTTCTTGGCCGACCCGATAGAGCGCGAGGCCGGCTTCCGGAGCGACCGGCCCCGGCGAGCCCGACGCGGAGAAGGTCGCCGCTGTCCGGTCGCAGAGCGAGGCGAGTTGCTCGACGAGCGGCCCGCTGTCCTCCCGGAGGGCTTGCACGGCGCGGCGCGCCTCCGCGAGCCCGTCGGCTGCGAGCGCCTTCGTCCGCCGGACCCCGTCACGGATACCGGCTGCTGCTCCGGGCGCCAGGGAGAGCTGCGCGTCGAGCGCCTCGAGCTGGACCGTGAGCGCGCCGAGCGTGTGCGCGAGCACGTCGTGCAGCTCACGCGCGAGCCGGTTTCGCTCCGCCAACACCTCTGCTCGCGCATGCTCGAGCGCCGCGCGCTCCTCGGCGACGGCGAGGCTGGCGCGCTCGGCGGCGGCCTCGACGCGGCGCCGGCGTCCCGCCCCGATCGCGAGACCGGCGAGGCTGACCGCGACGGCTGACACCGCGAGCTCGCCGCTCTCGCCGACGAGGAGCCAGCTCGCAACGAGTGCCAACGGGCCCGCCGAAGCGATGGCGAGGGCCGGCGCGAGCTCGAGGGTGCTCGAGCCGGCGAGGGCCGCGGTCCCGACGAAGGCGAGCCCGAACGGCGCCAGCGGGGTGAGCGCTCCGCCAGCCGCTCCCAGTACGGCGAGGCACCCGAGGGTCACGCTTCTGGTCGGCCTGACGAGCCATCCGAGCCACGCCAGGCCGGCGACCCCGAGGAGGACCGTCGCGACGAGGCCGCGACCCGTGAGCCCGAGCGGGACCTCGCTCGCAACCGCCCAGCAGAGCAACGCCAGACCGATGAGGCGGACTGCGACGTCCGAACGGCTGCGCTGCTCGGCGAGGTCGAGCCCGCCGGACCGGCCTCGGGACTCGCCGTCGAGATCCCCGCTCGCGGCCTCCAGGATGGAGCCCCCCTCCCGGCGTCGGGGCGGCGACGCCGTCGACCGGGTCACGCCTTCCATGGTGGAGCCCCGGTCACAGGGTCCATGGTGGCCCTCAGATCCGCTGGCCGCCAGCGAGGGTCAGCTCGCCGCCGGCCGCGCGGTAGCGCAGTGCGAGCACCGAGCTACGCCCCACGACCTCGAGGAGGGCCATCAGGAGCAAGCACGCGACCCAGGCCTCGCCCGAGGTCACCCCGTGCGCGGCACCGAAGCGGCCGATCGCCCCGGCCCCGCCGTGCGTCGCATAGAGCTCGAACCCGAGCCGGCCCCCGGTCCCGAGCACCCACAGCGCAGCGGCGAGCGGTCCCGCCTTCGCCATGATCGAGCCCGTCTCGTTCGGATAGACGCGGGTGGCGAGCGCCGCCCCGACACCAAGGAAGAGCCCTGCCGTCGCGCCGGCGAGGACGAGGACGAGGCTCGCGCCCGCGGTGGGCACGCCGTGGAGGTACTCGAACGCCGCCCAGACCACGATCGCGATGGGGAACAGCAGCTGGCGGGTCGACAACCGCCGCCCTCTGACCTGGAGGACGACCAGCGCGACGAGGGCTGCGTTGACGAGGTAGTCGGTGAGGGTCATGGCTCGATCGTGCACCCGAGCTGCCTCGCCGTCGTCAGCCCCAGGGTGGGTCCGGCCTCCACCCTGCGATGGATTCTGCGGCGGCCCTGCGCTGGGCCGCGAGCGCGTCCGGCGCGATCGCTCCGAGGCCGGCCCCCGTTGCACGGCAGATCCCCTGTGCACGGCCGGCCCCGTTGACCCGCAGGCCCCCGTTGCACGGCAGATCCCCTCTGCACGGCCGGCCCCGTTGCACGGCAGGCAGCACACGGCCTGGCGGGCACCCTCCTGCCTGCGGGAACCTTCAGCACCGGTCGGCGTCGGAGCCGGGTCGGCGCCGCCCCCACTTCATGTTGTGTAGTGTCTATCTCGTGAAGGACACACCCGGCACGGACCTCGCGGAGTCCGATCGCGACCCACGCCGCGACGCCGTGGTGGACCAACTCCTCGATCTCCTGCAGGCCATGGCGAGGGCGAGCAAGGTCCGCCTGCCGGACGACCTGGCGGGCCTCACGGCGCACCAGGTCCAGGCGCTCGCGCTCCTCGCAGACGGCGCCCGGTCCATGGGGGAGCTCTGCACTCG
>JAJYWE010000082.1 GCA_021791675.1 Actinomycetes bacterium | reverse complement strand
GCTGACCGATGCCGATGGCCTCGGTCGGGGACTCCACCCAGTACTCCCAGCGCGACTCGTGCCAAGCGATTGCCTCGAGCAGCGGCGCGGGCACGCCCCAGACTGCGGCCCAGTAGGTGAACACGGGGACGAGGAGGGTGGGCGAGGGCGTGGGGGCGGGAGCCGGGGGCTGCGGTGGGATCCCGTAGGCCGACAGCGGGGGCATGGCTGCGCTGGTCGCCGGAGGCGGTGCGCTCCCCTTCGTCACGCCCCTGGGGGCGTCGGGGCTGCGCCGGCGGGCCGGGCCCGGTCGCACGCCGACGGACCGCGCTGTCGCCGAGCCGGCGGCCCGAGGCGCAGCGGGAACGAGCAGGTGCGTGCCGGCGAGCAGGAGGTTCGGATGCTCGAGATGGTTCAGGGCCGTGAGCGCAGCGACGGTCGAGTGGTGCGCCGAGGCGATGGCCCAGAGCGTCTCGCCCGGTGCCACGGTGACCTCGACCAGCGGGCCCGGCGGCGTCGAGGCCGTGTGCCGGGCGCGTGGGGCGGCCCTCCTACTCGGGGCGTGAGAGGCGTGGTGCGTACGCCGCGCCTGCAGGCCGTGTCGTGCCTCGCCGACCCGGGCGCGGGGTGCCGGGCCGAGGGGCGGGACGGTGAGTCGCTCACCGGGGAGGATGAGGCTCGGATCACGCAGGTGGTTGAGGGCCGCCAACTCGGCCACCGTCGCATGGGTCTGAAGTGCAAGGCCCCAGAGGGTGTCCCCGGGCTGGACCACCACCGTCGCGGCGCCGGCGGCCGGTGCCGCGAGACCGATCCCTGCGGCGCCGAGACAGGCCAGGCTGACTGCCAGGACCCCCGTGACGAGTCGTTGCCTACCAGGCGGACGGCGGATCGAGCCGAGGCGCTGGCAGCAGCTCGGGAGGCGGAGGAGCTGGCGGCGCTGCGCCGCAGGCGCACGCAGGGAGACCGGATCCACCCTCCGCCGGAAGGGGCTGGTGTTGCGTCGGGCGGCAGGAAGGCGTCGCATGGCTACCTCGGGAGGTGGGTGGGATTGGTCGGTGACCGCGGCGGCGGCAGTCGACACGAGCGTGGTGGGGTGGGCTGGAGCCCATTGAGGTGCTGAGCAGGCCCGGACGGGCGTCCGAGTTGACGTCGAGGCTACCCAGCGCAGGGATGAGGCGCAACCAGCATCGCGAACCCCCGGCCTCGCAGACACCCTCGACCGCACTGAGCTGGGAGGTAGAGGGTCCGCGCTCTATGCATGCTGTGGCATGCGTGGTCGCGCACTAGCGTGGCAGGCCCGCTCGGGGTCCGCCATGCCAGCACAGGAGCGATGTATCGTGCTGATGTGCTCGATCCCCGCCCCGGCGACGGCCCGACGAACCCTGGGGTGGAGCCGCACCTCGCGCTGGACTGGGGCCCGAGTGCTTTCCCCGATGCGTCGGGTCCGCCGTCGGCAGGGCACCCCGGCCCCCCAGCCGGCGCCCCCGCTCTGAGCGGCTTCACCGCCGCAGGGTCCGAGCCGCTCCAGCCCGAGGATGCCGACCCACTCGAGCCCGAGGACGCCGACCCGCTCGAGATCGAGGAGTGGCTCCGCCCGCAGGCAGTACCGGTCGGTGATGGCGCCTCGACGGGCGCGCCCGGCGCCGGCTGGGGCACGGCGGTCGCCGACCGGTCCCGGCGGGGACCGTCCGGCGACCCCGAGCAGGGCGAGCGCGTCGGCGAGGACGCGGATCTCCATGGCCGGCATCGAGCCGAAGACGGAACCGGCGAGCAGCATGCGCGAGTTGGCACGGGCCGACGGCAGGTGAGCTCCCTCCGCGCGCTCCGGACCGCGCTCGGCCTCTCCCAGACCGAGGTCGGGAAGCGCTGGGGGCGTCCACAGACCCAGGTCTCGCGCCTCGAGGGGGAGCCCGGCCGGGCCGAGCTCCCGACGCTTGCTGGTTACGCGCGCGCGCTGGGTGGCACCACGCGGATCGAGATCGTGGTCGGCGAGCTCACCTGCGTTCTCGAGCTGGACTGAGGCACCTCAGCCGTCCTGGGGCCATGACCGCGACGGCTGAGGACGCCGTCGACTCACCCGCAGACGAGGCAGAAGGGATGGCCCGCGGGGTCGAGATAGACGCGGAACGTGCCCTCGGCCGACGGCTGGTGGGGATGGACGCGGGCGCCGGCTGCGAGCAGCGCCGGCTCGGCGGCAGCGATGTCGGGGACTGCGAGGTCGAGGTGGAACTGCTGTGGGTGGGGCCCGCCGGGCCAAGTGGGCTCGACCCAGTCCTCTATCTGCTGGAACGCAAGGGTGGTTCGTCCGCCCGGGTTCGCCTGGCTGAGTCCCCCGCCAGGCGGCGCGAGGGTGACGAAGTCGTCATCGTCCGAACCGGGCTCCACCTCCCAGCCGAGCACCGTCGCGTAGAAGCCGGCGAGTGCCCTCGCGTTCGGGCAGTCCAACACGACGAGGTCGAGCTTCGGGAGGGCTGACGGGGGATCGTCGATCGCGGGAGGCTAGCGAAGATCTGGAGGTGGGGCAAGGGCCGCTGGGTCGCGGGGGAGAGCCCGCTCGCCAGGCGCAGAGGTGCCCGCTCTCCCCGAGGTCGATGTCGCTCGCGCCTCGCGCCTCCCGGGGGAGACCGTTCGGCCCACCAGCCAGGCAGTCGTCACGCACCTCGAGGGGCTCAGCCGATGGACTCCTCTCGGGGAGCGAGACCGGGCCGACATCGGTGGCGCACCACCCTGGGTCTGATGGAAGCTCCGGCTCTTGGATTCCAGCCGGTAGCTGGTTGGCCTCTTGGGCAACAGAGAAGGCCGCCTCGAACTCGAGGATCAAAGAACGTCCCGCGCCGTGCGTCGCGCCCCAGCGACGACACGCACCCCCTCTGGCGGACGACCCCCGGTCGCAACGCCCGACGGGAGCGTGTCTGACGCTCCGGGGAGGATGGCAGCGGCTCGAAACGTGAAGTAGTCCCCACGTGAAACGTGAAGACCTCCGAGTGGGCCGTAGAGGACTCGAACCTCTGACCCCTTGCGCGTCATGCGGTCCGAACCGTGTCCCTGAGCGTCGCCGAGCAATCCCAACAGCCTGTCTACCTGGGAGGTAAGCTCCGGGAGTGACCACGAGGCTCCCCGAGTGACGCGGGCCGTAGCTCCCTGTTTAGCTCCCAGGGCCGGCCTACGGTGACGCCACCCTCCCTCAAGCGGGCCGAGGATCGCTCGCGCCAGGTGGTCGCCGGGTGGCTCCAGTCGGCCGAAGTCCGCGACCTGCTCGCCGCCTGCGCGGAGGCGTTCGCTGCGCTCGTACCGCGGGAGCACTGCCCGGACCAACTCGCCGCTACAGACCTGGGGCTCGCTGCGGCGCACTGGCCCGACCGCGCCGCCTGGTTGGTCCCTGCGGAGAACGTGCCCGACGGCTGGTCCCGCGTCCCCTGGTCAGACCTCAGCGGCCTGAGCGCTGACGAGAGGCCCGCAGAGGGCTGGGTGGGGGCCGCAGGTCCCTGGTGCCTGCACTGGCCCGAGGCGGACGATCAGAGCCGAGCGAAGCGGCTCAACGAGCTGGAGAGGATATGCGGGGCGCTGAAGGCGGTGGGCCGGGCCATGAAAGGGGCTGGCGCAGCACTCGACCCCGACGCCCCACTCACGTTCCTTGCACTGACTCAGCTGCTGCTGCTCTCGTTCGACCTAGAGGCGCCAGACCTCGAACTGAACCTCACCGCAGGGTTTGCGCTGGGCCGGGACCCTACGAGCCGGGCGATCACCGGTAAGACGGTCATGCGAGACGACACGATGCCGGCCCGTGATCTCGCCCCCGAGAGCTTCGGACGGTGGTTGCGGGAGGAGCGCGACCCGGGCTCGTTGGTCCGCGACCCCGGCGGGCGTTCCCTTGGCCGGTCGCCGGCGGTTGTAGAGGCCCGGCGAGAGGCGCTCAAGAGGACGCTGGCTAACCGCCCGGGGCGGCAGCCGACGGTCACTCAGCTCGCGGACCTCAACACCCCGGCGGGCAAGGCCTTCGACAAGGCTTTCAGGGTCGAGGCCCGTAAGGCTAACGGCGAGAAGGACGTAGACGACTTCTGGAGAGCGAACAAAATGGCACGTCGCCGGACACTCCAGCGCGATCGCAAGGCCCTCCACAAGCAGGGAGACTGAGAATCTACGACGCGCAACCTGTGTGCGCGTTTGGTGTCGCACGCGGCCCTGCAAGCTGAACCCCGAGGTTCGCCGAGCGATCGTCCGGCGCCTCGGAGGTTCGGAGATGGCAACCACCGTCAGCCGTTTCGCACTCTCGCTGCGCGAGGTGGCCGAGGCCACCGGGCTCGGGACGACCACCCTTCGCCGTGTCGTGCAGCGCGGCGAGCTGCCCACTGTTCGCGTCGGTCGCCGACGCCTCGTGCGTGTCGAGGATGTCGAGGCGTGGCTCGCGAAGCGCTCGCGGTGACCCCGGCCAACCGCTACGACCTCCACCGGATGGAGTACCGCGACGCTCCCGGCGGGCAGCCCGTGCCGCCAGCTCCGGTGTTGTCACGCGGCTCGGAGAGCACGTCTCAGCCGGAAGAGGGAAGCCCGAGCGTGGTGGAACCGGGGCAGGCAAGCGCGGGCCTTCGCCTGATCCCTGCGACCAGCCTTCGGATAGAGCCAAACCGCTGGCTGTGGGCTGGGCGGTTGCCGCTCGGCGCAGTGTCGCTGCTCGTGGGGCGTGAAGGATTGGGAAAGTCCACCCTGGCCATGCACGTCGCCGCGGAGCTGAGTCGTGCGCGGCTCCAAGGCGATGTGGCCGGACCCGCCCGGACGGTAGTCGTGACGTTCGAGGACGATCCTGCCCGAACCTTGCTGCCGCGGTTCTTGGCTGCCGGTGGCGACCCCTCCTGCCTGGCGTTCGTCGAGGGAGCGCCCATGCTCCCGGGAGACCTCGAACGCCTCGGTGCGATGGTGAGCGAGTGCGACGCGCGGCTCTTGATCGTTGATCCTCTCTCTGCGGCTCTGGGTGGCGGCAAGATCGACACGCACCGCGACGCCGACGTGCGGAGAGTGCTGGCGGGCCTTCAGGCTCTTGCCGAGCGCGACGACGTGAGCGTCGTTGGTATCGGGCACTGGAGCAAAGGGGAGAGCGGCGAGCCGCTGGACAGGGTGCTCGGCTCGCGCGCCTTCACCGCTGCCGCCCGATCCGTTCTTGTGCTCGGGAAACCGCACGATGACGGCGACCTCGTGCTCGCACAAGCCAAATCGAACCTCGGTGTAGCGGCCGAGGCGCTCGTGCTGTCTCTCGAAGCCGCGACTGCTCGTGACGACGAGCGATGTGTGGAAACGTCTCGCGTCGTGGTCGTCGGCACCACGGATACGACCGCTCGCGCCCTCCTCCGTGGCCCTGCCAGCGGCGAAAGAGCGGTGAAGCGCACCGCGGCGGTGGAGTGGCTCGCCGCCTTCCTTGCGGCTGGCCCCAAGCCCGTGAGCGAGGTCGAGGACGCGGCCGGCGCCGAAGGCATCTCGCAGGCCACCCTGCGCCGCTCCCGCGAGGCGCTCGACATCAAGCCCGAGAAGCTTGGCCACGGGTGGGTCTGGAAGCTGCCCGGTCAAGTTGCTCAAGATGCTCAAGTTGAGCACCTTGGAAGTGAGCATCTTGACATAGCAGGCCAGGGGCCATTTTTGGGGGAAGATGCTCAAGATGCTCAAGATGAGCACCTTGGAAGTGAGCATCTTGGCCCCGAGCCGCCACAGGCCCCAGACCCGGACCCCGGGAACTGGTGGAGCGAGGAGCACCCGGACGAGGAGGCGCACCCGCTCTCCGACGAGCACGGGCCACCCCCGGACGACGCGGCGGACGCGGAGAACCTCGCCTACGACGTGATCCCTGCGCCGCTCGGCGAGCCGGAGCCGGAGGAGGTGTTCTGATGCGCGAACTTCTCCGGTACCAGGGCAGGCCAGCCGCCCGGCGTCGGGCGCTCTCGGGCTTCGAGGACTTCTGGGCCGTGTACCCGCTGAAGGTGGACCCCATCGCCGCAGAGGAGGCGTGGTGCGAGGCCCTCGACGTGGCGGACGCGGCAACGATCCTCGCCGGCGCCGAGCGCTACGGGCAGGTGGCCGGCCGCCTCATGCTCGCTCCCGCGAGGTGGCTGGCGGAGCGACGCTGGGAGGACGAACTCGCGGCCCTGGCACTCGGCGAGGAGGACTGATGCGCGACCCCTTCCGTTACCTGGGCACGTGGACCTGCCAACGCTGCGGCGAACCGGCACCGGCGACCGAGGCGTCCTGGCTCGACCCGACCCACGTCCTGGTGCGCGTCGAGACCCGCTGCACACACGGCCACGGCGCGTTCTTCCTGGTGGACCTCGACGACCCGGCGTGGAGGAACCGCTGCAAGGCCGCCACCAAGGCCGGGACACGCTGCAAGCGGGCTGCGGGCGCAGACGGGCTCTGCTCGCTCCACGCGGGCAAGGTGACCCGGTGAGGGCGACCAACGGCCGGGCGATGAAGGCCAAGGGGAGCGCCTTCGAGCGAGCGGTCGTCGAGTACCTGCGTGCCCACGGCTTCCCCTACGCGGAGCGCTACTACGGGGCCGGACGCCACGGGGACCGGGGCGACATCGCCGGCGTGGTGGGCTGGACCGTCGAGGCCAAGGCGTGTCGCACCTTCGAGCTGGCAGGCTGGGCCGACGAGGCGAACCGTGAGCGGGACGCGGCGTCGAGCCGGTACGCCGCCGTCGTCGTGAGGCGACCCCGCAGACCCATTCAGGATGCCTACGTCGTGCTCTCGCTCGCGACCTGGGCCGAACTGCTCGGAGAGGACCGACCGTGACACACACAAGAGATCGGACACGCAGGACCCCACGGGTGACGCCACGAGCGATCGCCAGGGCAGAGCACGAGGCCGTGGCCCTCGAACTGCGCAAGGCCGGCGCCACCTACGACGAGATCGCGCGGAGGCTCGGCTACTCGAACCGCTCGGCGGCACGTCGCCTCGTGGTCCGCGCCCTCGACCGCACCGTCTCGGAGCCCGCGAACGAGCTGCGCACGCTCGAGTGCGCCCGCCTCGACGCGCTCCTCCAGGCGCTCTGGCCGAAGGCGATGGAGGGCAACCCCCGCTCGGTCGAGGTGGCCCTCCAGGTGATGGAGCGCAGGGCACGACTGCTCGGGCTCGACGCCCCGCCGCGCAGGGTCGTGGAGGTGCTGACGGCGGACGTGGTGGAACGGGCGATACAGGAGCTCGAACGGGAGATCATCGCCCTCGGCGGCGAAGTCCCGCCCGAGCTTCCGGCTGGAACCGAGGAGGACGAGTGAAGCGCAGCTACACGACCCGAGAGCTGGCGCAGATCGCAGAGGGCCTGCAACGGCTGCTCGACGCCTTCGAGCCCGCTCCCACGCCGCACGACCGGGCGATCCGGGCACGGGTGGAGGGCGCAGCGCTCGCACTCCGGCTCCTCGCCGAGGGCCGCAGCCCCACCGCCGCAGACTTCTCCGCTCCTCCCACTTGACCGATACGACCGATTCGGTATAATAGGGACGTGAGCAAGACCAAGACCTCCGCCGGCTCCCCGCTCGTCGTCGCCTACTCCCGCGTCTCGACCGCCGAGCAGGTGGCCGGGATCGACGCGCAGCGTGCGGCACTCGCTGCGGAGTGCGCCCGGCGTGGCTGGGAGCCCGACTACGTGACCGACCAGGGCGTGAGCGGTGGTATCGCCCCGGACCTCCGCCCGGCACTCGGGCCGGTGCTCGCCGCCCTCGACGCCCGCGGTGGCGTGCTCGTCGCCTCCCGCTTCGACCGCATCGCCCGCAGCCTCGCCGACCTGGCGCTGCTGCTCGACCGGGCGCTCGCACGGGGCTGGACGATCCTCGTCGTGGACGCGAGCGGGCTCGACCTCACGACCCCGACGGGGCGCATGGTGGCCGGCGTGCTCGGCTCCGTCGCCGCCTTCGAGCGAGACCTCATCCGCGCCCGCACCCGTGAGGCGCTCGCCGCCCGCAAGGCCGCCGGCGTGAAGCTCGGGCGACCCCGCCTGGTGGACCCTGCGCTCACGCGGCGAGTCTGTGCGCTGCGCGCCGAGGGCCTGACCCTCTGGGGCATCGCCGAGGTGCTGAACGGTGAGGGCATCACGACCCCGACGGGCCGGCAGTGGAACGCATCGCTCGTCCGCAAGCTGACCCTACGAGCCGCGGAGGCGGCCGCGTGAGGCGCTACTGGCGGCTGCGCCACCCGCTCCGGGCCGCCTTCGAGCCCCGCCCGGTCCGACGGGTACGCCGGCGAGCCTGGCAGGTGCGTCACCCGCTCCGGGCGAGTGCCTGGGGGCTGCTCCGCTCCCGGCGCAGGTACCGGCGGTGAGCAAGCGACGAGGGCACGGTGATGGCTCGATCTACCGGGAAGGCTCGCGCTGGGTCGCGGCGATAACGGTTACGTCGGCGAACGGTAGCCAGATGCGCCGCAAGCGCTCGGCACGCACCTACGCCGAGGCCCGAACCCGCCTGGCCGAGCTGCAACGTGAGCACCGAGAGGGACTGGCCCCGGACCGCAGGACCGTGGCAGAGCACGCACGCTGGTGGCTCTCGACCGTGCTGCCGGCTCGTGACTGCGGCGCACTGACCGCCGACCACTACCGGACCATGATCGAGGGCCACGTCATCCCTGGTCTGGGCCACTACCGCCTCACGGAGCTTCGCCCCGAGCACGTGGACGCCTGGCTCGCCGAGCGCTCCCAGCTCTCGCGGTCGTACCTGTCCCGGCTCCGCTCCACGCTCGCACAGCTCCTCGCCGAGGCCGAACGCCGCAGCCTCGTCGGAAGGAACGTCGCCCGCCTCGCCGTCTGCCCGAAGGGCAAGCCGCCCGCTCCTCGCCGTTCGCTCACGCGTGACGAGGTGCGCGCCCTGCTCCGGGCCGCGGAGGGCGACCGCCTCGCTGCCCTCGTCGCGGTGGGCGTGAGGCTCGGGCTGCGCCCTGGTGAGCTGGCCGGCCTGCGCTGGTGCGACCTCGACCTCGACGGAGACCCGCCCACGCTCGCCGTGACGGGCTCGATCAAGCGCACCCCTGCGGGCGGGCTCTACCGCGGCTCCGTGAAGCGCTCGACCGCCGGGCAACGCACGCTCGCCATCCCTCCCCAGCTCGTGGAGGCCCTCCGCTCCCACCGTGCTCGCCAGGCGGAGGAGCGCCTCGCAGCGGGGAGCCTCTGGCAGGACGAGGGCCTGATCTTCACCACGACCCTCGGGACCGCGCTCGACCCGTCCAACCTGCGAGATCGCTTCGCCCGCATCGCCGAGGCCGCGGGGATCGGCGAGGGCTTCCCCTACCTGCTCCGCCACACGGCCGCATCCCTGGCGCTCGACGGCGGCTCCAGCATCGAGGAGGTGGCAGACCTGCTCGGGGACGATCCGACGACCCTGCTCCGGCACTACCGCCACCGCGTCCGGCCGGTTGTCGAAACGGCGCTCAGGGTGGCGTCATACGAGCTTTAGCTCCCCGTTTAGCTCCCAGCTCGGCGGGAGGCTGGTGGGGTAGGGCGCCGGTACCGGTCCTGACCTGCGGGAATCCGGTGGGCCGTAGAGGACTCGAACCTCTGACCCCTTGCGCGTCATGCAAGTGCGCTACCAGCTGCGCCAACGGCCCCGCCCCGACACTAGCAGTGCGACGGCCCGGCCGGTCCGGAGGCGCTCGGCGGT
>JAJYWE010000081.1 GCA_021791675.1 Actinomycetes bacterium | reverse complement strand
GGATGACCTCGACGTCGTCCAGTGCCGACGGGTGCAGGGCCCGGACGACGAAGCCGCGATGTCGGAGTGCCGTCGCGAGTCGGCGCACCCGGCGGACACGGCCGCCGCCGAGGAGCGCGACGACCGGACGCCCCCCTGTCCCGCCCGCGGCTCCCATCATGGCTGCATTCTGCCATGGCACGCGGGCGCCTGGCGCCGTCGCCACGGGGCCACTGCAATCAGAGGCGCCTCGGCCACCGCTCACTGGGGCCGAGGCCCGCGTTCGTGGTTGCGACGTGGCGCACACGCCAACTTCGACGAAACGGCTTGCGTCGGGCAGTGACCGGACGGAGAATGCCTCCGAGCCGAGCCCTCGAGACGAACCCGACCCGACCGCTGCCGGACTGGAGCCATCTTGCGACTGTTGTTGCTACCGTCGAGCGCCGCGCTGATAGTACCGCGCCAACTCCTGGCCGGGCAGACCCGTCGACACCTGTCGAGTAGCTGTCGAAATCGGCGATGCGGGCCGAGCAGCCGAGATCTGCGCTCTGGACGGCCGCGTTCTGCGGAATGGGACCGCGACCCCTCGACGGCGAGCAGGCCCGGAGCCCAATCTCACGATCGCGACGGAGCGCGCGCCCTCCAGATGAGCCGCGCTCGACCACGCGGACACCTTGGTGGTGGCTCCGGCGCGTCCGGGAGAGTGTCGTGAGCCGACCGGATGGCTGGTGGGCCGAGAGGCGTTCCCTCCGTCATGCCCGCCGGCGAGGGCCGAATCACGTCTCGAGCGCTGGACCGCCGTTCATCCGGCGGGGGGGCACCGGGCGCGGCCGGCTCCGTCCTCTGGAGCGCGGAGTGCCCCCGGAGTCGCATCGCGTCCTCCTCCGAGACGCCGTCCTGACGGTAGAGGCGACATTGGCACCACTCTGTTGCGAAGGGGGAGATGGCATCGACCTCTCGATGGAGAACTCAGTCCTCCACTTCGCGATCCTCGATGCGATGGGCCATGGCGCCGAAGCGGCACAGCTGGCGCATCTCGCCCTCGAGACGTATCGGAGCGGCCGGCGCGAACGGCTCGCCCTGGACCGCCTCCACGAGGGAATCGACACGGCGATCACGAGGAGCGAGGTCGCCGAGGGGTTCGTCACCGGTCAACTCGGCATGCTGGAGTCGAGAGGCGGGATGATGGCGTGGACGAACGCGGGCCATCCTCCACCGATCCTGCTTCGTCGCTCGGCGCCCGCTCGGGAGCTGGCCTCGACGCCGACCTGTCCGTGGGGACTCGGGAGTGGTGTGCCCGACGTCTCGCTCCTCACGCTGGAGAAGGGAGATCGACTGGTGTTCTATACGGATGGTCTGCTCGATGCGATCCAGGTGGATCCCGATCACGTGGTCTGGGGGGATCTGGCCGATTGGGCCTGTTCTCAGGAACCGGGAGCGGGAGATGAATCGGGGATAGCCGATCGCCGTGTCTCCCGAGGAGGCGATGAGTCGCGGTGGCAACGATACGACGACGCTGCGGTCCTCGTGATCGAGTGGGCAGCGGACACTCGTGGCCATGAGCCGACGCAGCCGTCGCTGCGAATGGAGCGCCGTGAGCCGTCACGAGCTTCTCTCAGCGCCAACGCCAACCTGGGCTTCGCGCTGGCAGATGTCGTGCGGCGCTGCGACAGAGTGGAGTCGGGATTTGCCACCGCCGACGGGGCAGACGGGAGCGCCCAGCGGGTTCCCGGGACATCCCGGGGAGCTCCGAGCCAGGCGTGGCAGGCATGATCACGCTCGGGATTCTCTTGCTGCTCCTCGGGCTGCTGTTTCATGTCGCCCTGCTGTGGAGCGTCGGCGTGGTCCTGGTGGTTCTCGGCGCGCTCCTCGCCGTCCTCGGTGCCGTCGGGCGTGGGGTGGCCGGCCGGCGCCACTTCTTCTGACGGCTCTCTCGTCGCACCCGCGGCCGATCTCATGTCGCGTGACGATGGTGGCTGCGGTGGGCGCCGGGAACGCTCTCGCCGCCTGGCCCGCGGCGGGTCCGGTTGTCCGCGCGGACGGGAGCCTTGCGTACCGACCAGGGCACGGGAAGGGGACCGTTCGTACTGGCAACGGCGTGGCCCGTGTCGGCCCGCCACGCTCTCCCGCTCGATACACCGGGTCACGACGGCCACCTGAGGGTGCGACGCGACGTGGCTCCCGTCCCGGCGTGGCCGGACTGGCCGGCCGCGCCGGGACGCCTGAGCGGTCGATGACGGGTAGCGCGGCGTACCAAGCGTGATCGAGCAGGCTGCTCACCCCCGTCGCGAGCACCCCGTCGCGACGGGGGCGACGCCGCGTCAAGAGTGAACGGGGAGTGCGCCTACTCGACCGACGTCTCGCGCGTCGTGCTCTCGGGACCGTCGTGGCGGACAACAGTGGTCGTGCGGACCCGTGCGCGGCTTGCGTTCAGAGAGACGACAAGGCTCGCGACGAACGCAACACCCCCGACGATCATGAGGATCAGACCGACCATCGACAGGTTCAACCCTGTCACCGAGTAGTCGACGGCGAATCGCAGGATCGCGCCTGCGGCGAACAACAGCAGTCCAAGTCCAAGTGCCATGATGTCTCCCTCCTGGGTAAATCCCTCGCCACGGTTGGCGTCACGTGAGGGTGGATCAGAGTATAGCGGCCCGAAGCGACAGTGTGCACACGCCCTGTCGGCGGAGCAGTCCGACGACACGCGCAACGTGGCGGCGTGACGCGTCGAAGGATGCACTCCCTGTGACCGCGTCCGAGCCTGCGAGGGATGTGTGCCGGTCGCCCCGGGAACCGACCCGGCGTCAGCGCGGGAGCATGCGACCGACTCGCAGGCGGGGCACGGGCTCCGCCCTGGGCAGGTGCCGGGGGCGGAGCCACCTAGTCTGAGGAGGCGCAGGGGCTGGAGACCACCCGGCGAGGGCGAGAGCGGGATGAGTTCGGAGACTGGACGGAGAAGAACGGGTCGGAAGCTCGGGACCCGGGGTGCGCGGGCTCTCCTTCTCGAGGGGGTCCATCCAGACGCGGCCGAGGCGCTACGGGCGCGTGGCGTCGAGGTGGTCGAGGAGCGCAGGGCCCTGGCGCCCGCAGCATTGGCCGAACGCCTCCGGGGGGTCCACATCCTCGGCATCCGCTCACGTACTCACCTCGAGGAGGACGTCCTCGACGGTGCGGGTGCGCTCCTCGCGGTCGGGGCCTTCTGCATCGGGACGAACCAGATCGATCTCGCGGCGGCCAGCGAGCGGGGGGTCGCGGTGTTCAACGCGCCGTTCTCGAACACCCGGAGCGTGGTCGAGCTCGCGCTCGCCGAGATCATCGCGCTCACTCGTCGGCTCCCCGAGCTGGACCGTGCGCTCCAGCGTGGCGTCTGGGACAAGTCGGCGAACGGCAGTCACGAGATCCGCGGCCGGCGGCTCGGCATCGTCGGCTACGGCAACATCGGCACGCAGCTCTCCGTGGTCGCCGAAGCGCTCGGCATGTCGGTCTTGTTCTACGACACGGCGGACCGACTCGCACTCGGCAACGCCCGGCGCTGCGCCAGCCTCCCCGAGCTGCTCTCGGAGGTCGACGTGGTGACGCTCCACGTCGACGGGCGTCCGGACAACCGAGGACTGTTCGGCGAGGAGGAGTTCGCCACGATGCGAGACGGTGCGCTCTTCCTCAACCTCTCCCGGGGCTTCGTCGTCGACCACGCGGCGCTGCGTCGCCACATCCTCTCCGGGCATCTCGCCGGGGCAGCGGTCGACGTGTTCCCGGAGGAGCCGTCCAGCCGCGGTGACCCGTTTCGGTCGGAACTCCAGGGGCTCCCGAACGTGCTCCTCACGCCGCACATCGGCGGGAGCACCGAGGAGGCCCAGCAGGACATCGCCCACTTCGTCGGGGGAAAGCTGCTCGACTATTTCGAGCACGGTTCCACGGCCCTCTCGGTGAACCTGCCCCCGCTCCCGCTGGCGGGACCCGCAGGAGCGCGGATGACCCACTTGCACCGCAACGTGCCCGGCGTGCTGGCGCAGCTCAACGGCATTTTCGCCGAGCACAAGCTGAACGTGGCGGCGCAGCATCTCGCCACGCGGGGCCAGCTGGGGTATGCCGTGACCGACCTCGAGGGGGAGCCGTCGGACGAGCTGACCCGTGAGCTCCGCGCGGTGGCGGGCACGGTGCGGGTACGGGTCCTGGGGAGCGGCATCGCCGGGTAGGGCTCGGGCCGGCGGTGGACTCGGGGAGCCGTAAGGTCGGTTCTCTCCCCGGACCGCGTGCCGGCCTCACCTACCATGGGCGTATGCGACCGGGCTCTCCGAGCATCGAGCAGATCCGCCGTGCGCCAAAGGTCCTGCTCCACGACCACCTAGACGGGGGGCTGCGGCCGGCGACGATCGTGGAACTGGCGGCCGAGCAGGGCTATCGCAAGCTCCCGACGACCGATCCCGACGCGCTCGCGGCGTGGTTCGTCGCCGGCGCCGCAGGGGGCGACCTCGTTCGCTACCTCGAGGGCTTCGCGCACACGGTTGCGCTGCTCCAGCACACCGAGGCACTCATCCGGGTGGCCGAGGAGTGCGTGGAGGACCTGGCCGAGGACGGCGTTGTCTACGCCGAGGTACGTTTCGCCCCCGAGTTGCACACCGAGGCCGGCCTCGCCTTGGACGACGTCGTCGAGGCCGTGCTCGCCGGTTTCGAACGCGGGATGCGACGAGAGGCGGCGCGCGGGCGTCCAATCGTCGTCCGGACGCTGCTCACGGCGATGCGCACGGCGGCGCGCTCGCTCGAGATCGCCGAGTGCGCGGTGCGACACCGGGACGAGGGGGTGGCTGGTTTCGACGTTGCCGGGCGCGAGGCGGGGTTCCCACCGAGCAGGCATCTCGACGCCTTCCAGCTGGTCCAGCGCGAGAACTTCCACACCACCGTCCACGCGGGTGAGGCCTTCGGCCTGCCTTCGATCTGGGAGGCGCTCCAGTGGTGCAACGCCGAGCGGCTCGGGCACGGGGTTCGCATCGTGGACGACATCGCCGTCGGGGCGGACGGCACGGTGGGACTCGGCCGGCTGGCCGCCTACGTCCGCGACACCCGCACCCCGCTCGAGATGTGCCCGACCTCGAACGTCCAGACCGGCGTGGCGCGCTCGCTCGGGCAGCACCCCCTCGGCCTGCTGGTGCGGCTGCGGTTCCGGGTCACGGTCAACACCGACAACCGTCTGATGAGCGGCGTCAGCCTCTCCTCCGAGCTCGCCGCGGTCGCGGAGGCGTTCGGGTACGGGTGGGCGGAGCTCGAGTGGCTGACCCTGAACGCCATCAAGAGCGCCTTCTACCCCTTCGACAAGCGTCTGGCGCTCATCACGGGTCGGATCAAGCCGGGCTTTGCCGCCCTCGCGCAGGAGGACGCCCTCCAGGTGCCCGTGCCTGGCCGCTGAGCTCCCACCTCGGCGCGTCGGGCCGACTCCGGGCGCCGCCCGGCGGTCAGGGTGCGCTGCGCAGCGCGCCGAGCCGGCTGGTGAGATCCTCGCGAAGCGCGTCGACGAGCCACTGTGCCGCCGCCCGTGCCGTCGGAGCCTCTGCCGCCGGGACCGGGGCGCACGCCACCTCGAGATAGCACTTCAGCTTGGCCTCCGTCCCGCTCGGCCGCAGCGCGACCCGGGCGGAGGTGCCGGCTGGCCCAGCCGCCGCCGGGGTGCGAGCAAGGCCTGTCCCGCCGGTGGCTCCGAGGGTGAGCACGACGAGGGGATGGGGGGGCAGTGGGTCCTGGTCGGGCGCCCGGCGGCTCCGGACGCCGCCCGCGGAGAAGTCCTCGACAGCGAGGACGTCGAGCCCTGCGAGCCGGCGGGGGGGCAGCGCCCGGAAGCGCTCGAAGATCGCCGCGGCGTCGGCCTCTCCGGCTCGGGAGACGCGAAGCGAGAGCTGCCTCGTGGCGTGGACCCCGAGCCGCTCGTCGAGCGCGTCGAGCAGGTCGTCGACCGAGCGCCCATCCCGGCGAGCTCGCGCGACGAGCCGCGCGACTGCGAGCCCTGCGACGATCCCGTCCTTGTCCCGGACCGCCGGGTTCACGAGGTAGCCGAGCGCTTCCTCGTAGCCGAAGACGAGCCGCGTGCCGGGCCGACGATCCCCCGCTCGGGCTATCCACTTGAACCCGGTCAGGGTCTCGGCATATTCGACCCCCTCGGCACGGGCAAGGGCGGCGAGCCGGGAGGAGGAGACGACGGTTGTCGCAACGAGGCGGTCCGGACCCGTCGTCTCCGAGAGGACGTGACTCGCGAGGAGTATGCCCACCTCGTCGCCGGTGAGCACCCGCAAGTCCCCGCTCCGGCGTGTGGGGGCTGCGACGCCGAGTCGGTCGGCGTCGGGGTCGTTCACGAGGACCAGCTCCGCCGCTGCGGCTCGCGCGGCGCGGAGCGCCGGCTCCATGGCGCTTGGCTCCTCCGGGTTCGGAAAGGGTGCGGTGGGGAAGTCTGGGTCGGGCCGCTCCTGGGATGGAACGGGGATCGGCGCTGCGAGGCCAGCCCGTTCGAGCAGCGCCGGCACCACGACGCCGCCCACCCCGTGGAGCGGGCTGTAGACGACCCGGAGCTCTGGTGCGGGGTCGGGCGGGAACAGCGACAGGGCGGAGCGGACGTAGGGCTCCAGCAGGTCCGCGACCTGGACGCGATGGAGCAAGGGGTCGTCCGGGCCGGCGAGCCCGTCGTCCCGGCAGAGGAGCGAGCGCGCGGCGAGCTCGCCGAGCTGGGCGTCGGCGGGTGGGGCGAGCTGCGCCCCGTCGGCGTCGTAGACCTTGTAGCCGTTGTCCGCCGCCGGATTGTGGCTGGCCGTGATCATGACGCCTGCCGCGGCACCGAGTCGCCGGACGGTGAAGGCCGTGACCGGGGTGGGCAGGGCCGCGGAGGCGATCCACGTGGGGATACCGGCACCAGCGAGCACCCGGGCGGTGTCCTCGGCGAAGGCCGCCGAGCCGTGGCGTGCGTCGTAACCGACCACGACCCCGAGCGCTGCGTCGCCGCGTTCGTGGAGCACCCGTGCAAGGGCATCGGTGAGACGGCGGACGACGAGCCGGTTGAGACGGGCGGGGCCGGGGCCGAGTGGTCCACGGGCACCCGCGGTGCCGAACGAGACCGGGCCGGCGAAGCAGGCCTCGAGGGCGTCGACGTCCCCTCGTTCGAGGAGTGCCGCCAGCGCTGCTCGGGTCTCGGGGTCGGGATCCGCTGCGATCCACGCGAGCGCGGCATGGCGGAGTGCGGGCGGGACCCCGTCTGCAGCCGAAGGCGCCTCGTGGACCGGCCCGCAGCTCACAGTGCAGCCACGACGCGAAGCAGCAGCCGCCCGAGGGGCGCCGCTGCGCTGGTACCGGCGTCGAGCACCTCTCGGTGGTCGAGTGGGCCCGACCCGACGCCGGCTGCGAGGTTCGTGACGAGCGAGATCCCGAGTACCTCTGCCCCGAGGTGGCGGGCCGCGACTGCCTCGAGCACGGTCGACATGCCGACCAGGTGGGCGCCGGCCTGGGCAAGGGCGCGCACCTCGGCTGGCGTCTCGAACTGCGGGCCGGCGACGCCTGCATAGACGCCCGCTGGGATGTCGGGGTACAGGCTGCGGACGACCGCGCGGAGCCGTTCCGCGTAGAGATCCGTCATGTCCGCGAAACGCTCCGGCACCCACGCCGGGGGGGAGGGTCCGGTGAGAGGGGAGTGGCCGGTGAGGTTGAGCTGGTCCAGGACCAGGACCGGCCATCCGGGCCGGAGCCTGGCCTCGAGGGCACCTGCTGCGTTCGTGAGCAGCACCGTCGATGCCCCGGCGAGGACGGCACTACGCACCGCGTGCACCACCCGGGCGGCGGTGTGGCCCTCGTAGAGATGCGCCCGTCCGAGGAGCACGAGCACGCGACGGTCGCCGACCCGGACGGTGCGGAGCACGGACCGATGTCCGGGGACCGTCGACGCGACGAAGCCGGGGAGTTCGACCACGGGGATCTCGATCTCGGGCGGGCCGAGCCCGTCGGCCGCCGCCGCCCAGCCGGAGCCGAGCACCACGGCAACGTCGAAGGTGTCTCCCCCGCACCGGCGCCGGAGCGCCTCCGCCGCCACCTTCGCGAGCGAGAACGGTTCTGCATCCTCCGTGCTCACGAGGGGTCAGGCTACTCCGAGCTCTCGCCGCTCGACCCGTCCGACCCTTCGGCGCGGTGCGGCCCGACGGGGTCCCGGCGCTCCTCGACGGGCTCGGCCAGGCCGATCGGCTCCCGTGCCGGCGGCGGATCGACCAGTCTCGGCTCCCGGGCGAGGTCCTCGATCGTCGTGAGGGGGGGCAGGCCCGACGGGCCGGACTCGAACCCGCCGAGCTCCACGAAGCGCCGCGCGCCCGGGGCGACGCGACGTTCGAAGGACCCGACGGCGTTGTTGTACGTGCGAACCGCACCAGAGAGCTGTCTGCCGAGCTTCTCGAGATGGTCGGCGAAGACCACGAGCCGCTTGTAGAGGTCGCGACCGAGCTCCTCGACCTGCGCGGCGGAGTCGGCGAGGCGCTGTTCGTGCCAACCCGTCGCAGCGGTGCGGAGGAGGGCCACCAGGCTGATCGGGGTCGCGAGCAGCACTCGCTCGGTGAGCGCGTGCTCGAGGAGGTCGGGATCCGCCTCGAGCGCGGCAGCGAGCAGCCCGTCCCCGGGGAGGAACGCCACGACGAACTCGGGCGTCCGGGCGAACTGCTCCCAGTACGCCTTCCGCGCGAGCTGGTCGACATGGTTGCGCAGCTGGCGAGCGTGCCGGGCGAGTTGCTCCCGCCGTGCCGTGTCGTCCACGGCCTCCAGCGCGTCGAGGTAGCCCTCGAGCGGGACCTTTGCGTCGACCACCAACAACCGGTCGCCGGGGAGGTGCACGAGGAGGTCGGGCCGGAGACCGCCGCCGTCCCCCGTCGAGCGCTGCGCCTGCTCGGTGAAGTCGCAGTAGGCAACCATCTGTGCCAGCTCGACCACGCGCCGGAGCTGCAGCTCACCCCAGCGTCCGCGGGTGGTCGGGCGACGAAGGGCCTGGACGAGGTTCCGCGTCTCGCTGGCGAGCCGCTGCTCCTCGGTCGAGAGCCGTTCCACCAGCCCCTTGAGCCCCTCGTAGGCACCTTCGCGAGACTTCTCGAGCTCTCGGACCTGGGTTCTCACCGCCTCGAGCTCGCCACGCAGGGGGCGCAGGAGGTCGTCGATCGCGCTGCGTCGCGCGTCGACCTCGCTCGCGGTCGACTCCTGCGCGACCCGCAGCCGGTCGCTCGCGAGCTCGAGGAAGCGCTGCGAGGCCTCGGCGAGGAGCTTTCCCTGCACCTCGGCGAACGCACCTCGGAGCTGGCTCCCGAGGTGGTCGTGGTCCTCGACGCGCGAGCGTGCCACCTCGAGCTCGGCGAGGACCCTTGCGTCGTGGTCGTGGTGGCGCGCCGCCTCGGCCCGAGCGGTTGCAGCAGCCCGTTGCGCCGCCAGGAGGAACCCGCCGAGGAAGCCGATTGCGATCCCGACGACGAGCCCGACGAGGATGGAGAGGGCGGAGGCGCTCACGGCGGCACGATAGCGAGGGGCTGCGACAGCGACTCGGCCGGGCCGCCGGCGCTCCTCCCGGAGCGGGCCCGCAGCGTCGTCCGCTCGTCCCGGAACAGGCGGCTCTCGGAGATGGCGGATGGCCTGCACGGTTAG
>JAJYWE010000080.1 GCA_021791675.1 Actinomycetes bacterium | reverse complement strand
AGGGCGCCTCCCTCGGCGCCGGCCCTCGGCGGGTGGTCCTCTTCGACGACGACCACTACTACCTCGGCGGGGTGCTCGCCGAGCTGCTCGCCGCTGCGGGGCACGAGGTCCGCCTGGTCACGCCCGCACCGGTCGTCTCGGCCTGGACGGCGAACACGCTCGAGCTCGACGGGATCCAGCGGCGGGTCCGCCGTCCGGGCGTGACCGTCGAGACCACCACCGCCCTCGTCGCAGCGGGGGGCGGGGAGGCCACGCTGGCGTCGGTGTACACCGACGAGGAGCGGCGGGTCCCGATGGACGTGCTCGTGCTGGTCACGGCGCGCCTCCCGGTCGACGAGCTGGCCGCCGGGCTCGAGGCGGTGCGACCCACCTGGGGAGAGCATGGGGTGCGCTCGGTCACCGTTGCAGGCGACGCGTGGGCGCCGTCCACCATCGCGGCCGCCGTCTGGGCAGGTCGCCGCTACGCGGAGGAGCTCGACGCACCGACCGGCGGGGACGGGCTGGGCGAGCCCGGCGCGGGGTTCCGTAGGGAGTACACCGCGCTCGCCCCGCTGGCCGGCGGCTGAGCTGGCCACTCGTCCCCCTCCCTGGTGGCCCGTTCGGGGGCGCGGCGACCTCGGGTGCCGCCGGTGCCCCCCCGGCGCCCGGAGGTGCAGGGCGGGCCCCGCGGTCTTGTCCGACCCTGGGTGTTCAATGGAGAGGTGAGCCCGCCGCCTGCCGTCGAGGAGCACCAGGCTGGAGTTCCCGCGCTGCACCCTGCGGTCGCCGGCTGGTTTCGCGCGCGATTCCCGGGCGGGCCGACCGAGGCCCAGGCGCGGAGCTGGCCGCACGTCCAGGCGGGGCGGGACGTCCTCCTCGCGGCGCCGACGGGCTCCGGCAAGACCCTCGCTGGCTTCCTCATGGCGATCGACGCCGCCTATCGCGCCCACGCAGCGGGTGAGGAGCTCGAGGGCCGCACGCTCGTCGTCTACGTCTCGCCGCTCCGGGCGCTCGCCGTCGACGTCCGGGAGAACCTGGAGCGTCCCCTCGCGGAGATCGCGGCGGTCGCCGCCGAGCTCGGGCTCGGCGCACCGCCGGTCACGGTGGCGGTGCGCACGGGCGACACCCCCGCCTCGGCGCGCGCGGCGATGGTGCGGAGCCCGCCGACGATCCTGGTCACCACGCCCGAGAGCCTCTACCTCTACCTCACCGCGGCGCGCAGCCGCGAGACCCTCGCCGGGGTGCGGACGGTGATCGTGGACGAGATCCACGCGCTCGCGCGGGACAAGCGGGGTTCGCACCTCGCACTCAGCCTGGAGCGCCTCGAGCGCGCCGCGGCCACCCACCCCCAGCGCATCGGGCTCTCGGCGACGCAGCGGCCGATCGAGGCGACGGCGGGCCTCTTGGCCGGTGCCGGCCGTCCGGTCGAGGTGGTGGACTGTGGGCACCTCCGGGAGGTGCGGGTCCGCCTGGCTCTCCCGAGCGAAGAGCTCGCTGCGGTCCTCTCCCAGGAGCAGCTCGGCGAGATCGTCGAGCTGCTGGCGGCCGAGATCCGCGCGCACCGCAGCACCCTCGTCTTCGTGAACACCCGCCGCCTCGCCGAGCGCCTCGCGCACCTCCTCGGGGAGCTGCTCGGCCCGGAGGTGGTCGCGGCCCACCACGGGAGCCTCAGCGCGTCGCGGCGCAAGCGGACCGAGGACCGACTCCGTGCCGGCGAGCTCGCTGCGCTCGTGGCAACCGCGTCCCTCGAGCTCGGGATCGACGTGGGGCCGGTGGACCTGGCCTGCCAGGTGGGCTCCCCCCGGGCGATCGCGACCTTCCTCCAGCGCGTCGGGCGTTCCAACCACAGCCGTGACGGCGTCCCGGAGGGGGTCCTCGTGCCGACCACTCGCGACGAGCTCGTCGAGTGCGCAGCGCTCCTGGCGGCGGTGCGGGAGGGCGTTCTCGACAGCATCGTCATGCCCGAGGCGCCCCTCGACATCCTCGCTCAGCAGCTCGTCGCCGAGGTTGCCGCAGCGGGGGAGTGCACGGAGGAGGAGCTCTTCGCCGCCTTCACCGCGGCCGCCCCCTACCGCCGCTGCTCGCGGGGGGACTTCGACCGGGTGGTCGAGCTGGCCTCGGAGGGGATCCCGACCGGGCGAGGGCCGCGCATGGCCTTCCTCCATCGGGACCAGGTGAACGGGGTGCTGCGGCCGCGGAGGGGTGCTCGCCTCGCCGCGCTCACGAGTGGGGGTGCCATCCCCGAGGTCGGAGACTACCGGGTGGTCCTCGAGCCCGACGACGTCGTCGTCGGGAGCGTCAACGAGGACTTCGCGGTCGAGTCGATGGCCGGGGACGTCTTCCTCCTCGGCACGCACGCGTGGCGGATCCATCGGGTGGGCGCCGGGGAGATCCGGGTCTCCGACGCAGCCGGTGAGCGCCCGACGATCCCGTTCTGGCTCGGGGAGGCGCCGAGCCGCACGACCGAGCTGTCCGAGGCGGTCTCGGCGCTGCGCGCGGACGTGGCGGAACAGCTCCGGTGCGACCCGAGCGGCACCGCCGCGCGCGAGCGCGTGGCCGAGCGTTGCGGGATCGACGCCGAGGCGGCCAGCCAGCTCGTCGAGTACCTCGCTTGCGGCCTCCGCCAGCTCGGGACGCTGCCGACCCGCGAGGAGGTCGTCGTCGAGCGGTTCTTCGACGAGGCGGGGGGGATGCAGCTGGTGGTCCACGCGCCCTTCGGCGGGCGGGTGAACCGCGCCCTCGGCCTCGCGCTGCGCAAGCGCTTCTGCGTGACCTTCGACTTCGAGCTCCAGGCCGCAGCCAACGACGACGCGGTGATCCTCTCGCTCGGTCCGCAGCACAGCTTCCCCCTCGAGTCCGTGCCCCGCATGCTCCATCCGGACACGGTCCGCTCCACGCTCGAGCAGGCGGTGCTCGCCTCGCCGATGTTCACCTCCCGATGGCGCTGGGACCTCTCGCGGGCGCTCGCGATCCTCAGGTTCCGGGGTGGGAAGCGGACCCCGCTCCCGATCCAGCGGATGGAGGCGGACGACCTCATGGCTGCGATGTTCCCGGCGCTCGCCGCCTGCCAGGAGAACACACCTCCCGGGCCGATCGAGCTCCCCGACCACCTGCTGGTGCGTCAGGTGCTCGAGGACTGCCTGCACGAGGCGATGGACGTGGACGGGCTGCGCACGCTCGTCGAGGGCCTGCGCGCGGGTGGGGTGGCGGCACGCCTCGTCGACGCGGTCGAGCCCTCGGTGCTCGCGCACGAGATCCTGAACAGCGCGCCCTACACCTTCCTCGACGACGCGCCCCTCGAGGAGCGCCGTGCCCGGCAGGTCCAGACACGCCGAGGCCTTCCCCTGGAGGCGTTCGACCTCACCCGGCTCGACCCCGAGGCGATCGCCCGGGTACGCACCGAGGTCGCGCCGTCGCCCCGGAGTGCGGACGAGCTGCACGAGCTGCTCCTCTCGTTGCTCCTGCTCCGACCGGAACGGGCGTGGTCGAGCTTGTTCGACCGGCTCGCCGCGACCGGGCGCGCATCGGTCGCCGAGTCGGCCGGGCAGCGGCGCTGGGTTGCCACGGAGCGGCGCTCGCTCGTGGAGGCGCTGCTCCCGGGCGCGACGTTCCGCCCCGACCACCATCTTGCCGAGCACGAGTCGGCTGGGTCCGAGCCCGGGGCCGGGTCCGACCGGAGGGAGGGCGCAGAGTCCGAGCCGCCGGTGGCGGCCGAGCTCGACCCGCTTGCGGGGCCGGATCCCGACGAGGTGGCGGGGCTGCTCGTACGCGGCCAGCTCGGGGTCGTCGGGCCCGTGACGGCGGAGGATCTCGCCGTCGCCGCCGCGGTCTCGCCCGAGCAGGTGGCGATCGGTCTCGCCCGAGCGGAGGCGGAGGGCTACGCGCTCCGCGGGCACTTCGATCCCGACCACGACGGCCCCGAGCAGTGGTGCGCCCGCCATCTCCTCGCGCGCATCCACGCCTACGGGCGGAGCAGCCGCCGCCGTGCCGTGCGGTCGGTCAGCGTCGAGGCCTTCCTGCGCTTCCTCGCCGAGTGGCAGCACGTGGCCCCCGGCACGCGCCTCCAGGGCCGGCGCGGGCTGCTCGTCGCGGTCGAGCAGCTCCAGGGCTTCGAGGCCGCGGCCGGAGCATGGGAGGACGGCCTGCTCTCGGCCCGCGTGGAGGGCTACCAGCGCCAGTGGCTCGACGAGCTCTGCCTCGCCGGCGAGCTCGCGTGGGCCCGCCTGTCGCTGCCGGCGACGGAGCGCGTGCCGGAGCGCGAGCGCGGCGCCGCCACCCCGTCCCGGGCGACGCCGATCTCGTTCGCCTGCCGAGAGGATCTCCCCTGGCTCGCCGCGGCGGCGCGGGGCAGTGCGACCCCCGCCCTCCCGCCACACGGCCCCGCAGCCGACGTGCTCCAGGCCCTTGCCGCTCGGGGGGCCGTCTTCGCGGCGGACCTCCCTCGCCTCACGGGCCGCCTCCCCGGGGAGGTCGAGGAGGGCCTCTGGGACCTCGTCGCCCGGGGACTCGTCCACGCGGACAGCTTCGGCGCCGTCCGCTCCCTCCTCGGGCGCCGGGCCGTTGCCGCTGCCCGGCGCGCCCGGGGTGGCCGAGGTCTCCTGCTCGCCGGAGCCCAGGGGGGCGCTGGCTTGCCCGGCGCGCCTTCCCGGGCGCTCGGCCGGACCTCCGGCACACTCAGCCGGGCCGGCTCGTCCAGCGTTCCCGGGCGACCGGGCGCCCCGCGCCCGCTCGGCTCGCTCCGGCGGACGGGTCTCGCCACCCGAGGACTCGGCGAGGGTCGCTGGGCGCAGCTGGACCTCGACGCGGACGGCAGCGGGGGGCCAGCGTCGACGGGCGCGCCGCTCCCGCAGGACGAGCTGGCCGAGCTCGTCGCCGGCCAGCTCCTGCGCCGTTGGGGCGTCGTCTGCTGGAACCTCCTCGCCGTCGAACGCCTCGCACTGCCCTGGCGCGAGGTGCTCTGGGCGCTTCGCCGCCTCGAGGCGCGTGGTGCGGTGCTCGGCGGCAGGTTCGTCGCGGGGCTCGCGGGGGAGCAGTACGGGTTGCCCGAGGCGGTCGAGCGCCTGCGCGTGGTGGCCGCGAGGGGCGAGGCCGCGCCAATCGGGCACGGCGGCGCGGTCGAGCCAGCGGGAAAGGCGGGTGCGGTCGAGCCGGCCGGGGCGGTCGAGCCGCCCGGATCGCCGTGGGCGGCGGGCATCGTGCTCTCTGCGGCGGACCCGCTCAACCTGTCTGGCGTGCTCCTGCCCGGCCCACGCATCCCCGGTGTGGGGGCAGGGTGGGTCGAGGTGCTCGGCGGGCGGATCACCGCCCTCGATCCGGACGACGTGCGCGCCGGCGGCTGGAGCGTTCGGTCGCGCCGGTCGGCGCGTAGCCGGACCCAGGTGGCCGGCTCGTTGGAGCGGCTCCGCTCCTGAAGGCGCGGCCGGACCGGCTGCCGTCGGACCGGCTGTCGTCGGGCCGGCCCGGGGTCAATCCCGTGGCACGAGGGCGGGCACGGGGTCCGTGGCGAGTCGCGTGCCGATCCAGCCGTCCAGCCGTTCGCCACGATGGACGAGGAGGCCACGCACGGTCCCCTCGACGCGAAACCCGCACTTCTCCGCAACGCGTCGCGACGGCCAGTTCCCGACGACCGCCCGCCACTCGATCCCGGCGAGCTCGAGGGCGGGAAAGGCCCAGTCGAGCAGCGTCGTCACCGCCTCGGTCATGACGCCGCGATGCCGCGCCCAGGGGCCGAGCCCGTAGCCGATCTCGGCCCACCTCCCCTGCTGGAGCCGGAGGTCCACCGACCCGGCGAAGACGCCGTCGACCTCGATCGCAAACGCCGCGAGCGCGCCGGTCTCCCATCCGGTCGACACGTGGTCGAGGAACCAGCGCGCATCCGCTTCGTGATAGGGGGAGGGGACCATGGTCCAGCGCCGCATCCCTTCGTCGCGGCACTGGGCAACGATGGCGGCCAGATCGTCCTCGCGGTGGCGTCGCAGCACCACGCCCTGCGCCGAGACCAGGCGGGGCGAGGTCGGGTGAGGTGTGGGGGCGTCCATCGGGCGATGTTCGTGGGGGACGTGGGTCGCGTCAAGCGGGTTTCGCAGGCCCGCGGGTTCCGCTGGCTCGCAGGGTCTGCGTCGAGCTGGTGCTGCGCGGTGGGACGGTAGGCAGGCTCCCTGCGAGCCCGCGGGCCAGCCCGGCCACTGCGGCTCGCCCGGCCAGTCGGGCCCGCACGACCCCTCGAGCCCGCCCGGCCAGTCAGGCCCGCTCGGCCACCGCGGCTAGACCGATCCGGTGGACCTCGCCGTCACCGCCGCGACCTTCGGCCTGGTCTTCGTCGCAGAGCTCCCGGACAAGACGTTCCTCGCCGCCCTCCTGCTCGGCACGCGGATGTCACCCCTCCTCGTCTGGGCCGGCGCTGCCGGCGCGCTCGTCGTGCAGGCAGCGATCTCCGTCCTCGCGGGTGGGCTCGTGGCGCTGGCGCCTCGACGAGCGGTCGAGGTCGTCGTCGCGGTGGCCTTCGCGGCGGGCGGGGCCTGGGCGCTCGCCACCAGTCGGCGCGGGGAGGAGGACTCCGAGTCGGAGGCGGGAAGGCAAATCGATCGGGCTACCGCCGCCAGCCGAGGCGCCTGGCGCACCCTGGGCACCGCCTTCGGACTGATCTTCCTCGCCGAGTGGGGGGATCTCACCCAGTTCGTCACGGCCGAGCTCTCGGCCCGGACCGCGGAGCCGCTCTCGGTGTTCATCGGGGCTGCGCTGGCGCTCGTCTGCGCCTCCGGACTCGCTGTGGGGGCAGGCAGCGTGATCGAGCGGCTGGTGCCGGCTCGCGTTGCGCGCCGGGTGGTCGGGGTCGTGCTGCTCGGTCTCGCGTTGGCGAGCGGCTTTCAGGCGCTTCGGGGCTGACGCAGGCAGACGGGCGCCGGTCTCGCTCGAGGAGAGCACCCCGGTGCCCGCCTCTCGGCGGACTCGGTCGTCTGCTTCTCGTCGCGCCGGGTTGTTCGGCGAAGTGCCCGCCGTGGTCGTAGTGCCCGGGCGCCCCACCGTGGGTGTCGTCGCGACCCGCGCGGTGCGCGACACCACGAGTGACGTTCGCCGCTGGAAAGATCTCGTTGCACATGTAGCCCGAACATCGTACGATCGCGCTTGCCCGAAGTGGGAGGTGTTGCTGATGCGGATCGCTCTTCATCCGTATCGTGCAGCCGGCACGGTGCTGGTGCTGTGCTGCCTCGTGGGGTGGTTGCCGCCCTCGGTGGCTCTTGCCGCCGGCCAGCCGGCAGGATCCACCCCAGCGTCGGTCCTCGCCATCCCGACCACCACCCCACAGTCCCAGTCCGCCTCGTGTTGCAACGTGTTCTCCTCTCCCCTCGAAGCCCTCGTGCTGAGCGCGACCGGCCAGCCGGTCGGCGGGGTGAGCGTCACCTTCACCCTTCCGTCTTCCGGAGCGAGTGGGACCTTCGAGTCGAACGGCCAGACGGAGGAGGTCGACACCACCGAGAGCAACGGCATCGCCACCTCCTCGGCCATCTACACCAACGGCACCACGGGAACCTTCACGGCGACCGCCTCGGCACCCGGCGTCGCCGCGCCGGCCAACTTCTCGCTCGACAACACGACAGGGACCCCCGACACCCTCACCGCCTCGCTCTCCACGACGCCGCAGTCGGCCGAGGTCGGCACCACCTTCTCGACACCGCTCCAGGCGGTGCTCACGGACCCGAACGGCGTGGGGGTGAGCGGCGTCCCGGTCACCTTCACGACCTACACCGGCCTCGAGAGCGGCCTGAGCGGGAGCGCCACGGCCACGTTCGCAGGCGGCGCGACCAGCGAGACCGTCGACACCAACGCCAACGGCGTTGCCACGGCACCCACCCTCACGGCCAACTCGGCGACCGGGCCCTTCGTGGTCACTGCTGCCGCCAATGGCGCCTACCAACCTGCGGTGTTCGACCTCACGAACCTGAGCGGCCCAGCAGGGCGCGTGCTCGCCATCCCGACCACCACCCCACAGTCCCAGTCCGCCTCGTGTTGCAACGTGTTCTCCTCTCCCCTCGAAGCCCTCGTGCTGAGCGCGACCGGCCAGCCGGTCGGCGGGGTGAGCGTCACCTTCACCCTTCCGTCTTCCGGAGCGAGTGGGACCTTCGAGTCGAACGGCCAGACGGAGGAGGTCGACACCACCGAGAGCAACGGCATCGCCACCTCCTCGGCCATCTACACCAACGGCACCACGGGAACCTTCACGGCGACCGCCTCGGCACCCGGCGTCGCCGCGCCGGCCAACTTCTCGCTCGACAACACGACAGGGACCCCCGACACCCTCACCGCCTCGCTCTCCACGACGCCGCAGTCGGCCGAGGTCGGCACCACCTTCTCGACACCGCTCCAGGCGGTGCTCACGGACCCGAACGGCGTGGGGGTGAGCGGCGTCCCGGTCACCTTCACGACCTACACCGGCCTCGAGAGCGGCCTGAGCGGGAGCGCCACGGCCACGTTCGCAGGCGGCGCGACCAGCGAGACCGTCGACACCAACGCCAACGGCGTTGCCACGGCACCCACCCTCACGGCCAACTCGGCGACCGGGCCCTTCGTGGTCACTGCTGCCGCCAATGGCGCCTACCAACCTGCGGTGTTCGACCTCACGAACTCGCCACCTCCTCCGCCTCCGGTCGGCTACCTCGTCCTCACGTCCAACGGGGGCGTCCACAACTTCCACGCCCCCTGGCACGGCTCGGACGCAGGGAAGCTCCCGAGTGGGATCACCGCGATCGGCCTTGCCGTCGACCCGGCAACCGGTGGCTACTGGATCCTCAAGTCGAACGGGGGCGTGGACAACTTCGACGCCCCCTGGTACGGCTCGATCGCGGGCGCGAGCGGTGCCCGGACGATCGTCGCGAGCGGATCCGGCTACCTCGTCCTCACGTCCAACGGGGGCGTCCACAACTTCCACGCCCCCTGGCACGGCTCGGACGCAGGGAAGCTCGCCGCCGGCGTCACGGCGATCGGCCTTGCCGTCGACCCGGCAACCGGTGGCTACTGGATCCTCAAGTCGAACGGGGGCGTGGACAACTTCGACGCCCCCTGGTACGGGTCCATCGCCGGGGCGAGCGGTTCCGAGGCGATCGCCACGGTACCTCCCCCTTCCTGACCTGGGCCGTGTTCGGTGGAGTGTCCGGCGTCGGGGGCCGGAGGCGCGCGCACAGCTCGGGTGGGCTCGTCGTGCTCCGGCTGAGCGGAGCCCACTCCACCGACGCCCAGCGGGACGAGATACATCCCGAACGCCCGGGGTCGGCTCGCGGTGCTCTGCGCTGAGCTCGCTCTGCGCGGCGGGACGCCACATGGCCGCCGGTCCCCCAGCTCCGCCGGTCCCCCAGCTCCTCCGGCCCGTCCGCCCCCTGGCGGCCGTCCGGCTCGGAGAGCCGGACCGGGCGCTGGGGTCAGGTGTGGTAGGCATCGCCTCGATGCCCGAGGGCCGCGACCTCGAGCGTTCGGTCGCGGGCGTCGATGAGGGAGAGGGCTCGGTAGTCACCCCGCCGCGAAGACCAAGCCGGATGGAGGGGCGGGCGGAGCGGCTTCCCGACTCGTCGCGCGTCGTCGACGAGGGACCGGGGACGAAGGCAGACGCCCCTGCGGCCAGTTACGCCGCTGCGCCGAGTCGCGCCGGCGGCGCGGAGTCAGCGATCGCCCATCGCTGTCGCGCCCGGGGAGCCCGGCGGGCGGTCGCGCGTACCGAGGACCGGGCCGAGGCGAAGCGCGGCGATGCACGTGACGACGGCGCCGCCGAGCAGCGGACCGAT